>DASVVS010000124.1:0-5613 GCA_036386455.1 Thermoleophilaceae bacterium
GGTCGGTGAAGACGCGGAGGACGTGCAGCGCGGGCATCGCCGCGCACCCTAGTGCGGGCTCGCGGATTCCCCGCGACGGCTCCGGGTAGGTCACCCGGCATGACCAACGAGAACATGAAGCCCGGCGACGAGGCTCCCCCCAGCGAGCCCGCGGCGGCCGAGAACACCTGCGAGCACTGCGAGGGAAAGGGCCGGCACGACGACGGCACGACCTGTCCGGTGTGTCGCGGCACCGGCGTGGTGCAGGAGGCCGTCGGCGGCGGCTAGCCGGCGACCGGCCTGATCCGCCACATCAGCACGTCCTGGCGGCGTGCGAAGTGGAGGAGCGGGTCGCCCTCCAGCTCGATCCCGATCATCCGCGCCATCGTGTTGCGGCGCACCTCGGCCTCAGCGGTCTGCAGCGGCCACGGCGGGTGGTGGATGTCGCCGCGCTGCACGCGCTGGCGGTCGTCGAGGGTGTAGAGGCAGTAGCGCTCGGTCAGGAAGTGCTCGAGCGTGCCGGGCCGCGCGTTGAACTCCGGCCCGGTCGGCGTGTATGCGCCCTCGAAGCCGACCGCCGGCCCGTCGGGCGAGACGCGGTCGGTCCGGTAGTCGAACCCCTCGCCGTGGGGTCTCGCGTCCATGTCGGCCAGGAAGTAGGGCAGCCGCCACGCGCGCCGCGCCCCGCGCACCGCCAGGCGGCTCTCGGCGTCGAGGCTGAAGAACCAGATGCCCGGCTTGCCGTCGATCGTCGCGTACGTCCGCACGTTGCATTCGAGGAAGCTCGACACGACCGGCGGCGGGGGCGCGCCGCGCGGGCGGGAGCCCTCGACCTTGAACGGGGTCACGCCGATCCAGGCGCTGCCGTCGAACTCGTCGATGGGGATCGCCGGGTGCACCACCGGCCGCAGCGCCTCGGCGGGCACGCGCCAATGCGCGAACAGCAGCCGGTGCCAGCTCTGCGCCATCACCCACGGGCGTTCCGGCACGGGCCACGGGCGGTGGCCGGTCACCCGCAGCGTGCTCGCCTGCCGGCGCATGCGCTTCATCCGGCGGATGTTCCCTCAGCGGCCGGTCGAGCGAGCCCTTTAGCCCTCGCCCCGTTCCTGCCGATACAGGCCGGGCCGAGGATTCCATGCCTTTCTTCTCACGCTCGAACCGAGACGACGACCAGCCGCAGCACCGGCGCGACGACCGCGACGGCGGCCCCCTGCTCGCGTTCGAGGCCACGACCTTCGAGTTCGTCCCCGCCGGCGACGGGATGGGGCTGCTGCGCCTGAGCGGCGCGTGGTCGGCAGAGCTGGACCGGATCGTGCCCATGCCGGTCGAGCTCGAGATCGAGCGCGACGGCGAGACCGTCCGCCTGCCCGTGCTGCCGGACCCGAGCGCGCCGCTTGCGGTGGCCGTGCCGGGCGGCGAGCCGTGGCGCGGCGCCTTCATGGCGGAATCCGAGCTGGCCGAGGACCTGCGGTCCGACTTCGCGCTGGTGGCCGGCGGCGAGGTCGTGGCCGGTCTGCCGCGCCCGTTCGACTTCGATCTTGACCAGGGGTACGTGCAGGCCGCCGATGAGGACGAGACGCCCGCCGCGAGCGCGGCGGGTGCGCTCGCCGAGGCTGCCGCGGAGGCGGACTCGAAGCCGCTGCCCGAGCTGCTGGAGGCGCTCGAGCGGGTTGCGGCGATGGAGGACGAGGAGCCGGTGCGGCCGCTCGAGGCAGACCTCGAGGACGCCGTCGCCGAGCACGCGGCCGCCCGCGAGGCCGCAGAGCAGCGTCTCGACGCCGCCGAGTCCACGATCGCCCTGCTCCGCCACGAGGTCGAGAGCCTGCGGGCGGTGGCCGAGGTGGCCGACACGACGATCCAGGGGCTGAGCGACCGCGCCGCGCGCGAGCAGGCCGAGGCCGAGGCTCGGGCCGCTGCGCTGCGAGCGGAGCTGGAGGACGAGCGCGAGACGCGCGAGTCCATCGAGGTCGAGGCGGCGGATGCTCGCCGCGAGGCCGACGTGGCCCGCGGTCTGGCCGGCGCCGCCGAGGCGACGCTGGCGGAGTTGCGCCAGAGCGTGGAGCAGCAGCGCGGCGCCCGCGAGGCCGCCGAGAACGAGGCTGCGAAGGCGCGCGAACTGGCCGAGGCCGAGCGCACCGCGCGCGAGACCGTCGAGAACGAGGCCGCGGAGCTGCGCGAGCTGGCCGACCGGGCCGAGGTCGAGCGCACCGCGCGCGAGGCCGCCGAGGCCGAGGCCGTCGGGCTGCGCTGGGACGTCGATCGCGAGCAGACCGCCCGCGAGGCAGCGGAGGCCGAGGTGGCCGATGTGCGAGAGCGGCTCGAGCGCGAGAACGAGGTGCGCGAGAACGCCGAGGCCGAGGCCACCGAGCTGCGCGAGCGGCTCGAGCGCGAGAACGCGGCCCGCACGGCCGCGGAGGGCGAGGCCGCCGATCTTCGTGTCGAGGCCGAGAGCGAGCGCACCGCCCGCGCCGCCGCCGAGGCCGACGCCACCGAGCTGCGCAAGCGCGTCGAGCGCGAGTGCTCGGCCCGCGCCGCCGCCGAGACTCAGGCCGCCGAGCTCGGCGATCTCGCCGACCGCGAGCGCACGGCCCGCGCCGCCGCCGAGGCCGAGGCCACCGAGCTGCGCGAGCGGGCCGAGCGTGAGCACGAAGCCCGCGCCGCCGCCGAGACCGAAGCCGCCGACCTGCGCGAGCTGGCCGAGCGCGAGCACGAAGCCCGCGCCGCCGCCGAGACCGAAGCCGCCGACCTGCGCGAGCAGGCCGAGCGCGAGTACGAGGCCCGCACCACCGCTGAGACCGACGCCACGGAGCTGCGCAAGCGCGTCGAGCGCGAGCGCTCGGCCCGTGCCGCCGCCGAGACTCAGGCCGCCGAGCTCGGCGATCTCGCCGACCGCGAGCGCACGGCCCGCGCCGCCGCCGAGACCGAGGCCACCGAGCTGCGCGAGCGGATCGACCGCGACCAGGCCGCCGCCGAGGACGAGAGCGCCCGGCTGCGCGCCGAGGTCGAGGAGCTGCGGGCGGAGGCCGAGCGTGCCGGCGCCCTCAGCGAGGAGCTCGACCGCGAGAAGGCGGCCCGCGCGACCGCCGAGGCCGCCACGGCCGAGGCCCGCGACGAGGCCGGCGCGGCCCGCCGCACGAGCACGGCCGCCGAGGCGACGCTCGCCGAGCTACAGCAGATCTCAGACCGCGAGCGCACCGCCCGCGAGCAGGCCGAGGCGAAGCTGACCGAGCTCCAGCAGGACTCCGACCGCGAGCGCACCGCCCGCGAGCGGGCCGAGGCGGCCCTCGCCGAGCTACGCGAGGAGCTGAGCGCCGTCCGCGCCGCGCACGAGGCCGGCGAGGCCGGCGCCCGCGAGCAGGCCGCCGCCGCGACCGCCCAGCTTCGCGAGGAGGCCCAGCGCGCGAACGCATCCCGCCAGGCGGCCGAGGTCGCCCTCGCCCAGCTGCGCGACCAGATCGCCGGCGAGCGCTCGGGCCAGCGGGACGCGGAGGCGGCCATCGAGCGCGAGCAGGCGGAGCGCGCCCAGCTGGCCGCGGCTGCCGACCAGGAGCGGCGGCGTCACGAGGCCGCAGAGGCCGAGCTGTGGCGCGAGCTGGAGGAAGCCCGCCGGGAGCTCGAGGCCACCGGGGCCGAGATCGCCCGCACCCGCAGCGAGCTCCAGGGCGCCGGCGCCGAGCGGGAGACCGAGCTGCACGACCTGCGCGCCGAGCTGGACCGCACCCGGTCCGAGCTGGAGACGGCCAGGGCCGCCGACGGCGAGCGCGGGGCCGAGTTCGAGCGCCTCCAGGCCGAGCTGCAGCAGACCCACACGGAGATCGAGGCGCTGAAGGCCGCCCTGGAGGACCGCCGCGCGGAGCTCGACTACGTCCGCGGCCAGCACGCCGCCGAGCTCGACGACCACGTTGCCCGGCTCGATGCCGCGAAGGCGGAGGCAGCCGAGGCAGCCGAGCCCGCGGGCGACGGCGAGGAGCTCGCGTCCCTGCGCACCGAGCTGCAGACGGCCCGCGGCGAGCTCGACCTCGAGCGCCGCCGCCGCGACACGATCGAGGAGGAGCTGCGCGTCCAGACCGCGATCGAGCGCAAGCTCCGCGACGTGCTCGCCGGCCGCGAGGCCGAGCTGGCGGCGGCCGAGTCCCACGTGGTCCGCCGCGTCCGCGCGATCGAGCGCCGCCGCGAGGCCGAGGCCCTCGCTCCGCACGAGGTCGAGGACGACTTCTTCGCCCGTCTCGAGCAGGCCAAGCGCCTCAGCGAGACCTCCGGCTGAGCCGCCCGCGCACGCCGCGAGATCCTCGGCCGCAGCCCGTCATGTGAGGGATTGGCACAACTGACCGCCTGAGGCAATACACTTGTACCAAGGTGGCAGCGCAAGGCCGACAAAACCTCACTGAGCTGCGGCCCCGCCGGTTCGCGGCCACTCCTACCTGGGAGACCGACAGCCACAGCCAGGCGGGCGAGTTCACCAAGGACCTTTTGCTGCGGGAGGGCGACCGTTTCGTCCGCGAGATCGTCGCGGCGGTCCAGTCCGAGGTGGAGGCGTTCTCGGAGTTCCCCGCGAGCGTCATGGGCACGCTCGTCCAGGCCGACATCGAGCGCGCGGTCCGGGCCATCTCCGAAAGCCGCCCTCCGAGCGAGGACGAGCTCGCCCTCTCCGCCGCGACCGCGGCCAACCTGGCTCGCGGCCGGATCCCGATCGAGGCGGTCGTCCAGGGCCGGCGCGTCGCGATCCGCCGCTGCAGCGACCTGCTCCGCCAGGCGACCGCGGACGCGGGCCTCGACCCCGACGCGCAGGTGGAGTGCATCTACCGCCTGTGGGAGTGGGCCGACGCGGTCCACATCGCCGACGCCGAGGCCTACCGGGCCGCCGAGCTCGAGATGAACAGCACCGGCGAGGAGGAGCGCGCCTGGTTCGTGCGCGCGCTCATCCACGGCACGCTCTCGCCGGCCGAGATCTCCGGGCGCGCCACCGCCTACGGGCTCCTGCCGGGCGTGCTCTACCGCGCCTTCCGCTCGCGCCCCGCCCCCGGCGTCGACCTGCGCACCCTCACGCGCGCGATCGAGTCGAGCGGCGCCGACAACGGCTACGGCTCGCTGGTCGTCACGATCGAGGGTGACGTCTGCGGCGTGGTCAGCAGGCGCCCGCGGCTGGAGAGCCAGGGCGTCGTCGGACTCGGGTCCGAGACCGAGCTGGCGCGCCTCAGCACCTCGTTCGAGCTCGCGAACCGCGCGCTCGAGACCGCGGTCGCCTTCGGCTACGACGGCGTCGTCACGATGGAGGACCTGTCGCTGCGCCCGGCGATCATGACCGAGGGGCACCTCGGCGAGACGCTGGTGCACCGCTACCTCGATCCGCTCCACCAGCTCGGGGAGTTCGGCACGACGCTCGAGGAGACCGTGCGCGAGTACCTCGCCCACGGCATGCGGATCGACGAGAGCGCCAAGGCCCTCTACGTCCACCCGAACACGCTTCGCCACCGCCTCGACCGCTTCCAGCAGCTCACGGGAGCGGACCTGCGCAACACGCAGCACGTGCTCGAGGTCTGGTGGGCGCTCGAGCGGCGCAGCCTCGACGCCCGCGCCGCGGGTGTGCTGCCGCGCCCGCGCCCGCCGCTCCGTCCGCGCTAGGCCCGGCCGGCG
>DASVVS010000125.1:0-8771 GCA_036386455.1 Thermoleophilaceae bacterium
GCCCCGATGATCAGCACCAACCAGTTCAAGAACGGCGTCCACATCGACGTGGACGGGACGATCTTCAAGGTCGTCGAGTTCCAGCACGTCAAGCCCGGCAAGGGCGGCGCGTTCGTACGCACCAAGCTCAAGCGCACCACCGACGGCGCCGTGATCGACAGGACCTTCCGCGCCGGCGAGAAGTTCCGCCCGGTCCGCACCGAGACGCGCAAGATGCAGTTCCTCTACGGCGACGACACCGACGCCCACTTCATGGACGTCGAGACCTATGAGCAGTTCACGGTTCCCCAGGACTCGATCAGGGACTCGCTGCGCTGGGTCCTGCCGAGCCAGGAGGTCGACATCCTCTACGTCGACGACAAGCCCGCCGACGTGCAGGTGCCGAGCGCGGTCGAGATGGCCGTGGCCGACACCGAGCCCGGCCTGAAGGGCGACACGGTCTCCGGCGGCGGCGACAAGCCTGCCACGCTCGAGTCGGGCGTGGTCGTGCGGGTCCCGCTGTTCGTCAACGTCGGCGACCGCGTGCGCGTGGACACCCGCTCCGGCGAGTACGTCTCGCGCGCGTAGGACGGCCCGGGTGCGGCGCAGCGACCAGCGCAGGGCGGCGGTCGTTGCGCTCTACCAGCGCGACGTGACCGACCGCCCGCTCGACGCGACGCTCGACCGCCGCGCCCCCGCCTTCACGCGCGAGCTGGCGACCGGCACGGCGGAGCACCAGGACGAGCTCGACGCCCTGATCGGGCGCTACGCCGAGGACTGGACGATCGACCGCATCGCCCCGCTCGAGCTGAACATCATGCGAGTCGCGCTCTACGAGCTGCTCCACCGCGACGACGTGCCCGACGAGGTCGCGCTCGACGAGGCGGTCGAGGCCGCCAAGGAGCTGTGCGCCGCGCAGGCCGCGGGCTTCGTGAACGGCATCCTCGCCTCGGTCCACCGGGAGCGCGTGTGACCGGCACGCCGCTCGACGACGCGATCGCCGAGCTCGAGCTGGCCGCGACCCGGCTGCGCAGCGAGGACCTCGCCCCGGAGGAGGCGGCCGACCTGGTCGAGCGCTGCGCCGAGATCGCGGCGCGCGTGGGAAGCGAGCTGGAGCGCCGCTCCGCGCCGGAGGGCACCGTCCCCGGGCAGGAGACGCTGCTCTGAGCACCGCGCCCGCCGCGGCCACGTATCCGGTCGAGCTCCAGTCGCGCGTCGACGACTACCTGTCGACCCTGACCTTCGCGCGCGAGCCGAGCGTCGCGGGCCTCGAGGAGGCGATGCGCTACTCGCTCCTGGCGGGCGGCAAGCGGATACGGCCGGTGCTGGCGATGGCGACGGCGGAAGCCCTCGGCAGGGAGCCCGGCGAGGTCCTGCCGCTGGCGGCGGCGACCGAGCTGATCCATACCTACTCGCTGATCCACGACGACCTCCCGGCGATGGACGACGACGCCCTGCGCCGCGGCCAGCCGACCTGCCACGTGAAGTACGGCGAGGACGTCGCGATCCTGGCCGGCGACGGCCTGTTCGCGGAGGCGCTCTCGCTGGTCGCGCGGGAGCAGGCGGGGGCGCCGGACCGGGTGCTCGCCGCGCTCGGCCACCTGGTCGGCGCCGCCGGCGTGGGGGGGATGGTCGGCGGCCAGTACCTCGACATCACGGTCGGCGACGAGGTGGATCTGCGCCACGTTCACGAGCTCAAGACCGGCCGCCTCATCGGGGCCGCGATCGAGTGCGTTTTGTTGCTAGAAGGGGTGACCGGACCTGCCACAATCGGGTGGAGCCGGTTCGCTGTGGAGCTCGGCGTCCTCTTCCAGATCGTCGACGACATACTCGACGTCACCGGGGACGAGGCCGCGCTGGGCAAGCCGCAGGGGTCGGACGAGCGCCAGGGCAAGCGGACCTTCGTCAGCGAGTTCGGCCTCGACCGCGCCCGTGAGCTGGCCGCGGAGTCCCACGAGAAGGCCCGCGCAGCGCTCGCCGAGGCGCGCGGACGGACCGAGACGCTGGCCCGGATCACCGACTACATACTCACGCGACGCACATGAGCCTCCTCGACAAGATCAACGGTCCGCGCGACCTGCACGGCCTGTCCGACCCGGAGCTGCAGGACGTCGCTCAGGAGGTCCGCGAGCTGATCATCGACACGATCGGCGAGATCGGCGGCCACTTCGGCGCCAACCTCGGCACGTGCGAGCTGGCCGTGGCGCTCCACAGCCTCCTCGACTCGCCGCGCGACAAGGTCCTCTGGGACGTCGGCCACCAGGCCTACCCGCACAAGGTCCTCACCGGCCGCCGCGACAAGCTCTCCACGATCCGCACCTACGGCGGCCTCGCCCCGTTCTGCTCGATCCCCGAGTCCGAGCACGACATCATGGGCGCCGGCCACGCGTCCACCTCGATCTCGTACGCGGTCGGGCTCAAGGAGGCGATGCGGCACGGGCAGGAGGAGGACGGCCGGGTGGTCGCCGTGATCGGCGACGGCGCGCTCACCGGCGGCGTCGCGTTCGAGGCGCTGCACAACGCCGGCGGGATGGACCTGCCGATCGTGATCGTCCTCAACGACAACGGGATGTCGATCGCGCCGAACGTCGGGTCGCTGTCGCGCTACTTCAACCGGATCCGGCTCAACCCGGAGCTGCACCGTGCCCGCGAGGCGGTCGAGACCGGGCTCACGAAGATGCCCGCCGGCCTGGGCGAGCGGATCGAGCGGCTCGGGCCCGAGCTGAAGGCGTCGATCAAGGCGTTCTGGGCGCCGGGGCTGTTCTTCGAGGAGCTCGACGTGGCGTACGTGGGCGTGATCGACGGCCACGACGTGGCGGAGCTGCGCAAGTCGATCGGCGACGCGCTCGACGCCGAGCGGCCGGTCGTGGTGCACATCAAGACCGTGAAGGGCAAGGGCTTCGCGCCCGCCGAGGAGGGCGGGCTCGAGGGCATGGAGCAGTGGCATGCGGCCAAGCCGGCCTCGATCGTGGGCCGTGCGGCGGCGCCGAAGAAGCCGTCCGCGCCGGGCTCAGGCGAGGCCAAGCCGCCCCAGTACACGACGGTCTTCGGCAACGCCCTCGTGGACGAGTGCCGCCGCGACGCGCGCGTGTGCGGGATCACCGCCGCCATGAACTCCGGCACCGGGCTCAACATCCTCCAGAAGCAGATGCCCGAGCGCTACTACGACGTGGGCATCGCCGAGCAGCACGCGGTGCTGTTCGCGGCCGGGCTCGCGCTCGGCGGCATGAAGCCGGTCGCGGCGATCTACTCGACCTTCCTCCAGCGCGGTTACGACCAGATCGTCCACGACGTCTGCCTGCAGAACCTGAACGTGGTCTTCGCGATGGACCGCGCCGGGCTCGTGGGCGACGACGGGCCGACCCATCACGGCGTCTTCGACATCGCCTACATGCGCTGCCTGCCGAACATCGTGCTGATGGCGCCGCGCGACGAGGCGATGCTTGCCGACATGCTCCACACCGCAACGCGCTACGACGACGGTCCGGTCGCGATCCGGTACCCGCGCGGCGAGGGCGAGGGCGTGCCGCTCCCGTCGCGCCCGCAGGAGATCGAGATCGGGCGCGGTGAGGTGCTGCGCGAGGGCTCGCGGGTGGCGCTGATCGGCTACGGCCTGGGCGTATCGCTGTCGCTCGCGGCCGCCGACCTGCTCGAGGAGCACGGGGTGGAGCCGACGGTCGTGGACGCCCGCTTCGCCAAGCCGCTCGACGGCGAGCTGCTCACACAGCTCGCGAGCGAGCACGAGCTGCTCGTGACCGTCGAGGACGGCGTGCTCCAGGGCGGCTTCGGTTCCGCCGTGGGCGAGCTGCTGCTCGACCGCGACCTGGCCCGCGAGACGCGCCTCGTGCGCATCGGGATCCCGGACCGCTTCGTGACGCACGGCAAGCCGGCACTGCTCCGCAAGGAGGTCGGCCTCACGCCGGAGGCGATCGTCGAGCACGTGCTCGAGGACGCCCGCGAGCTGGTCTAGGGCTCGTCGCCGGGGAGCCCGAACGTGACCGCGAAGCCGTAGTCCGCCCCGACGCGTTCGATGAAGTGCCTTCGAGCGTCGCTGAGGGCTTCGGTCGGCTTGATGATGACCTCGTGATCGCCGATCTTGATGACGTCCAGCGGAGCGTCGGCAACGCGTTCGGCATCCCGGAGGAAGTGGCTTAGTTTCGAGGAAGACGTGATCAGCGCATCGTGCGAAGCGTTGTCGACGATGCCGCTTTCGCGCGCCGAGCGACGCAGTCGCTGCATCTCGTCGAGGATCAATTGCAACGTGGCTTGCTCCGGATTGCCTCCCACGGCCTCGGCGGCATCGGTTCCGCGCTGCGTTAGGCCGAAGTAGCTCCAGAGGGAGTTTCGCCCTTCGGCACGCTCAGCCGTCGTCGTGAGGTGGCTCGCCAGCGCCTCGATCTCCGCCTCGAGCTGCCAGGGATGCAGTCCGGCGCGGTACGTGTGGGTATTGATGATCCCGGTGTCGAAGGGAACTCGCTGGGTGTGCTCGTCCCGGACCATGCAGACAGGTCTGTTCAGCGCCGTCCGGATCCCCAGCTCGAAGAAGACGTTCGGGTTGAGGCCCGAGATGTCGCACAGGACCACGTCCGCGGTCTCGAGGTTCTTCACGATCTCGGCCTGGATGAGGTCCCCGCCCTGGGCGCTCGGCTCGACCGGCTCGTAGCCGGCCTTCTCGATCGCCGGCACGAACAGATGCTCCAGCACGTGAACGAAGTGATCCCGGTCCCCGCCGTAGAGGTCGACGGCCTCGGGCGGCGTGGTGATCGGCATGATGACGAAGCAGCTCGGCATGCCCCGTCAAGCTAGCGGCGCGGATGCGCCAAACCGGTCTGTGCCGCCCCGCACACACCTCCGAGGCGAACGTGCGTACGGTGGTTGCAGACTTCATTCCCCCAAGCTCAACAACGCATCACTCCTCCCTCGAACGGCCCGCCTCTCCCGGCGGGTCGTTCTTTTTGGGGGTCGGCGAAGCCCGGTCCCCACTCGGACGAAGCGCCGTCCCCGCTCGGCCCCGGGCCGTTTCGCCGGTACCCTCCGCCGGTGGTCAAGACCAGGCTCGATGCCCTGCTCGTGGACCGCGGGCTGTTCGAGTCGCGCTCGCGGGCCGCGGCCGCGGTGATCGCCGGGTCCGTCCGGATCGGTGACGACGGGCGGCGCGCCGACAAGCCCGGCCAGATGGTCGGCGACGACGTGTCCCTGGCGGTGGATGCGCCGCCGCCGTACGTCTCGCGCGGCGGGATCAAGCTGGCGAACGCGCTCGACGCGCTGGGGATCGACCCGCGCGGCCGGCGCGCGCTCGACGTGGGCGCCTCCACGGGCGGCTTCACCGACTGCCTGCTCCAGCGCGGCGCCGAGCACGTGGTGGCGCTCGACGTCGCCTACGGCGAGCTGCACTGGCGCCTGCGCGGTGACGAGCGGGTGACGGTGGTGGAGCGCGCCAACGCGCGCGCGCTCGCGGCGGATGCCCTCCCTTACGCGCCCGACTTGATCGTGGCCGACGTCTCGTTCATCTCCCTCGCGAAGGTCCTGCCCGCCGTGCTCGCCTGCGCCGCCCCGCGCTTCGACTGCCTGGCGATGGTCAAGCCCCAGTTCGAGGTCGGCCGCGCGCGGCTCGGGAAGGGCGGCGTGGTCCGTTCGGCCGAGCACCGGCGCGAGGCCGTGGCCACGGTGGCGCGGCTGGTGGCCGACGACGGGTACTCGATCCTGGGCTTCGCGCCGTCGGGACTCCCGGGGCCCGCCGGAAATCGCGAGACGTTCGTATGGATCGGGGAGCCGGGACGGGTGGGGGAGCCCGCCGGCCTGGAGGGGGTGGACGTGTGACCGCGCCCCGCCGCATCACGCTCTTCACGCACACGTCGATCGACGACACCCACGAGGCGGTGCTGCGCCTGCTGGACGCGTGCGGCCAGGCCGGCGTCGAGGTGCTCGTGCCGGACGACGAGGTGGAGAAGCACTGCCTCGAGCCGCGCGAGGGCCTGCGGCTGGGGGCCGATCCCTCCGACGAGACCGACGTGGCGGTCGTCCTCGGCGGCGACGGCAGCATCCTGACCGCCCTTCGCGCCACGGCCGCGCGCCACACGCCGGTCTTCGCCTTCAACTACGGCGCGATCGGCTTCCTCTCGACGGTCGAGCGCGAGGAGCTCGAGGACGGGATCGGCCGCCTGCTCGAGGGCCGCTACGAGGTCATCCCGATGCCCGCGCTGGCGGTCGAGCTCGACGGGCAGACGCGCATCGGCGTGAACGACATCTCGCTGCACCGGCGCACCAACAGCCGCGTGGCGGAGCTCGGCTACTCGGTACTGAACGACCAGCTTGGCCGGGTGCGCTGCGACGGTCTGGTGGCCGCCACCCCGGTGGGCTCGACGGGCTACAACCTCGCCAACGGCGGCCCGATCCTGGCGTGGGGGGTGGAGGGCTTCGTGGTCTCGTTCATCGCGCCGCACACGCTCACGGCGCGCGCGCTGGTCGTCGCCCCGGACGACGTCCTCACGATCGAGAACCTCTCCACGCGCGACGCGGTGGACGTGACCACCGACAACCGCCCCGTCGCCGAGGTGCCGCCCGGCGGCGAGGTCGAGGTGCGCTTCCTGCACGACCAGGTCAGGCTCGCGCAGGTCGAGGGCGCGAACTTCTACCACCGGATCCGCGAGAAGTTCGGCCGCCTGGCTTACTGATCGCGGCGCTGCTGGCGCTCGCCGCCGGCTGCGGGGGGTCCTCGGACGAAGAGCCGCGGCCCGCGCCGCGCGGCCTGGAGGTCGCGCTGCAGGACAACGCGGTCCTGCTCGAGCGCCACTACTACAGCCGGGACGCCGCCTTCGACCGGCTGCGCGAGCTGGGCGTGAGCTGGATCCGCGTGCCCGTGATCTGGAACCGCGTGGAGACCGAGGGCTGGGGCCAGGTCGACTCGCTCGTGGACGCCGCCCGGGCCGAGGGCTTCGGGGTGCAGCTCAACCTGATCCCGCCGGCGCCGCCCTCGGCCACGGGGAACGCGCGGGCGGGGGCCTTCCGCCCGGACGCCGGGCGCTTCGGCGACTTCGCGCGGCGGGCGGCCGAGCGCTACCGCAGCCGCGTGCGCCGCTGGTCGATCTGGAACGAGCCGAACCTCGTGAACTGGCTCGAGCCGGTCGCCGAGATGCCCACGCTGTACCGGCGCCTGTACGTGGCAGGCCACCGCGCGATCAAGTCGGTCAGCCCGGACGCGCAGGTGCTGATCGGCGAGACCGCGCCGTACGTGCGCCGCCGCCGCGACGGGATGGCGCCGCTGTCGTTCCTGCGGCGCCTGCTGGCCGGGGGCCCGCTGACGGCAGACGGCTACGCCCACCATTCCTACGACTTCCTCCACCCGCCGGAGCGGCCCTATCCGGGGGACGACAACGTCACGCTGGGGTCGATCGACCGCCTGATCCGGGCGCTCGACCGCGCCGCTGCCGGCGGCTCCCTGCGCGACGGCCGCGGGCGCCCGCTGGACGTGTGGGTCACGGAGTTCGGCTACCTGCAGCGCACCGGCCGGGCCCTGGAGCCGCGGGTGCGCGCCGACTACGTGCGCCGCGCGTTCGAGCTCGCGGCCTCGAGGTACCCCCGGGTGCGCCAGCTCCTCCAGTATCTGCTCGTCTCGCCGCCCGAGGGCTTTCCGGGCGGGCGGTTCGACACGAGCCTGCTGATGCGCGACGGGCGATCGACGCCAGCCTGGGACGCCCTGGCCAACTGGGCGGCCGACGCGCGGCGGGCGGGCCGCGCCCAGCCGCCGCCGATCCCCGCCGGCCGCGCGCCCTAGCCGTCCGCCCCGCTTGGTACACCCGGGAGCCCATGCTCCTCGAACTGCGCGTAGAGAACCTCCTCCTGATCGACCGGGCCGAGTTGCGCTTCGGACCCGGCCTCAACGCGATCACGGGCGAGACGGGGGCCGGCAAGACCGTGCTCGCGCACGCGCTCGACCTGCTGCTGGGCGGCAAGGCGCGCGGCGGGATCGTGCGGCCGGGGGCGGCCGAGGCCTACGTGGAGGGCGTGTTCGAGCTGCAGCCGGGGCTCCTCGACGGCGACGAGCTCGCCGACCTGCGTGAGCGGCTGCCCGAGGGCGCCGACGAGATCGTTCTGGGCCGGCGGGTCGGCGCCGAGGGGCGCACGCGCGCGTTCGTGCAGGGGCGCTCGGCCACGGCGGCCGACCTTCGCGAGCTCGGCGGAAGGCTGCTCAGCTTCTACGGCCAGCACGAGCACCGGCGCCTGACCGTCGGATCGGCCCAGCTCGGGATCCTCGACGCGTTCTGCGGTCCGAAGCACCTCGAGCTGCGCGAGCGCTACGCCGGGCGCCACCGGCGCGCGGGCGAGCTGCGGCGCGAGCTGGAGGAGCTCTTCGCGCGCGCCGGGGCACGCGACCGCGACCGGGACCTGCTCGCGTTCGAGCTGGCCGAGATCGACGAGCTGGCGCCGCTGCCCGACGAGGAGGACGGCCTGCTGGCCGAGCGCGGGCGCCTGCGCGAGGTCGACGGCCTGCGGGCCGCGGCCGGGGCCGGTGCCGAGGCGCTCGTCCCGGAGTCGGGCGAGGTGCCCGGCGCGGCCGCCGCGCTGGCCGACGCGGAGCGGCTCGCCGACGGCGTCGCCGGGGCCGACCCCGAGCTCGACGCCCTCGCCGCGCGCCTGCGCACGCTGCGCATCGAGGCCGAGGAGCTGGGCGGGGACATGCGCCGCTATGCCGAGGGTCTCGAGGCCGACCCGGCCCGGCTCGAGCAGGTCGAGTCGCGGCTCGACCTCCTCGACCGCCTCAAGCGCAAGCACGGCGGGACGGTCGAGGCGGT
>DASVVS010000126.1:0-4451 GCA_036386455.1 Thermoleophilaceae bacterium
CGCCTAGGAGTCGGCCGGCTCGTCCGGCGGGGTGGCCAGGTCGGCCAGCTCGTCCGCGAAGCCGGCGGCGTCGCCGCCGTCGCCCCCGAACGAGAACCCGTCGATGTCGCCGTTGCCGGTCAGGCCGAGCTCGGCCGCCAGCTCGCTCTCGTCGAGCAGGCCCATCTCCTCGGCGCTCGGCCTCGGGATGGGCTCCGACGGCTCGATCTCGAGCCTCCGGTAGCGCCGCAGGCCGGTGGCCGCCGGGATCAGCTTGCCGATGATCACGTTCTCCTTCAGGCCGAGCAGCCGGTCGGTCTTGCCCTCGAGCGCCGCGTCCGTGAGGACCTTGGTGGTCTCCTGGAACGAGGCGGCGGACAGGAACGAGTCGGTCGCCAGCGAGGCCTTCGTGATGCCGAGGATCACCTCGGTGTACTCGGCCTGCTCGCCCTTCTCCTTCTTGATCCGGGCGTTCTCCTTGAGGAGCTCGTGACGGTCCACGAGCTGGCCCGGCAGGTAGTTGGAGCTGCCGCGCTGCTCGATCCGGACCTTCTTCATCATCTGCCGGACGACGATCTCGATGTGCTTGTCGTTGATGTCGACGCCCTGCGACTTGTAGACCTTCTGCACCTCGCGCACGAGGTAGACCTCGGTGTCGGTACGGCCGCGGGTGTCGAGCAGCTCGGCCGGGTAGATCGAGCCCTCGTTGAGCTGGTCGCCGACCTTGACCGTGTCGCCGGCCTGCACGAACAGCCGGGTGCGGACGGGGAACGAGTAGGCGTTCTCCTCGCCCGCGGCCGTCGTGACGATCACGCGGCGGGCCTTCTCGGTGTCCTCGATCGACACCGTGCCCTCCTCCTCGGCCAGCTTCGACAGGCCCTTCGGCTTGCGCGCCTCGAACAGCTCGACGACGCGCGGCAGGCCGTGCGTGATGTCCGCGCCGGCGACGCCGCCGGTGTGGAACGTCCGCAGCGTGAGCTGCGTGCCCGGCTCGCCGATCGACTGGGCGGCGATGATGCCCACCGCGTCGCCGATCGCCACGAGCTTGCCCGTGGCCATCGCCACGCCGTAGCAGCGCTGGCAGATGCCGGCCTCGGCCTCGCACTTGAGCACCGAGCGCACCGGCACGTCCGCCGGCTCGCCCTCGAACGCCTCGATGATCTCGTCCACGTGCGCCTGCGTGATCAGCTCGCCCTTCGAGACGAGCTTGCGCCCGCGCTTCGTGCTGAAGTCCTCGGCGGCGAAGCGTCCGGCGATGCTGTCGTTGAGCGAACGGTCGGCGTGCCGCAGCGGCGTGCCGATGAACTCCTTCGTGCCGCAGTCCTCGGCGCGGACGATCACGTCCTGCGAGACGTCCACGAGACGGCGGGTCAGGTAGCCCGAGTCCGCCGTACGGAGCGCGGTGTCCGCGAGGCCCTTCCGGGCGCCGTGGGTCGAGATGAAGTACTCGAGCACCGACAGGCCCTCCATGAAGTTGGCCTTGATCGGACGCTCGATGATCTCGCCTTTCGGATTGGCCATCAGGCCGCGCATCCCGGCGAGCTGCCGGATCTGCTTGAACGACCCGCGGGCGCCCGAGTTGGCCATCATGAAGATGGAGTTCAGCGGCGGCAGGTTGTCCTGCATCGCGGTGCCGACCTCGTCCGTCGCGGCCGTCCACAGCTCGACCACGCGGTCGTGCCGTTCCTCGGGTGAGATCAGGCCCATGTCGTACTGCTCGTGGATCTCCGCGACCTGGCCCTCGTAGCGCTCGAGGATCTCCTCCTTCGCCGGCGGGATGACCACGTCGTTCTTCGAGACCGTGATGCCGGCCTGGGTGGCGAAGTGGAAGCCCACGTCCTTGAACGCGTCGAGCACCTGCGCGACCGCGTACGGGCCGTGCTTGTCCACGAGCGTCTGGATCACGGCGCCCATGTCGCGCTTCTTCAGCGGCCGGTTGACGTACTCGTACTCCGACGGGTCGTACTCGCCCTCGAGCGTCTCCTCCAGCGCCCGCTCCACGCGGTCGTTGAAGATGATCCGCCCGACCGTGGTGAGCACGTGGCTCTGCAGCCCGCGCCGGCGGTACTCCGCCAGGTCGTGCAGGTTGACCATGCCGTGCTCGTACGAGAGCTCGGCCTCCATCGACGAGCGGAACACGTGCGGGCGCTTGCCCAGCTTCTGCTCGTCCCACTTGCCGGTCTGCTCCTGCTTGCGGCGCTGCTCGAGCTCGTCCTCGTCAGGGCCGTAGGTCAGGTAGTACGCGCCCAGGATCATGTCCTGGGTGGGCGTGGCCAGCGGCGCGCCGTGCGCCGGCGACAGGATGTTGTTCGCCGACAGCATCAGCAGCCGTGCCTCGGCCTGGGCCTCGGCGGACAGCGGCAGGTGCACGGCCATCTGGTCGCCGTCGAAGTCCGCGTTGAACGCGGAGCAGACGAGCGGGTGGACCTGGATCGCCTTGCCCTCGACCAGCACCGGCTCGAACGCCTGGAGACCCAGGCGGTGGAGCGTCGGCGCGCGGTTGAGCAGCACGGGGTGCTCCTGGATGACCTCCTCGAGCACGTCCCAGACCTCCGGGATCATCGAGTCGACCATCTTCTTGGCCGCCTTGATGTTCTGGACGGACTTGCGCTCGACGAGGCGGGCCATGATGAACGGCTTGAACAGCTCGAGGGCCATCAGCTTCGGCAGACCGCACTGGTGCAGCCGCAGCGACGGACCCGACACGATCACCGAGCGGCCCGAGTAGTCCACGCGCTTGCCGAGCAGGTTCTGGCGGAACCGGCCCTGCTTGCCCTTGAGCATGTCGGACAGCGACTTGAGCGCGCGGTTGCCGGGACCCGTGACCGGGCGCCCGCGGCGGCCGTTGTCGAACAGCGCGTCGACGGCCTCCTGCAGCATCCGCTTCTCGTTGTTGACGATGATCTCGGGCGCGCCGAGGTCGAGCAGCCGCTTGAGCCGGTTGTTCCGGTTGATCACGCGGCGGTAGAGGTCGTTCAGGTCCGACGTGGCGAAGCGGCCGCCGTCGAGCTGCACCATCGGGCGCAGCTCCGGCGGGATGACCGGGATCGCCTCGAGCACCATGTGCTCGGGCCGGTTGTCCGAGTTGATGAACGCGGACACGACCTTCAGGCGCTTGACCGCGCGGCTCTGCTTCTGGCCCTTGGCGGTCTTGACCTGCTCCTCGAGTTCCTCGCGCTCGGCGTCGAGGTCGACCTGCTCGAGCAGGTCGCGCACGGCCTCCGCGCCCATGCCGCCGCGGAAGTACTCGCCGAAGCCGTACGGCGAGCCGAAGCGGTCCTTGAGCTCGCGGAAGACGGTCTCGTCCGCGATCACCTGCTTGGGCTGCATCTCGCGGAACAGGTCCCAGACCTGCCGCATGCGCTCGGCGGCGTCCTCGATGTAGGCCTCCGTGTCGGCGATGTCCGACTCGAACGTCTTGCGGAGGTCCTTGATCTGCTTCTCGCGATCCTCGTCCGAGAGCTTCTTGACGTTGATGTCGAGCGTGTCGGCCCAGAGGTGGTCGTCCTCGTTGAAGCCGGACTGCTTGCCGGTCGTGAGGTACTCGACGCGGTTCTCGAGCGACTCGTTGAGCTCCTGGAGGCGCTGCTCCTTCTCGCCCTCGTAGGAGTCCAGGACCTTCTGGACCTCCTTCTCGAGCATGCCGATGTCCTTGTCGCGCGCCTCGTCGTCGACCCAGGTCACGATCGATGCCGCGAAGTACAGGACCTTCTCGAGCTCCTTCGGAGCCATGTCGAGCAGGTAGCCGATCCGCGAGGGGACGCCCTTGAAGAACCAGATGTGCGAGACCGGCGCCGCCAGGTCCACGTGGCCCATGCGCTCGCGCCGGACCTTCGACCGCGTGACCTCCACGCCGCAGCGCTCGCAGACGATGCCCTTGTAGCGGACTCGCTTGTACTTGCCGCAGTAGCACTCCCAGTCCTTGGTGGGACCGAAGATGCGCTCGCAGAAGAGCCCGTCCTTCTCCGGCTTCAGCGTGCGGTAGTTGATCGTCTCCGGCTTCGTCACCTCACCGCTCGACCAGGAGCGGATCTGCTTGGAGGAGGCGAGGCCGATCGAAATCGCATCGAAGTTGTTGATGTCAATCATGTGTCTGGGCCTCAGTCCTTGTCCTCGATGTATTCAGCGTCCTGCTCGGCCGCGGTCTCGGCCGTCTGGCCGCCCGCCCCCTCGGCCTCGATCTTCTCCTCCGACTCGTCCGCGGCCGGGTCGTTCGTGGCCCGGACCCCGGACAGGTCGATGCCGAGCTCCTCCGCCGCGCGGAGCAGGTCGTCGTCCTCGTCCCGGATCTCGACGCCGGCGCCCTCCTCGGAGCGCACGTTCACGTCGAGCGCGAGCGACTGCATCTCCTTCAGCAGCACCTTGAAGGACTCGGGGATCGACGGCTCGGCGATGTTCTCGCCCTTGACGATCGCCTCGTAGGCCTTCACGCGCCCGACGGTGTCGTCGGACTTGATCGTGAGCATCTCCTG
>DASVVS010000127.1:0-28097 GCA_036386455.1 Thermoleophilaceae bacterium
TCCCTGAACCGGGCCTCAGCCCTGAGTCACGCGCGCGCGGTCGACCACCCGGGCCACCTCCACGCGCGAGCTCACGCCCAGCTTCATGAAGACGTTGCGCAGGTGCGACTCGACCGTCTTCTCGCTGAGGAACAGCTCGGCGGCGATCTCCTTGTTCATCCGCCGGTCCGCCACGAGCTCCGCAACCTGGCGCTCGCGCTCGGAGAGCGCGGCGATGCCGTCCGACTCGGGGTCCCCCGGGGCCGGGCGGTGGCGCGGCCGGCGGCCCAGGCGCCTCAGCTCGTGCACCACCTCGTCGCGGAAGCGGGCCGCGCCGAGGCGGTCGAGGTCGGCCTCGGCGCGCTCGAACTGCTCGATCGCCGCGTCGCGGTCGCCGGCCGCCGCGAACGCGCGACCGGCCAGGGCCCGCGCCCGCGCGGCCGCGATCTCGGCGCCCGGGATGCCGGTGTCGGCGGTGGCGGCCGACTCGAGCGCGTGCTCGGCCGCGCGCTCCGGGTCGCCCTCCGCCAGCGCGACCGCCGCCTGCGCGCGCTTGGCGTGGGCGTTCGTGAGGCTCAGCCCCAGGCGCGCGCCCAGGTCCGCGGCGGTCTGGGCCGCGCGGCGCGCCTCCTCGAGCCGCCCCGCGGCCAGCTCGCCGCGCGCGAGTGCCTCCAAGTAGGTGGGCCGCCAGGGCGCCGGGAGCAGCGGCAGGTCGGGGCCTCCGCCCGCCGCGTGCAGCAGCGCGGGCACCTCGGCGGCGCGCTCGGACTCGGCCATGATGATCCCGAGCGAGCCCGAGGCGTAGGCCGCGAGCACGCTGTCGTCGAGCGAGCGCGCCAGCTCGACGCTCTCCTCGGCAGCTCGCAGGCCGCCCTCCGGGTCGCCGATCGTCCAGGCCCCGATCGCGTAGTTGAGCAGCGCGAGCGAGAGGAGCTGGCGGTTGTCCGAGAGCCGCGCCGACTCGACGGCGCCCGCGAGCAGCTCCATCCCCTCCTTGGTGCGACCGTGGCCGCCGAGCGCCATCGCCTCGGCGATGGTCGTGATCGACACGTACTGGCCCTGGCCGGTCGCGCGGGCCACCGCGATGCCGCGGCGCGCGTGCCTCAGCGCCTCCCCGTAGCGCTCGAGGTAGATCTCGGCCCAAGCGAGCTGCGTGGCCGCGTCCGGCCGGATCGCGAGCTCCTCGTCGGTGATCGAGTCGAGCAGCTCCGCGGCCTCGCCCTGCTGGCGCACGGCGTCTTCGATGCGGCCGGTGAGCGTGAAGGCGAGCGCGAGCAGGCCGGACGCGGCGGCGGCGTGGGCGTCGTCGTGCTCGGCGTGCGCGGCGGCGAGCGCCTCCGCCGCCCACTGCTCCATGTCGTCGAAGCGGCCCCCGTAGAAGGCGTCGGTCGCGAGCTCGACCATCAGCGTCAGCGCATCCGGCGAGCGGCGGTCCGGCAGGCCCTCGAGCGTCGTGAGGAGCCGCTCGTGCGCCTCCGCGTGGCGGCCGAGCAGGTGCTCGATCGCCGCACAGAAGCCGGTCAGGCTCACGCGCGGACCGATCGCGTCGGGCGGCAGCGCCTCGATGAGCCCGACGAGCGTCGCGCGCGTCTCCTCGTAGCGGCCGGCGGCGGCGAGCGAGGTGGCGAGCGAGATCAGCAGCCCGGGCCGGCGGCGGTCGCCCTCCTCGCCCGGCGGCAGCAGCCGCAGCGCCGCCTCGAACCAGCGCACCGCGGTCGCCGGCGTGCGGGCCGCCACGTCGTCGCCGGCGGTCTGGAGCAGCTCGACCGCGGCGAGGTCGCCGTCGCGCGCGGACTGCTCCACGTGGTGGGCGAGCGTGGCCGCCGGCTCGTCGCGCGCCGCCAGCGCGTCGGCGGCGCGGGCGTGCGCCGTGATGCGCCAGCCGCGGCGGGTCGACTCGTAGACCGCACGGCGCACGAGCGGGTGGCGGAACGCGAAGCGGCGCGGCACGTCGGTGGTGTGGACCAGGCTGCTGGCCACCAGCTCGTCGAGGCCGGCGAGAGCGTCGTCCTCGGGCACGTCGGCGATCGCCGCCGCCAGGTCGCACTCGAACGGGTCGCCGGCGACCGAGGCCGCGTCCAGCACGAGCCGGGCGCTGCGCCCGAGCCCGCGCACCTCGTCCGCCAGCGCGGCGGTGACCGCGGGCGGCACGCCGGGCAGCTCCTGCAGCCTGCGGGCCGCGCCGCCGTCGGCCGTGGAGGTCTCCGCGCGCGCGAGCTGCTCGATGTAGAAGGGGTTGCCGCCGCTCTCGCCGTGCAGCAGCTCGAGCGTCTTGCTGCCGACGTCGTCGCCCAGCAGCTCGCGCACCTCGTCGCGCGTGAGCGGGTCGAGCTCGAGACGCCGCAGCACGCCGTCGCGCTCGGCGCGGTCGATCGCCGCGAACAGCCGCTCGGCGACCGGGCGCGGGCGATGGGCGAGGGCGAGCAGGAGCGGCCCGGCGGGGCGCCGGCGCACGATCGACGCGAGCAGCTCCACCGAGCCGTGGTCGGCCCAGTGCAGGTCGTCGAGGAGAAGCGCCAGCGGCTGGCGCGCGGCGAGCCGCTCGAGCAGGCGGCGCACGGCGACGTGCGTGCGGTGGCGCTCGTCGCCGAGCGGGTTCGGCGCCTCCTGGCCCGCGAGCCCGCGCAGCGACGGCAGGATCCCGGCGGCCTCGCTCAGCAGCCCGACCCCGCCGAGCTCGTCGGGGTCGTCGACGTCCATCGACGCGAGGTGGTCGTCCAGGGCGTCGATCCAGACGGAGAACGGGAGGTCGCCCTCGAATTCCGCGGCGCGGCCGGTGAGGACCAGCAGCCCGCGCTCCTCGGCCCGCCGGCGGAGCTCCTCGAGCAGCCGGCTCTTGCCGATCCCGCCCTCTCCCGAGATCGCCAGCAGCGACGACTCGCCGGCCTGGGCGGCGGCGAGCGCCTCTTCGAGCGCCGCGACCTGTTCCTCACGCCCCACCAGTCGCTCCCCCATGCCCCTGTTGCGGCCGCGCGCCATGCCTGTGGGTGAGCGTAACCCCGATCGGCGACCCACGCATTACGCTTTCGCGCCGTGAGGGGGAAGCTCGTCGCAGGGATCCTGGCGATGCTGCTCGCGTTCCCCGCCGCCGCCGGCGCGCGCGACACGATCGTCACCTCGTTCGACGGCACGCCGATCGTGACGCACTTCTATCCCGGCAAGGGAGCGAGCGCGCAGGCCAGGCAGCCGACGATCCTGCTCGGTCACGGCTGGGGCGGCACGGGCGAGCCCGAGAACGGCGCGCCCGCTCCGTACATCGCCGCCGGCTACAACGTCCTGACCTGGGACGCCCGCGGGTTCGGCGGCTCCGGCGGCACCGTGAACATCGACCATCCGGAGGTCGAGGCGCGCGACGTGCAGGCGCTGGTGGACTACGTGACGGCGCAGCCGGAGGCGCTGCTCGAGCGCGCCGGCGACCCGCGCGTGGGCATGGCCGGGCCGAGCTACGGCGGCGGGATCCAGTTCATCTCGGCGGCGCGCGACAGCCGCATCGACGTGATCACCCCGACGATCCCCTGGCACAACCTGCTGTCGGCCCTCTACCCGCGCGAGTCGCTGCGGGCGGGCTGGAACCTGGTGCTGGTCGGGGCCGGCATACCGACCTCGGTCGCGCAGGGGTTCTTCAGCCCCGCCGGCATCCAGACCGGCCACCAGTCCGAGCACTTCTACAGCGCCGTGACCGGCGGCGTGTCCACCGGCATGCTCAGCGAGGCCGACAAGGCGTGGTTCCAGGAGCACGGGCCGGACTTCCTGCTCTCGAAGGTCAGGGTGCCGACGCTGATCGCCCAGGGCACCGTCGACACGCTTTTCGACCTCGACCAGGGGCACAACAACTACCGCGCGCTCGAGCGCAACGGCACGCCGCTCAAGATGATGTGGTTCTGCGGCGGCCACGGGGTCTGCAACGTGGGAAGCGACGGCGGGAACGCGTTCCTCAGCGGGTCGTCGCACGTGTCCAGGCGGCAGCTCCAGTGGATGGACCGGCACCTGCGCGGCGTGGCCGCGGCCGACCCGGGGCCGGCGTTCGAGTGGATCGACCAGCGCGGCTCGTGGCACGCCTCCGACGGCTACCCGCCGCGCACGACCGGGCACCTGAGCGGCGCCTCGGCCGGCGGCCCGGTGGCACTCGAGCCGGGGGCGAACCCGAAGGGCGGCATCCTCATCCAGGCCGACCCGGACCCGGCCGCTCCGATTCGCGTGCAGATCCCGGCCAAGGGCGGCGAGGAGGTCGTGGGGCCGCCGCAGGTCAGCTTCACCTACTCCGCCCTCGGCACGACGACCACGCGCAGCGACGGGCTCACCCACGTCTTCGCCCAGATCGTGGACCGCGAGCGGAACGTGGTGGCCGGCAACCAGTCCACGCCGATCCCGATCCGGCTCGACGGCCAGGAGCACCGCGTGACACAGGACCTGACGAGGATCGCGCAGAAGGCGTCGGGCGCCGGCTTCGAGCTGCAGATCGTGAGCCAGTCGAACCTGTTCGACGCCCAGCGGGCCACGGGCGCGGTTCAGGTCTCGGACGTCTCGGTGCGGCTCCCGGTGACCGAGCCCCTGGTGGCCGCGCGGCCGTGCCTGCGGCCGTCGCGGATCGGGTTCAAGCTGCACCGCGTGGAGGGGACGCGCGTGGTGCGCGCCGAGGCGTTCGTCGACGGGAAGCGAAAGCTCGTGCGCCGCGGGCGCGACCTGCGCCGGCTCGAGCTGAGCGGGCTCCCGCGCTCGGGGCGGATGAAGGTGCGCGTCGTGGCCACGCACAACACCGGCTCGAAGGTCGTCTCGACGCGCAGCTGGAACGGCTGCGTGAAGGGCAAGCCGCGCGTGCGGCGCGTGCCGCGCCCGCGCTGACCCGCTACCGGCTCACGCGCCCGCGCACCAGTCGCACCAGGTCGGCGACGGTCACGAGCCCACCGAGCTCGGGGTCGGATTCGGGCAGCTGGATCCCGAAGGCGTCCTCGACGCCGGCGAGCAGCTCCGCGACCGCCAGCGAATCGGCCCCCAGGTCCGCCTCGAGCCGGGTGTCCGGCCTGACCGCCTCCTCGTCCTCGCCGAACTGCACCGCGAGCAGGCGCCTGATCGTCGGCTCCACGTCAGCCGTCGACGTCACAGGCTCCATGCCGCCACCGTCTCGAGCCGGCCCTCCTCGTACAGCGACCGGCAGAGCAACCGCTGGACCTTCCCGCTCGAGGTCTTCGGGAGGGTCTTCGGTTCGATCAGGGCCACCGCCTGGAGCTGGATCCCCACGGCCGTCGCAACAGCCCCTCGCATCCTCCTGATCACGTCGTCCATGTCCACGTCCTCCCCGCCGGCGACCTCGTACACGACGCCCACCCGCTCGCCGTCCTCACCGATGAGCCCGAAGGCCGCACCGCAGTGCGGCCTCAGCTCCGGCGCCGCCGCCTCGCACGCGAGCTCGACGTCCACCGGGCTGTGGTTGCGCCCGGCGACGACGATCACCTCCTTCGCCCGGCCGGTCACGTAGAGCTCGCCGCCGAGCTCGAAGCCGAGGTCGCCCGTGCGGACGAACCGCTCCCCGGGGCTCTCGGGGAGGCTGAATCCGAAGGTGTCCCCGGCCGCCTCCGGCGAGCCCCAATAGCCGGCCGCGGCGCCCGGGCCGGCGAACCAGATCTCGCCGACGGTTCCCGGCGGCCGCGGGCGGCAGGTGTCCGGGTCCACGACGGCCACGGTGTGGCCCCGGTCCGGGCGGCCGCAGCCTACGACGGTCTTCGCGGCGTCGCCGTCGCGGGCGGGGACGGCCTCCCCGCGCTCGTCGAGCGCGCGCCGGTCGAAGCGGTTGACGACCGGGCCCGCGAGCTTGGCCCCGCCGGTCACCATCAGGGTGCCCTCGGCCAGCCCGTAGCACGGATGGAACGCCTCGCGCCGGAAGCCGCAGCCGGCGAACGCCTCGCTGAACGAGTCCATCGTGGCCGCGCTGATCGGCTCCGCCCCGTTGAAGGCGACCTCCCAGGTCGAGAGGTCGATCTCCCGCCTGTCCTCGTCGGTGACGCGCCGCAGGCAGAGCTCGTAGGCGAAGTTCGGGCTGCCGCTGTGGGTGGCGCCGTAGCGTCCGATCGCCCGCAGCCAGCGGACCGGGCGCCTCAGGAAGTCGACGGGCGACATCAGCACGCCGGGGAAGCCGCCGTACAGCGGCTGGACGATCCCCCCGATCAGACCCATGTCGTGGTACGGCGGCAGCCAGACGAGCGCGCGGCTTCGCTCGGACGCCCCGAACGCCCGGTTGATGAAACCGCAGTTGTGCAGAAGGTTGCCGTGCGTGATCATCACGCCGCGCGGCAAGGCGGTCGAGCCGGACGTGTACTGGAGCAGCGCCAGGCGCTCCGGGCCGTGCTCGGGCGGCGTCCAGTCCGCCTCGCCCGAGGCCGCCGCCTCGTCGGTCGCCAGCACCGGGATCTCGAAGGGGCCGGCGTCGCGCAGCAGCTGCTCGGCGACCGGCTTGAGCGCGGCCGTCGTCAGGACCGCGCCCGGCTGCGCGTCCTCGACGATCGCCAGCAGGCGCGGGAGCGTCCGCTCCAAGCGAGCCGGGTCCGGGGGGTACGCCGGGACCGCGGCGGTGCCCGCGTAGAGGCAGCCGATCAGGGCCGTGACGTAGTCGCGCCCGGGCGCGTGGAGGAGCAGCGGCCGCTGGACGTCGTGGGCCTGGAGCATCGCGGCCACGGCGCGCGCCTCCCGGTCGAGGGCCCCGCGCGTCAGGTCCTGGGCGTCGTGATCGCCCGCGAGGAAGGTGAACGCCAGGGCGCCCGGGTCGAGATCCGCCCGCCGCCGCATGGTCTCCACGAGGCCGTCCGGGGCGCCGCCGGTGGATCCCCCCGCGCCGGGGGGTCGCGTCGTCTCGTCCAGTTCGATCCGCATTGCGATCCAAATCTCCCCATTATTGGATTAAGCTTTATCGTTGCACGTGGAGGCGCCGCCGGTTGATTCGGCCACGCACCTGCAACGGGGGACGAGGGGAGAGAGATGGCAGTCGCGACGCTCCGGAGAGAGCGAATCGACCTACCGATTGATCGGGTTCCGGAGCGTTGGTACAACGTCATCCCCGACCTCCCGCGACTCCCGGACGACTACCTGGACAGTGCGACGCAGGAGGCCGCCGGCGACGCGTACATGGAGCGGCTGGTCGCCACGCCGCTCGTCAGGCAGGACGCCTCGCTCGAACGCTGGGTGCCCATACCCCCCGACGTGCTCCAGGCGTACCGGATGTGGCGTCCGACGCCGCTGTTTCGCGCGCATGAGCTCGAGAAGCACCTCGACACCACGGCGCGCATCTACTTCAAGTACGAGGGTGGGAGCCCGACCGGCAGCTTCAAGCTGAACACCGCGCTCGCCCAGGCCTACTACACGAAGCTGGAGGGCCACCGGCGCATGGTCACCGACACCGGGGCCGGTCAGTGGGGAAGCGCGATCGCGCTGGCCGGGGCGCTGCTGGACCTCGAGGTCCTCGTCTTCATGGTCCGGGCCAGCTTCCACCACAAGCCGTATCGCCGGCATCTCATGGAGACCTACGGCGCGACCGTGCATCCGAGCCCGAGCTCGGAGACGGACTTCGGCCGCCGCACGCTCGCGGAACGTCCGGACCATCCCGGCAGCGAGGCCACGGCGGTGAGCGAGGCGCTCGAGATCGTGCGGGGCGACGAGTCGTCCCGCTTCGCGCTCGGCGCGTTCTCCAACTACGTGCTGCTCCACCAGACCGTGATCGGTCTCGAGACGCGCGAGCAGCTCGACCTGGCCGGCGAGGACCCCGACTACCTCGTCGGGTCCGTCGGCTGCGGCAGCAACTTCGGCGGCTTCACTCTCCCGTGGGTGGCGGACAAGCTCGACGGGCGCGAGGTCGAGCTGGTGGCGGCGGAGCCGGAGGCCTGCCCGACTCTCACGCAGGGCGAGTACCGCTACGACTTCTCGGACGCCTGCGGCACCGGGCCGTCCGTGCGCACGTACACGCTCGGCCACGACTTCGTCCCTCCACCCATCCACGCGGGCGGCCTGCGCTACCACGGGTCCGCCCCGATCGTGGGACTGATGCACAACGAGGGTCTCGTGAACGCCGTCGCCTATCCGCAGACCGAGGTCTTCGAGGCGGGACGGATGTTCGCGCGCCTGGAGGGGTTCGTCCCGGCGCCCGAGACGGCGCACGCGATCCGTGCGGTCGTCGACATCGCGCAGCGCGCTCGCAAGGACGCGACGATCTGCTTCTGCTTCAGCGGTCACGGGCTGCTCGACCTGGGGGCCTACGGGGAGTTCGCCGCCGGCCGTCTGGACGACGTCGCCCCGTACCGGCCGGGGCAGAACGGCACGGGGTCGTGACCGCGTGAGGTCGTACCCGCTCTACGTCGACGGCCGGCCCGAGACCGGCCGCGGCTGGACCTACGTGGTGGACGCGGCCGAGCTGATCGAGGATCCGCGACCCGCCTTCCGGCTCAAGCGGCGTCTCGAGATGGGGGAGCTGGACCCGGCCGCGGACGAGTGCAAGGGAATGCTGGCGGGCCGCTGCTCGTGGGGCGCGGACGACGAGAACCTGCGCGCGCTCGCCGCTGCCGCCCGCGCGAGCCGCGAGCTGCGCGAGTACCCGCTGGAGGTCTTCAAGGCGGTCGGACGCGACTTCCACGAGGCCCTCCTCGCGGCCAGGCCGGAGTTCGTCGACGTCCTCGTGGCCGAGGGGCATCCGCGCCGGGTGGCCGAGTGGGAGGTCGGCGGGATCCTGGAGGCCTGCAGCCCCGAGACGCTCGAGTTCTACTTCTCGAACCTCGAGCAGGAGTTCTCGCCGCCCGGGCGCCGCGTCGTGCTGCGGCGCGTCGCGGACGGGGTGGTGTGCGTCAACCCCCCGCAGAACGCGGCCGCGGCGTGCGCCGCGCTCGGCGTCTCGGCGCTGTTACCCGGGAACGCGCTGGTCGTGAAGGCTCCGAAGAGCTCGCCGCTGGGTGTGATGTACCTCTACCACGAGCTCGTCCTGCCGGTCTGCCGGCGCCACGGGCTGCCCCCCGGCACGGTGAATCTCGTCAGCGGCAACACCAACCGGATCCTCCGCGAGTGGCTCGACAGCCCGCTCGTGGACGACGTGATGTTCTTCGGCGACAGCCAGACCGGCCTGCGCGTGGGTCAGGACTGCGTGGCGCGCGGCAAGAAGCCGATCCTCGAGCTGTCAGGGAACGACGCGATGGTGGTGTGGCACGACGCCGACCTCGACGGCGCGGCGGCGGCGCTCGGCGAGTGCTTCCATGCATCGAGCCAGATCTGCATGGTCCCCAACCACGCGATCGTCCACCCGGACGTCGCGGACGAGCTGATCGACCGGATGGTCGCCGGCGCGCGACGGCTCCGGCCCGGCTACCCGGACGACGCCGACGTCGTCCTCAGCCCCGTCACCAAGGGTGACCAGCTCGCCGAGTTCACGGCTCAGGCGAGGGAGCGCGGCTGCGAGGTGCTGACCGGCGGCGACCGCGTGGACGTGAACGGCGAGCGCACGCCGACGGGACGCTTCCACGAGCCCACGGTCATCCGGGTGGACGGCCTCGAGCGCGCGGCCGAGCTGCGCTGCGTCCGGGAGGAGACCTTCTTCCCGCTGCTGGCGATCGTCGTTCCGGACGAGCGCTCCGACGCGGAGCTGCTCGACGAGGTCGTGGACTTCGTGAACGCGAACCCGTACGGCCTGCGCAACTCGCTGTGGGCCACCGACCCCGGCGTGGTGTCCCGCTTCGTCGGCCAGGTCGTGAACGGCGGGATGATCAAGGTCAACGAGTCCCACGTGGGGTTCGTCCCGTACCTCGCCACGCACGGCGGCACGGGGATGTCGGGCGGGCCGTTCGGCGAGCTGAACTATCCGGTCTTTCGCACGTCGCACCTCCAGGGCGTGAGCTACGCGGTCCACGCGCAGCCGCCGCCCCAGGCGAGGGAGCGCGACGCGGCGGCAATCGTTGGATGAGAGCGAGGAGGCAGATGAACACGACCACGCAGACCGATGCCCGCGCGCAGGATCGGATCCCGATCCGCACCAAAGTCATGAACCTGCTGTTCCTGATCGTTCCGCTGCTGGGCCTCGTGGCGGCGATCGTCCTCCTGTGGAACGACCTCGTGCACACGAGCGACCTCGTACTGCTGGTGGTCATGTACACGCTGAGCGGGCTGGGGATAACCATCGGCTTCCATCGCCTGCTCACCCACCGCGCGTTCAAGACCTCGCCGCGACTCCGGCACGCGTGGGCGGTGCTCGGCTCGATAGGGGTCGAGGGGCCCGTGATCCACTGGGTCGCCGACCACCGCAAGCACCACGCGTTCGCCGACGAGGAGGGCGATCCGCACAGCCCGCACGTCGGACATGGATCGGGGCTTCGCGGCGCGCTGAAGGGGCTCTGGCACGCACACACGGGATGGCTCTTCACGACCGCGGGGAAGGCGGACATGAAGCGCTACGCGCCGGACCTGCTCGAGGATCCGACGATGCGCTGGATCAACAGGCACTTCCTTCCGATCGCCCTGGCCGGGATCGCGCTGCCCGCGCTCATCGGTGGACTGGTCGTCGGCTCGCTGACGGGCGCACTGACTGGCCTGCTCTGGGGCGGGCTCGCCCGGGTCTTCCTGATGCACCAGTTCACGCTGAGCATCAACTCGGTGGCCCACTCGTGGGGGCGCCGCGCGTACGAGACCACCGACAAGTCGAGGAACGTCGCCTGGCTCGCGATCCCGTCGTTCGGCGAGGGCTGGCACAACAACCACCATGCGTTCCCGACGTCCGCGTACCACGGGCTTCGTCCGTGGCAGCTCGACATCTCCGGCCTCCTCATCACCGGCATGGAGAAGGCCGGGCTGGCGTGGGACGTCGTCCGGGTGCCCCCGAGCCGGCGCTCGGCGGGACCGCCGCAGCGATCGACGGTGTGACCGCCGCGGCGACGCTGACCGCCCGCCGCCCCGCCACGGCTCGCCCTCCGGGGCCGAGGACGCCGCGTGTCTGGCAGACGTTCCGCTACCAGACCGACCCGGTGGGCTACGTCGAGGCGTGCCGGGCCCGCTACGGCCCGACGTTCGCGCTGCGCACCCACCCCCGGCTCGTCCTCGCCGCGGCGCCGGCGGACGTGCAGACCGTCCTGACGGACCAGGAGCGCTTCCTGGCGGGACCCGCGGCGGGCGGGCTGAAGGTGGTGATCGGCCGGCATTCCGTGCCCGTGATCCCCTCCGGTCCGCAGCATCGCCGGCGGCGCCGCACGATGGGGCCCGGCCTTCACGCCCAGCACGTCAAGCGGTGGTCCGACCAGATCGACGAGCTCGCGGCGGCCTGCCTGGCGCGGCTTCCGCGCGACCGGCCCGTCGCGACCAGGCCGGAGCTCCTCCACCTCTCGCTCGACGCGGTGGCGCGAACCCTCTTCCCCCTCGAGGATCCAGAGCGGAGCGAGGAGCTGGGCGCCCGCGTGCACCGGATGATGAAGCCGCTGGTGGGGGTCCTAATGCTCTCGAAGAGCCTCCAGCGCGACTTCGGGCCCGTGCGGCCCTGGTCGGTGTTCGTGCGGCGGCGCGACGCGGTGGACGCGTTCCTCTACGAGGAGATCGCCGCCCGGCGGGCGACGGACCCGGAGTCGCGGCCACGCGACGTGCTGTCGCTCCTGCTGGCCGCCGGCGAGGACGGCGAGGCGCCGCTCTCGGACCGGGAGGTCCGGGACGAGCTGCTGGGCCTCCTCATACCCGGCTACCACACCACCGGGACGGCGCTCGCGTGGAGCTTCGAACGGCTGGCGCACAACCCCGACGTGGTGGCTCGCTTCCGCGAGCGCGTGGGCAGCGAGGAGGAGGACGCGTACCTCGATGCCGTGATAAGCGAGGTCCTGCGGACCCGCCCGCCCGTGATCGACGCCGTGCGGCTGGCCACGGAGGACGCCGAGCTCGGCGGGCACCTCGTCCGGCGCGGAAGCCTCGTGGCGGCGATGATCTACCTGGCCCACCACGATCCCGACGCCTGGCCGGACCCGTACGCGTTCCGCCCGGAGCGCCACCTGGACGGCAGGTCGGGAGCACCCACGTGGATCCCCTTCGGCGGCGGGACGCGGCGATGCATCGGCGCGTCGCTCGGGATGCTGATCATGCGCCGGGTCCTCAGGGCGTTCCTCGACCAGGTCACCTTCGAACCGCCCTCGGACGGGACGGAGCGCGCCCGCCTGCACGGTCCGTTCATGGTCCCCGCGCGCGAGGGCCGGGTCATCCTGCGGCAGCGGGCCGCCTGACCCGGGCGCCGCGATGACGAGGTCCGAGTACGCGTTCGATCCGGCCTGGGCGAAGGAGCGCGAGCGGCTCGCGGCGATGGAGCACACGTTCGACGAGGGGAGCATCCGCAACCTCGCGGCAATCGGAGTCGCCGAGGGGTGGCACTGCCTGGAGGTCGGTGCGGGCAGCGGCACGATCGCGAGCTGGCTGTGCTCGCGCGTGGGCCCCACCGGCCGGGTCGTGGCGACCGACGTGGACACGCGCTTCCTGGAACGGATCGATCATCCGAACCTCGAGGTGCGGCTGCACGACGTGACGAGCGACCCTCTCGAGGAGGGGCGCTATGACCTCGTCCACGCGCGCGCGGTCCTCGAGCATCTCCCCGCACGCGACGACGTCGTCGCGCGGCTCGTGCAGACCGTCAAACCCGGCGGCTGGCTGGCGCTCGAGGACTTCGACCTGACCCCGGTGCTGGAGAGCGCCGCGGACGCCTGGTTCGCGAGGCCGGAGGAGGGCAGGGAGCTCGTGCTCAAGGTGTTCCGGGCGATCCGAGACGCGCTCACGAGCGCCGGCGCCGACCTGGGGTACGGCGGCCGCCTGCCGGACGTCCTGGCGAGGCACGGGCTGGTGGACATCGACGCCGAGCTCCAGTCGCGGTTGGTCCGCGGCGGAACCGTGCGCGCGGACTACTCGCGCTTGACGATCGAGCTCCTGCGCCCGGTGCTGGCCGAGCACCTCGACGACGCCGAGCTCGAGGAATCGATCCGGCGCCACCACGACCCGGACACGTCCTGGATGTCGCTACCGATCGTCGCGGCGTGGGGGCGGCGGCCCGTCCTGGGCTGATCCGAGGCCTCGGGAGGCGGCCGGCCGAGGCATGAGCTCGTTCGACGGACTCGCACGGCTCGCCGACCGCAGGGCAAGGGCGGTGGTCGTGATCGCGGTCGTCGCTTTCGCCGTCGCCGGCGCGCTCGGCGCGGGGGTGGCCGAGAAGCTCGGCCCCTACGGCGCCGACGATCCGTCGAGCGAGTCCGTCCGGGCCGCCGAGCGACTCGAGCGCGCCGGGCTTCGCGAGGTGAGCATCGTCGTGCTGTTCCCGGACGCCGACGCCGCCGCGCAGTCGACGGAACGTCGCGTCGGTGCGGTGCGTCAGCGGCTCGAGCGGGATCCGGACGTCGGTTCGGTGGGCGGCTTCGGGACCGCGCGCGATCGGGACTTCGTCGCGAGGGACGGAACCGGCGTCTTCATCGTCGTTGCGCTGAAGGCGACCGGCGGTCGCGAGATCCAGGACGCGGCGGAGCGCATCGCCGACGAGCTCGCCGGCACGCCCGGCGCGGTCGTGGGTGGGCCGGCGATCGTCCAGGTCCGGGGCAACAAGCAGGTCGAGTCCGACCTGCGCCGTGCGGAGCTGCTCGCCTTCCCGCTGCTGTTCCTCTTCGCGCTGCTGTTCTTCCGAGGCGTGGTAGCGGCCCTTCTGCCGTTGCTAGTCGGCGCTCTGGCGATCGTCGGCACGTACCTGATCATCAGCCTCGCGTCCGAGCTGACCGACATCTCCGTCTTCGCGCTCAACCTCGCGACCGGCCTCGGGCTGGGCCTGGCGATCGACTACTCGCTGTTCATCGTCTCCCGTTACCGCGAGGAGATCGCCAAGGACGGACCGGGGCTGCCCGCGATGCGCCGCACCCTCGCCACCGCAGGGCGGACGGTCCTGTTCAGCTCGCTGACCGTCGCCACGGCACTCGCGTCGCTGCTCGTCTTCCCGCAGCAGTTCCTCTACTCGCTGGGGCTCGGCGGCTCGCTCGTGGCGCTCCTCGCCGCCGCCGTGGCGCTCGTCGTACTGCCGGCCGTGCTGACCCTGCTGGGCGAGCGCGTCAACGCGCTGGCCCCGAGCTTCCTGCGGCGGCGGGCGGACGCCGACGCACGACCGGCGGCGTCGGGCTTCTGGTACCGGCTGGCTCGTTTCGCCCAGCGCTCCCCGGGCCGGATCGCCCTCGCCGGGTCGATCCTGATGCTCGTCCTCGGCCTGCCGTTCTGGGGCATCGAGTTCACGAGCTCCGACAAGAACGCCCGGATCCTGCCGGCCCACCACAGCGGGCGGCAGGTGGACGACGTCCTGCGCGCCGAGTTCGTGCCCTTCCTCGACGCGCCCATCGACATCGTGGTCAGCGGCGCGCGCGCCGGCCAGCTCGCCGAGCTGCGCGGGGAGGTCGCCGCGCTCGACGGTGTCGGGAGGACCATGCCGCCGCAGCCGGTCGGCGACGGGGTCACGCTGCTGCGCGCCTTCGCGACGGTGCCGTTCATCTCGCGGGCGGGCCGGGACACGGTCGAGTCGATCCGTGCGATCGAGCCGCCCCCCGGCGTGAGGGTCGAGGTGGCCGGAGCGTCGGCCGACTTCGTCGACTTCCAGCACAGCCTCGGCAGCCATCTCCCGACCGCGGTCGCGCTCGTCGTCATCGCGACGCTGATCATCCTGTTCCTCATGACCGGCTCGGTCGTGCTGCCGGTCAAGGCGCTGCTGCTGAACGTGCTCAACCTGAGCGCCGTCTTCGGGATCCTCGTCTTCGTCTTCCAGGACGGGCGGCTGGAGGGCCTGCTCGGCTACATGAGCCAGGGGGGCATCGAGCAGACGCTGCCGGTGCTGCTGTTCGCCGTCGCGTTCGGCCTGTCCACCGACTACGCGGTCTTCCTGCTGTCACGCATCAAGGAGGCGCGGGACCACGGGGCGTCGAACTCCGACGCCGTCGCGATGGGACTCGAGCGCACCGGCCGGATCGTCACCGCGGCCGCGCTGCTGTTCGCCATCGCCATCGGAGCGTTCGCCACCTCGGAGATCGTCTTCATCAAGGAGAACGGGGTGGGGACCGCGCTCGCGGTCCTGCTCGACGCCTCGATCATCCGCGCGCTGCTCGTGCCCGCGCTGATGGAGCTGCTCGGTGGCTGGAACTGGTGGGCGCCGCGGCCGTTGCGGCGGCTCCACGAGCGGATCGGCCTGGGGCGGGGCCACGCCCTGGCCGAGTAGGGCGGCCTCAGCCCGCTACTGGTTCCACTTGTCGGCGGTCTTCTTGCCGTGCCCGGCGTTCTTCTTGCGCTCGTCGCGCACGTCCTGGTTGCCCTGCGTGATCAGGTTCTCCTGATCGCCCTCGATCGCGGCACCGTCGTGGGCCTCCGGGCGTGGCTCCTCGGAGCGCCGCTTGGCCTCTTCCTTCTTCTGCTCCACGGCCTCGCCGAAGCGGTCGAGCTGACGTTCGTCGGTCATCGCTCGCTCGGTACCCGCGGCGTCTGCGGGACAAACTGAGGGCGTATGCTCGCGGCCGTGGAGCGGCGCCCGGTGCAGATCTGGTGCGACTCCTTTCCCGTGGTGAGCGAGACGTTCGTGATCGCCGAGGCGCGCGAGCTGGCGCGGCTGGGGCATCCGGTCGAGGTCGTGGCGGGACGGCGGCCGGAGCGGCCGGCCGGGGGTGCGGAGGGGGTGCGGGTGCGGTACCTGTCGGAGGAGTCGTTCTCCGAGCGGCTTCGCTCCGTTTCGCGGCTGTCTCCGCGGGCGGTCGGGCGCGATCTGCGTCTACGGCAGCACTTGAGGAGGGAGGAGCCGGTGGCGCCGCTCGCCGTGGTCGCCCCCGCCGCGCTCGCCTCTTCGGGCGTCGTCCACGCTCACTTCGCCGGGGCCGCCGCCCTCTCCGCCATGCGCGCCGCGCGGGTGGCGGGCCGGCCCTTCACCCTCACCGCGCACGCCTACGACGTCTACCAGGAGCCGCGCAACCTGGCGCTCAAGCTGCGCGCGGCGGCGCTCGTCACGTCGGGGTGCGACTACACCGTGCGCGACCTGCGGCGGATCGCCGGCCCGGAGCACGCGGAGCGGGTCGTGCGGGTGGTCATGGGCGTCGACCCCGAGCGGTTCGCGCGCCGCTCGCCCCACCCGGCCGAGCGGCACGTGCTGGCGGTGGGGCGGCTGGTGGAGAAGAAGGGCTTCGTGCACCTCGTGCGCGCGGCGGCCGACCCGGCGCTGGCGGGCCTGCTCGACCGGCTCACGATCGCCGGTGACGGTCCGCTGCGGGCGGAGCTCGTGCGCGAGGTCGAGCGGCTGGGGCTCGGCGGGGTCGTCGAGCTGACCGGCGAGCGCGGGCACGACGAGGTGCGCGAGCTGATGGAGCGCGCGGCCGTGCTGGCGGTGCCGTCGGTGGTGGCACGCGACGGCGACCGCGACTCGATGCCGGTCGTCGCCAAGGAGGCGCTGGCGATGGAGGTGCCCGTGGTCGCGAGCGACGAGGTGGGCCTGCCGGAGCTGATCCGCCCGGATTTCGGCCGCCTCGTCCCGCCCGGCGACGCGGCCGGGCTGGCCCGCGCGCTGGCGGAGCTGCTGGCACTGGCGCCCGAGGAGCGGGCGGCGATGGGCCGCGCGGGCCGCGCGTTCGTCACCGAGCACGCGAACGTGCACCGCGAGACGGCACGCCTGAGCGAGCTGCTCGAGGGCCTCCGCCGGCGACCGGGGTCGATTGCGTCCCTATAGAGGACGGAAGTGACCCCGGTCGCCGCCGAGGCGCTCCGCGACCTCGTCCGGCGACAGCGCCCGGGTCCCCTGGATCGCCCGCCGCTCGCGCAGCGTCCGCGGCAGCCCGGCCAGCGCGGCGGCGCGGCCGGCCAGCTCGAACGGGGCGAGCGCCGGGCGCGGGTTCGCCCGCAGCTCCGCCACGGCGTGCGCGGCGAGCGCCCGCGCCGAGGGCCGCGGCGCGCAGCGCAGCGCGCAGCGCCACGAGTTGCGCCCGACGTAGAAGCGCCGCCGCCACCCGCTCCCCGAGGCGCCGAGGTCGTGCTCCACGCGCGCGCCCGGCACCATCAGCGCCCGCCAGCCGCGCAGCAGCGCGCGGTAGGAGAGGTCGACGTCCTCGAAGTAGAGGAAGAAGCTCGCCTCGTAGCCGCCCAGCTCGAAGAAGCGGTCACGGCGGAAGAGCGGCGCGGCGCCGGGCGGCGAGAACACCTCGTAGGGATCGTCCGGCAGCTCCCCCGCGGAGGTCCCGTTCGCGAGCTTCCAGGCGTAGCCGGAGTCCGACCAGCAGTCGCCGGCGCTCTCCACCCGCCCGTCCGGCGCGAGCAGCACCGAGCCCCAGGCCCACACGTGCTCGGGCGCGGGGGCGGCCAGCAGACGCTCGAGCCAGTCGGACCGCGGGCGCGCGTCGGAGTTGAGCACGGCGACGCGCTCCGAGCGGGTGGCGAGCACGCCCGCGTTGGCGCCGCCGGCGAAGCCGCGATTGCGGCCGAGCGCGAGCAGCCGCGCCTCGGGATACGCGTGCGCGACGAGCTCCCGCGAGCGGTCGCGCGAGCCGTTGTCGGCCACGACGACCTCGTCGGGCGCGCGGGTCTGGGCGCGCAGGGCGTCGAGACAGCCCGGCAGGAGCCGCTCACCGTCGAGGTTCGGGATGACGATCGCGACGCCGATCCCCGCAGGCTAACCGGGGTAGCATCGCCCGATGAGCACGGGAGGAGGCTCGCGGCCGGCGGCGTTCGAGCGCCTGCGCCGCCTGCCGCTCGTGGGCCGCGCGATGGACTGGGGCCTCGGGCCGGCGGCCGCCTCGCCGCGCACGCGGGAGGCCGGCGCCCGCATCGGCGGGCTGAAGGCGACCGAGTCCGTGTGCCCGTACTGCGCGGTCGGCTGCTCGCAGCTCGTCTACACGCGCGGGGAGGAGCTCGTGGACATCGAGGGCAACCCGCGCTCGCCGATCAACCAGGGCACGCTCTGCCCGAAGGGCGCCGCGTCGCGCCAGCTCATCCGCCAGCCGGGGCGACTGACCAAGGTGCGCTACCGCCGCCCGGGCGGCACCGAGTGGGAGGAGCTCGAGCTGGACACGGCGATGGACATGATCGCCGAGCGCCTGATCGCCGCGCGCGAGAACGGCTGGCAGGAGACCGACCGGCGCGGCTGGCGGGTGGACCGCACGCTCGGGTTCGCGCACCTCGGCGGCGCGACGCTCGACAACGAGGAGAACTACCTCATCAAGAAGCTGTTCACGGCGATGGGCGCGATCCAGATCGAGAACCAGGCGCGCATATGACACAGCTCCACGGTGCCCGGTCTGGGCGCCTCCCTCGGGCGCGGCGGCGCCACCGACTTCCAGCAGGCCCTGCAGCACGCCGACTGCGTCCTGATCCAGGGCTCCTCGATGGCCGAGGCGCACCCGGTCGGCTTCCGCTGGGTGATGAAGGCGAAGGAGCGCGGCGCGCGGGTGATCCACGTGGACCCGCGCTACTCGCGCACCAGCCAGCTCGCCGACCGGCACGTGCCGATCCGCGCCGGGACCGACATCGCGTTCCTCGGCGGCCTGATCCGGCACGTGATCGAGACCGAGTCGTACTTCCGCGAGTACGTCGTCAACTACACGAACGCGCCGACGATCCTGCGCGAGGACTTCCGCGACACCGAGGACCTCGGCGGGCTGTTCTCGGGCTGGGATCCCGAGACCGCCACGTACGACCCCGCGAGCTGGGCCTACGCGGGCACCGGGAGCGGTGGGACCCACGGCGACGACCAGACGCACACGAGCCTCGGTCAGGACGAGACCAGCGGGGCGGGGATGGACGTGGCGGGCGCCGAACGCGACGAGACGCTGGAGCACCCGCGCTGCGTCTTCCAGGTGCTGCGGCGGCACTTCGGCCGCTACACGCCGGAGATGGTCCAGCGGGTCTGCGGCATCTCCGCGGACGACTTCCACGCGGTCGCCGACGCGCTGATCGCGAACTCGGGCCGTGAGCGGACGACGGCGCTCTGCTACGCCGTCGGCTGGACGCAGCACACCGCGGGCGCGCAGATGATCCGAGCGGCGGCGATCCTGCAGCTGCTGCTCGGGAACATCGGCCGCCCGGGGGGCGGGATCGTGGCGCTGCGCGGGCACGCGTCGATCCAGGGCTCGACCGACATCCCCACGCTGTTCGACATCCTGCCCGGCTACCTCACGATGCCGCGTGCGCGCGAGGACGGGATGGCGCTCGGCGACTACCTGGAGGTGGGCGGTCAGGAGCGGGGATGGTGGGCGCACTTCGACGCCTACGTCGTGTCGCTGCTGAAGGCGTGGTTCGGCGAGGCGGCGACCGAGGAGAACGAGTGGGGCTTCCGCGCGCTGCCCAAGCTGACCGGCAACCACTCGCACTTCGCGACCATGATGCGCGCGCTCGACGGCGGCGTGGAGGGGCTGTTCCTCATGGGGCAGAACCCGGCGGTCGGGTCGCAGCACGCGGGGCTGCAGCGGCGCGCGCTCGCGTCGCTCAAGTGGCTCGTGGTGCGCGACCTGGCGGAGATCGAGAGCGCGACGTTCTGGCGCGACTCGCCCGAGGTCGATTCGGGCGAGCTGCGCACCGAGGACATCGAGACCGAGGTCTTCCTGATGCCGGCCGCGGCGCACGTGGAGAAGGAGGGCAGCTTCACCAACACCCAGCGGCTGCTGCAGTGGCGCGACCGGGCGCTCAGCCCGCCCGGCGACGCGCGCTCGGAGCTCTGGTTCATGCACGAGCTCCACAAGCGGGTGCGCGCGCACTACGAGGGGTCGGAGCGCGAGCGCGACTGGCCGGTCCTGAACCTCACCTGGGACTACCCGGAGGACCCGCGGACCGGCGAGCCGGACGTGCACGCCGTGCTGCGCGAGATCAACGGCTACCGCGTGGCCGATCGCGAGCTCGTGGACAGCTTCACCGAGCTGCGCGACGACGGCTCGACCGCGTGCGGCTGCTGGATCTACAGCGGCGTGTACGCGGGTGGCGTGAACCAGGCGCGGCGGCGCGACCCGGGCGATCTCGACGCTCCGGGTGGCTGGGTCTCGCCCGAGTGGGGCTGGGCCTGGCCGCTCAACCGGCGGATCCTCTACAACCGCGCCTCCGCCGATCCGGAGGGGCGGCCGTGGTCGGAGCGCAAGCGCTACGTGTGGTGGGATCCGGAGGCCGAGCGCTGGACCGGCTACGACGTGCCGGACTTCCCGCCCGAGAAGCGCCCGGACTACCGCGCGCCGGACGACGCGCTCGCGATGGACGCGATCTCCGGCGACGACCCGTTCATCATGATGCCCGACGGCCGCGGCTGGCTGTTCGCGCCGACCGGCCTGCTCGACGGGCCGCTGCCGGCGCACTACGAGCCGTTCGAGTCGCCGGTGCAGAACGTGCTCTACCCGAAGCTCGAGATGAACCCGGCGGCGGTCAAGTGGCAGCGGCCGGAGAACCCGTACAACGGCTTCGGGGACCCGCGCTACCCGATCGTCGCCACCTCCTTCCGGCTGACCGAGCACCACACGGCCGGGGGGATGAGCCGCAACGTCCCTTGGCTCGGGGAGCTGCAGCCGGAGATGTTCGCGGAGATCGACCCGGCCCTGGCCGCCGACCGGGGCATCGAGGACGGCGGCTGGATGACGATCGAGACCGAGCGGGGCGAGATCGAGGCGCGGGCGAAGGTGACGCGGCGGGTGCGCCCGCTGCGATTGGACGGCCGGGTGGTGCACCAGATCGCGCTGCCGTGGCACTGGGGCTACACGGGGCCGTACCGCGGGGACTCGACGAACGACCTGGGAGCGCTCTCCGGCGAGCCGAACGTGAACATCCAGGAGTCGAAGGCGTTCTCGTGCGACGTGCGCGCGGGGCGGCGGTCCGGGGCGAGCACGGCGCGGCTCGCGGGCGCTTCGCTCGGCAAGCCGGTCGGGCCGGGCGAGGACGATCCGGCGGCCGAGTACCCGTCGGAGATCACGTGATGGGCCGGGCCGTCTCCACCGAGCGCTCTATCGACCGGCCCGGTGCGGAGCGCATGGGGTTCTTCACCGACACGACCGTGTGCATCGGCTGCAAGGCGTGCGAGGTGGCCTGCAAGCAGTGGAACGACCTGCCCGCGGACGGGGGACGGTTCGGGCGCGGGGTCTCGTACGACCACACGGGGGAGCTCGGGGCGTCGGCGTGGCGGCACGTGCGCTTCGTGGAGCTGCCGGAGGAGCCGGAGCCGGAGACGGATCTCGTGGCGGTGGCGGAGGCGAACGCGCGGGGCGAAGCCGCTTCCGCGGGAGCGGCCCCCTCCCCCATCGACGTCCCCTCCGCGATCGCGGCCATGGGCGACTGGGTCTTCATGTCCGACGTGTGCAAGCACTGCACCAACGCCGGCTGCCTCGACGCGTGCCCCACCGGCGCGCTGATCCGGACCGAGTTCGACACGGTCGTGCTCCAGCCGGACGTGTGCAACGGCTGCGGCTACTGCGTGCCGGCGTGCCCGTTCGGCGTCGTGGACCGTGACCGCGAGGACGGCCGCGCCGCCAAGTGCACGCTCTGCTACGACCGGCTCGAGGACGGGCTCGAGCCCGCCTGCGCGAAGTCGTGCCCGACCGACTCGATCCAGTTCGGGCCCTACGACGAGCTGGTCGAGACCGCCTCCCGCCGCGTGGCCGAGCTCCACTCGCGCGGCGTCGGCGACGCGTACCTGTACGGCGCGGGCGACGAGGACGGCGAGGAGCTCGCCGGGGGGCTCGGGGCGTTCTTCCTGCTGACCGAGCCGCCAGAGCGCTACGGGCTGCCGGCGCAGGCGGACTCGCCGGTGCAGGAGAGCGTGGTGCCGGCGACGGTCGCCGCGATGGGAGCCGGGCTCGCCGCCGCGGCGGGCGCGGCGGCCGCGTTCCTGGTCGCGGCGCGGCGACCGGGTGGCGTGCGGCGGCCGGGTGGCGTGCGGCGGCCGGGCTCCCTGCGGCGGAGGCGATGGTGAGCGAGCGCGAGCCCACACCGGCCCTCGGCAGCCGCGGCGAGCCCGCCTCGTGGCAGCGCGGCGGCGGCGCTCCCGGCGGCGGCGCTTCCTCCGGCGGCGCTTCCGGCGGCGGCGGCGCTTCCGGCGGCGGCGGCCCTCCCGGCGGCGGCGTCGCCGGCCAGCGCGGCGGCTTCGAGGACGCTCGCTGGTCCCACCTCTTCAAGGAGGACACCGGCTACGCCTCGGCTTCGCCGGCGCCCGGGCAGGTGGCGGAGGCGAACCGCCGGATGCGCAGCGGCCCGGTCCCGGAGGTGCACGGGCCGTTCATCAAGTCGCCGGTCTGGACCTGGGAGGTGCCGCTCTACTTCTGGTTCGGCGGGATCGCGGCGGGCGCGTCGTTCGTCGCGCTGGGGTGCGACCTCGCGGGCGACGGGCGCTCGGCCGCCACGGCGCGGAAGGTGGCGCTGGCGGCCCTGGTGCCGTCGCCGCCGCTGCTGATCGCCGACCTCGGCCGGCCGGAGCGGTTCCTGAACATGCTGCGGATCTTCAAGCCGCGCTCGCCGATGAACACCGGAGCGTGGTGCCTGTCGGTCTTCGGAGCCCTGGGCACCGGCGCGGTGGCGGCCGACCTGCTCGGACGCCCGCGTGCGGCGCGGGCGCTGGGCGGTACGAACGCGGTCGCCGGCGCCTACCTCGGCTCCTACACCGGCGTGCTGCTCGCGTCCACGGCCGTCCCGCTCTGGGCCCGCAGCCGCCTCTTCCTCGGCCCGATCTTCGTCTCGACCGCCACGGCCACGGGCGCGGCGGCCTGCCGGCTGACGCTCGCGGCCCGGGGCCTGCCCTCCGGCCACCCGACCCGCACCGCGCTCGGCACGCTCGAGACCGGCGCGATGGTCGCGGAGCTCGTGCTGTCGGAGGTGAACGAGCGGCGCCTCGGGCACGAGGGCCTCGCGCTCGAGCACGGCCGCGCGGGCCGGCTCTTCCAGGGCGCCCGGGGAGCCGTGCTGGCGGGCCTCGCGCTGCGCCTGGCGCGCCGGCGGCTCGGCCCGGCCGCGCACCACGCGGCGAGCGTGCTCTACCTGGCCGGCGGCCTGGCGTTCCGCCACGCGTGGGTGGAGGCGGGAAAGGCGTCCGCGGGCGACGACCAGGCGGTGGCCGAGGCTGCGCGCGGGCGAGCGGAGCCGCGCCTGCGGTCGGTCGCCCGCACGCCGGCGGGCTTCGGGCGTGCCGTGCGCGGCGCGTATCCGGAGGCCGTGCGGCGGGCGAGCCTGCTGGCGGAGCGCGTGCTGCGGCGCTGACCGGGCCGCGTGGGGCTGGCGCTCACGGCGTCCCGCGTGATTCGCCCGCGCCCGACCGGGGTACCTTCCTCGCCGTGGCCCTTGGACTCCGCGACATCGTGACCCTCCCCATTCGGATCGGCGAGCAGGCCGGGCGCATGGCGATCGGGCCGATCATGGACGTCACGGGCCGCGTGATCGAGGTGGCCGAGGGCCTGCTCGGGCGCAACGGACACGATCACGCCGCCGCCCCCGAGCGCGCCGAGCCGAGCACCGCGGCCGAGGCCGCCGCCCCGGCGGCCACCACCGACCCGGACACGCCTGCCGCCTCGCCGGCCGCCGTAACGCCGCCCGCGGACCCGACCCCCGTCGAGGAGGGCGCCGCCTTCACGACGGCCGATCCGACCGACATCTCGTCGCCCCCGCCGATCGTCGCCGATGCCCCCGAGATCGGGGTGGTCGAGGCCGCGGGCTCCGCCCCCGTGCCGCCGAGCGAGATCGACGAGCCCGTGCACGTCTCCGAGGAGCCCGTGCTGGTCGCGGAGTCGGCGGACGTGGAGATCGCCGACGGCATCCACACCGACCTGCACGTGCAGGAGCCGTGGGACGGCTACCGGCAGCAGACGGCGCACGAGGTCATCGAGGCACTCGAGCGCTGCAACCCGGCGCAACTCGCGGTCGTCCGCCTCTACGAGAGCACCCACCGGGCGCGGAAGACGGTCCTCGAGGCCGCCGACCGCGAGCTCGCCCGGCGCTGAGCGCGGCCGCGCCTACCAGGTGTCCACGAAGCGGTGCCCGCGCGGCGGGTGCGGCGGCTGCTCGGCCGCGGCGAGCGTCCGGGCGATCAGCCCGCGCGTCTCGGCCGGGTCGATCACGTCGTCGAGCTCGAACAGCATCGCCGCGTTGATGGCGCGCGCGTTCTCCTCGGCCGCGGCGGTCACGTCGCGGATGCGCTGCTCGCGCGCGGCATCGTCCTCCATCGCCTCGAGCTCCTTGCGGAGCGCGAGCTTGACGGCGCCCTCGAGGCCCATCGGCCCCAGATGGGCGGACGGCCAGGCCACGGTGAGCAGCGGCTCGTGCAGGCTCCCGGCCACCATCGCCTGGGCGCCGAGGCCGTAGCCCCGCCGCAGGACCACCGCCACGAACGGCACCCGCAGCGCCGCTCCGGCGACCAGCAGTCGCGAGGTGTGCCGCACGAGCCCGGTGGCCTCGGCCTTCGGCCCCACCATCATCCCGGGCGTGTCGACGAGCGACACGATCGGGAGCCCGAACGCGTCGCAGAGCTGCATGAAGCGGGCGGCCTTGTCGCCCGCTTCGCTCGTGATCGCGCCGGCCATGTGCATCGTGTTGTTGGCGATCACGCCGAGCGGCCGGCCCTCGATCCGCGCCAGGGCGGTGACCATCTCGGGCGCGAAGCCCGGCCGCAGGAAGGTGACGGACCTCTCGTCCGCGAGCGTCTCGATGATCGGCTCCACCTTGTAGGCGCGCCGCTGGCGCTCGGGGACCATGTCGCGCAGCCGCTCCTGGTCGGGCTCCGGGCCCGGCGCGGTGGTGCCCTGGAAGTAGGCGAGCAGCTTCTTCGTGGCGGCCGTGGCCTCGGCCTCGTCGGCGCACACCACGTCGACCACGCCGTTTCGCACGTGCACGTCGAGCGGCCCGACCTCGTCCGCGTCGACCCGGCCGAGCCCGCCACCCTCGATCATCGCGGGACCGCCCATGCCGAGCGAGATGCTCTCGGTGGCCACGATGAGATCCGCGCAGCCCGCGATCACCGCGTTGCCGGCGAAGCAGCGCCCGTGCACGACGGCGATCCGCGGCACGAGGCCGGACAGCTTGGCCCAGAGCGCGAAGGCCGGCACGTCGAGCGCGGAGACGACCGGGTAGTCGGTGTCGCCCGGGCGCCCGCCGCCGCCCTCGGCGAAGAAGACCGTGGGCAGGCGCATGCGCTCGATCAGGTCGAACAGGCGGTCCTTCTTGCGGTGGCCGAGCACGCCCTGGGTCCCGGCGAGCACCGTGTAGTCGTAGGCGAGCACGGCGCACGCGCTGCGGTCGCCGAAGAGGTCGCCGTTCACGCTGGCGGTGCCGGCCACGAGGCCGTCCGCCGGCGTGCGCGCGATCAGGTCCTCGACCGGGCGCCGCGCGCGCTGCGGCGCGATCGCGAAGCGCCCGTACTCCACGAAGCTGCCGGGGTCGACCAGGTCGTCGATGTTCTCGCGCGCGGTGCGCCCGCCGCGCCCGTGCCGGCGCTCGACGGCGTCGGGCCGCGCGTCGTCGAGCGTCATCGCGCGGCGCGCGAGCAGCTCGTTCAGATCGTGTCGCCCCTCGTCCGGCACCGGCGGAAGGCTACGAGCGGCAGCGCATGAAGACCTGCCAGCGCCCTGCCTCGGCCACGACCGGGTAGGTCCGCGGGCGGGCGGGCGAGGGCTGGCCGCGGCGCACCGCGGGCGCGCGGAAGACCGTGCCGGCGCGGGTCGGCTGCACCGCCACGCGCACGGCGTCCATGTGCATCCGCCAGGCGACGGCCGGCACGTGGTAGTTGCCGGTCACCACGCGCCCGCCGCAGCGGCGCACGCGCTCGGCCCCGCCGGCGCGCTCGAAGGCGCGGTCGAGATCCTCGTTCAGCTCCGCCTGGAACTCGAGCTGCGCCGCGTCGCGGTCGAGCTCGTCCACGCGCGCGCGGGCCGTGGGCAGCGCGATCAGGATCGCGACCGCGACCATCACGAGGGCCACGAGCGCGTCCGCCACGGCGTGCGTGCGCACCCCCAAGCGCTCCACGAGCCCCACGAGCAGCTGCCCGGCCCGCGCCCAGCCCACGCCGGACAGCACGCAGGCGAGCGCGGCCGGGGCCATCAGGTAGCGCTCGTTGCCCGCGTAGCCGCGCTCGGTCATGAGCGCCACGAGGCCGGTCCACGCCACGACCGTCGCGGCCAGCACGAGAACGATGCGCGCGTGCGGCTCCCAGCCGCGCGCGCGAACCCACGCGAGGGCCGCCGCGGCGATCGCCCCGGCGGCGATCACCCCCAGCTCCACCGGCGCGATCAGGACCCAGCGCGCCCGCCGCAGCAGCTCCTGGCCGGGCTCCTCGGCCAGCGCCGGGGCGTTGCCCACCGCCTCCTGCGCTCGCGACGAGGCGCGGAACGGGTCGCCCGAGCCCCACCACTCGGGCAGGAACCAGAGTGCCGGGACGGCCGCGCCGAGCAGCACGAGCTGCAGCCGCCGCTCCGGCTCGCGCACGAACACGTACAGCCCGTAGAGCCCGGCGAACGGCCACACCTCCGGGCGCAGCAGCGCCGCCCCGAACACGAGCCACACCGCGAGCGCGCGCCGCTCGCGCACGTGGGCCTCCACGGCCCCGAGCATCAGCGCCACGAGGATCCCCTCCGAGTAGCCCATCGCCACGTTGCGGGCGAAGTCGGCGCTCGTGGCGAGCGAGAGCGCGGCGATCGCCCCGGCCACCCAGCCCGCGGGTCCGCCGACCAGCAGGCGCGCCAGGCGGAAGGCCATCACGAGGGCCAGCAGCCCGCCCGCGCGCGCGACCACGAGCCACAGCCACGGCGCGGCGTCGCCGAATGGCGCGAAGAGCGTGGTGAAGACGACCGGCAGCGGCTTCCACGACGGGCCGGTGCGGGTGTTGAGGTCGAGCTCGAAGACGTCGCGGCCCCAGGCAATCCAGGCCCACGGGTCGTAGCTGTTGGTCGACGGCAGCAGCAGGCTGAGCGCGGCGAGGGCGATGCAGCCGGCGACCCAGGCTCCCAGCGCGCGGGCGCCGCCGGACGGGCGGCGCTCGGCGGCGGATCCGCGCGCGCCGGCCGCGGCGACGTCGGGCCCCGGCGGGTCGGCCGCGGCGTCGCTCCGCGCCGGCGCCTCTGTGGTGAGACGTTCCATGGGCGGCGCCGGGAACCCTAGGGGACCGCCCTCCCGGCGCCCCCGCGAACGGGCGCCGGGGGTCAGCCGCCGCGCACGCGCACCGGGGGTCAGCCGCCGCGCACGCGCACCGCTCCCCGCGCCCCGCGGAAGCCGGACCGTCTGGCGGTGACCGGGTGCCGGCCATGGCCGTGCAGGGTGGCCGCGATCGTGGCGCAGCCGTCCGCGCCGGTCGTCACGCGGCGCCCGTAGAAGCGCACCGCCGCACCGCTCACCGGCCGGCCGTCCGACGTCGTGACCCGCATCGCGAACGCGGTGCGCCGCCCCGGGCGCACCGCGCGCGGCGAGACGGACAGGCGCAGGCCCCGGCGCGCTGCCGGCGGCGGCTCGTTCACCAGCGCGCTCTGCGTCGTGAACGACAGGTCGAGCGGCGTCTCGCGCAGGCCCTCGCCCGCGCAGCGGGTGAGCACCTTCGCCGTGTCCGTGCGCGAGGTGGCGAAGCTGCCACGCAGCGGCGCGACGCCCGACCGATCGCCGTACACGGTGCCGCTGAGATCGGTCCCGTTCGTGGTGAAGTCGAGCGTGTAGCGCACGACCTCGCCGCTTCCGAACGTCATGGCACCGGCGCTCGGGGCGAAGGTGCGAGCGCTCTGGCAGCCGCCCTGCGAGCGCCCGCCGTGGCGCATGCGGATCGGCGCGTCCTCGACCGGGCGGCCGTTCAGCGTGCCCGTGCACGTGCCGGGGCCCTCGTAGGTGTAGCTGAGCGGCTGCGGATCGTTCTTCGCCGGAGGATCGAACACGACCTCGCCCTCGATCGAGCACGAGCCCGAGAAGCCCTCGGTCGATCCGTCCGGCGGCAGCACCTGCTTGCGGTACACGCCATGGCCCGCGCGCACCGTCGAGAACGCCGCGAACGCGGGCGCGATCTGCCGCTCCTCCGCACCCATCAGCCGCGCCAGCTCCGAGCCGGGGGCGGCACGCACGACTCCGCTCGCGTCGCCGGCGCGCAGGTCGTCGCTCGTGAGGTCGACCTTCACGGTCCCCCGCGGCGTGTCGGCCCAGTAGCCGCCGCGCACCGAGATCTCGCGCGC
>DASVVS010000128.1:0-7463 GCA_036386455.1 Thermoleophilaceae bacterium
CGCGAGACCGCGAGCGCCCTCTACCTCTCCGAGAAGACCGTGGAGAACAACCTGTCGCGCATCTACTCGAAGCTCGGGGTACGCTCGCGGACCGAGCTGGCCGCGGCGCTGGCGGGCCGGGACCGATGAGCGCACTGGATCACGACTTCACCGCCGTCCTCGAGAAGAGCCCGAACCCGGGCGGCTGGACCTACGTGGTCATGCCCGGATCGGCGGAGTTCTTCGGCACCCGCGGCCTCGTGAAGGTCAGGGGCACCGTCGACGGCCACCCGTTCCGCAGCTCGTTCATGGCGCTCGGCGACGGCCGGCACAAGCTGCCGGTGAAGGCCGAGGTGCGCAGGGCGATCGGGAAGGGCCCGGGCGACGAGGTCGCGATCCACCTGGACGAGCGCCTGAGCTAGCGCGCGGCCCGGGCCGCCAGCTCCCACATGCGCAGGTACGCCTCGGCGGAGTGGAAGAGCACGTCGAGCGCGCGGCGCCCGTCGGGGCGGCGGGCGACGTCTGCCAGGAGGTCCGGCAGCAGTCCGTAGTGGGCCATCCCGTCCGCGTTCAGGTCGAAGGTGCGCTCGCCGGTCCGCTGGCGGGTGAAGGTCATGCCGCCGTCGTAGGAGCGGAACGGGTAGCCGAGCGGCACGCGGCCCTCGGCCGTGTCGGGACCGGGCAGCGCGGCGAAGCCGCCGGTGTCGGTCGCGAGTCCCACCCCGAGCGGCTCGGAGCCGCCGAGCCGCCGGAAGCCGAGCACCGTGCCCGACAGCTCGCGCGCGCCCGCGACCTTGGCCGTGGCGAACCCGCCGAGCGCGAACAGCCGCCGCAGCTCGGACTCCGTCCACGCCCCGCCGGTGTGGGTGTGGCTCGAGACGAGCGGGTAGCGGCGCGCCTCGGCCATCGCCAGGAGCTGGCGGCGGGCCGGCTCGCTCAGGTGATCGACCTCGATCAGCATGCCGGCGTCCATCAGCCGCTCGATCGCGTAGGTCCCGAGGTCGGTGAGCGCCTTCGTGTTGCAGCGGCGGCCGGGCAGCGGCGCCACCTCCTCGCCCTGGCCCTCCTCGGGACACGGCCCGGTGGTGAACGGCTCGCCGGTGTACGACGCCTGCATGCCGCCGATGAAGGCGCCCTTGTCGCCGCCCTCGAGCGCCGCGCCGGCGAGCGCGTTGTCGACCCAGTGCGCCGGGAACAGCGTGCGCACCCCGGCCCGCCTCAGGCGCTCGATGCCGCGGTCGATGTCGCCGCGGTCGCAGTTCGGCTGCCCGCGAAACTGCGAGCAGCCGAACGGGTTCGACGACTCCGCCCCGATCAGGACGGCGAGCTGCCCCCGCTCGATCGTCCGGCGCGCGGCGCGCGGGCTGTGGACGAGCCGGAACCAACCGCGGCCCGGCCCGCCGCTCTGGGCGTCGACGTAGTCCTGGAACCGGCGCAGCGCCCCGGCCTGCAGCTCGATCGTGTCCATCTCGTCGCACGAGTGCGAGCGGCGCGGCTCGATCTGGCAGAGCGGCTCGTCCTCCACCGTCTGCGCCACGAGCAGCCGCAGCCCGCCCATCCACGTGCGCTGGAGCCAGCGGTAGTAGACCTGCTGGTGCGTGTAGGTCTCGGGACTCGGCCAGCCGGAGAAGGTGGGCCAGCCGGCGGTGTCGTGCGTGCCCGCCGGGCTGCCGGAGCGCAGCAGGTTGCCGGTCACGTCGAGGCTCCCGTCGGGCCCGTGCACGTCCGCGTCGCGGCCCAGCGCCTCGGTGATCCCGAAGCGGTCGAAGCTCGCGCCGGAGATCACCAGGCCGCCGCCGCGGAGGTCGGCGGTCGCGTGCATGTGGGCGTCGGCCAGGCCGAGCACCTGGCCGTTCGCGAGGCGCCCGCGGAACGCGCGCCCGCGGGCGCCCAGGCCGGCCTCCGGGTACTCGCGGCAGCCGCGGGCCGGGGCGAGGCGCAGGCGCGCGGCGAGCCCGCCGCCCGGTCCGGCGGTCACGAGCGCGCGGGTGGTGAGGTCCACCGCCAGGGCGCGGCCGGTCGCGGTCGAGCGCACCAGGGAGCGGCCGCCCGCCGCGGGCCGGACGGCCCACTCCGCCGCCGGTCCGGGCGCGGTGGTGCGCGTGACCGAGGCGCCCTCGCCGGTGGCGATCAGCCGCCCGTCGCGGTCGTGCAGCATGTAGGTGCCGAGGCCGGTCGGCTTCAGATGGAACGGCAGCGCCCGCCGCGCGCTGGTCGCCGAGGCGCGGTAGCCGCCGTCGCCGGCCGCGCGCACGAAGCGCCCGCCCGCCGCCGCGGCGAGCGAGAGGCAGCCGTTCGCGAGCGTCGCCGGCCCCGGGGCCTTGGCCGCCGGTCGCACCGGCTCGCCCGCGGCCGCCGGCTCGCCCGCGGCCGCCGGCCCGCCCGCGGCGAGCACCACCGCGCCCGCCGCCACCGCGCCCCAGGCCCGCCGCCTCATCGTCTGGATTGAACCAGCTAGCGCTCCCCGTCCCAGCGGTTCGCCAGGCTCGCGCCCAGCGCCACCGCCTGCTCGACGGTGTCCAGGTCGACGTTCCCGGCGCGGTCCTCGGGCCGGTGGAGGTTCGAGATCCATCCGTCCTCGAGCGAGGTGATCAGCAGCGCGCGCAGGCCGTGCTGGCGCGCCGTGCACGCGTCTGTCGGGTTGAAGAAGGTGATCTCGCGCGGCGGCGCGATGCCCGCCGCCTCCGCGGCCGCCGGTAAGAGCGCCAGGTCCTGCCGGCGGAAGTGGCCGGTGAAGCCGTCGCGGATCGAGGTGCAGAGCTCGCCGCCGGAACCGGTCGAGTCGAACGCGACCACGAGCGTGGACCACGGGTCGAGCCGATCGCCCGCGTCGCGCAGCCACTCGGACATCCCAGCCGAGCCGGCCTCCTCGCCGCCCGGGAACACGAGCACCACGTCGGTCTCGCCGAGCGGCTCGGCCGCCAGCCGGCGCGCCAGCTCGAGCACGGTGGCGACGCCCGTGGCGTTGTCGTTGGCGCCGGGCGTCGTGGCGCTCCGCGCCGACTGGGCGTAGAGGCCGAGCAGCACCGTGAAGGTTCCGGCCGCCAGCCGCCGCAGCGCTCGAACTCCGCTCGCGGCGGCGAGCAGCGCCGCCACCGGCGCCGCGTACGACGGCGTGGCCCGCCCCGCCCGCGCCAGGCGCCTGCGGTTCGCGGCGACCGCTCGCGGGTGCCACACCCAGCCCATGTGCGCGGCGTCGTGGTGCGCGGTCAGCACGAGCGTGCGGCGCGGCTCGCCGCGCGCCGAGATCCGGGCCTCGACCGTGGCGCCGTGCCCGCGCGGCAGGAGGCGCCGGATCCAGCGGTTGCGGCCGGTCACGTCCGCCTCGTAGGACGCGAGCGCGGCCAGGGCGAGCAGGCGGCCAGCGCGGCCTCCCGCGAGCGCGGCGAGCAGGCCGGCGACGCCGTACGCGCCGTGGCTCAGGGTCCAGGTGGAGGCGCCGCGGAAGCTCGTGAGCCGGATGTCGGTCGCGCCGAGCTCGGCCAGGCGATCGGAGATCCATACCGCGGCGCGGCGCTCCCCGGGGCGGGTGGTGCGGCGGTCGTCGATCGCGGCGAGCCCCGCCACGTCCGCGAAGAGCCGCTCGCGCAGGGCGGGCCCGGCCAGCTCCTGCTCCCCCGTAGTCCCCACGGCGGCAACTTACCTACCGCCGGTATGGCGAATGAGCGACACCGGTCACACTGACCGCCCCGGGCCCCTGGGATCGTTCACGCCGATGCCCGGCCTCGGACACGACGGCGACGTGCACGTGCTCGACCTCGGCCCGGCCGAGAACCGGATCGACCCGGACTGGATCGCGCGCGTGTCGGCCGCGCTCGACGAGGTGGAGGCCGCGCCCGCGCCGCGCGCGCTCGTGACCACCGGCTCGGGCAAGTTCTTCTCGCTCGGGCTCGACCTCGAGTGGATGGCCGCGAACCCGGACGGAGCGGGGGAGCTGGTCGCGTCGCTGCACGCGGTCTGCGCGCGGATGCTCGAGCTGCCGCTGCCCACCGTCGCGGCCCTGCCGGGCCACACGTTCGCCGGCGGCGCGCTGTTCGCGCTCGCGCACGACTACCGGGTGATGCGCGAGGACCGCGGCTGGTTCTGCCTGCCTGAGATCGACGGGGCGATCGCGATCACGCCCGGCCTGATCGACCTGGTCAGGACGCGGCTCGCGCCGCAGACCGCGCACGAGGCGCTCACGGCCGGCCGCCGCTACTCCGCCGCCGAGGCCGCGCGCGAGCGCATCGTCGACGCCGTCGCTCCGCTCGACGAGGTGGTCCCGAAGGCGGCGGAGATCGCGAGGGGCCTGAGCGGCAAGGACCCCGCGACGTACGGCGCGATGAAAGCGCGCCTGTACCGCGACGCGCTGGCGAGCCTGCGCGACGCGGACGCCAACGCCGCGGACGTCCGCATGTTCCGCGCGGCGATGGCGGCGATGGGGATCGCCGGCTGAAGCGCGCTCCTCCGGGCGAGAGGCGGTCACAAGCGCGCGCCCTGGCGCGTAACTGCTAAGTGTCGTCCATCGACCAGCGACCGGACGTCGAGCTGCTCGCGGAGACGAGCGGCGATCCGGAGGCGTTCGGCGCCTTCTACCGGCGTCACGTACGCGCTGTGCTGGTCTACCTCATGGCGCGCACCGGGCGCGCCGAGCTGGCGGCCGACCTGTGCGCCGAGGTGTTCGCCAGCGCCCTCGAGCAGCATGAGCGCTACGACCCGAGGCGCGGTCCCGCACGGGCCTGGCTGCTCGCCATCGCGCGCAGCCGGATGCTCGACAGCCTGCGGCGCGGCCGCGTGGAGGACGCCGCGCGGCGGCGGCTGGCGATGCCCCCGCGCTCACTCACCGACGAGGACATCGAGCGGATCGAGGAGCTCGTGGACGTGAGCCGGGAGGGCTCCGCGGAGGCGCTCGTGGCCGACCTTCCCGCCGATCAGCGCGAAGCGGTTCTCGCGCGCGTGGTCGACGAGCGCGACTACGCGGACATCGCCGCGGAGCTCGAGGTCTCGCAGTCGGTCGTGCGGCAGCGGGTGAGCCGCGGCCTCGCGCGCCTGCGCATCCGGCTGGGGGAGGGTGGCCGGTGAGGGACTTCGTCTCGGGCCTCGAACGCGACCTCGTCGCCGCCGCCGCTCGGCGCTCCGCCCGCGCGCGCGGCCGGTCCCTGCGCACGCTCCCGCTCGTCGCGGCGATCTTCGTGCTCGTCGGCGCGAGCGCCGCCGCCGGCACGCTCACCGTCCTCCGCGGCAGCCCGATACCGGCTCCGCGGGAGGAGAACGCCGGTCCCAGCCAGACGCCCGTGCCGGGCAGCTCGCGGATCGCTCCCATGCGAGCGGCCGACCCGGGCGGGGGGCCGCCGTGGGCGCTGCGGGTCGCGCGCAGCCGGACCGGCCTCGTGTGCAGCACCGTCGGCCAGGTCGTGGACGGCGAGTTCGGCCTGGTCGGGCTCGACGGCCGCTTCCGGGAGTTCTCCGAGCGCTCCGTCGACGGGTGCGGGCGCACTCGTCGCAACACGGTGAGCCTCGCGGGCGAGCGGGTCCTCTACGCGCGGCGCGCGGCTGACGTGCGCACGGTCGTGAACGGCTTCGCCGGGCCGACGCTCCGCGCGGCCGAGGTCGAGGCGGGAGGCACGAAGCACCCCGTGCCCGTGAGCGCCGACGGGGAGTTCGTGCACGCCCTGCGCGGCTATCCCGAGGACGTCGGCGTCCGGCTCCGGCTGCGCTTCGCGGACGGCCACGTGGAGAACTACCCGTTCGGAACCGACGCCCAGGTGATCGTCGACCCGCTGGGCGGGCCCGCGTGGAAGACGCAGGGCGCGCAGTTCGACGGAGCCGAGCCCGTCTGCGTCACCTTCCAGCCCGCGCGCGAGCGGCGGAACATGCCGGTGAGCCCCGCGGCGTGCGGGATCGCCGACGTCCGCCGGCCGCGCGGATACTGGTTCGCGGTCCGCCGGCTGACTCGTACGCGGGGCGCCACGACCCTGGAGCGCGGGCGCTGGGTGGGCCCGCCGCGCACGGCGGTGTGGGGCAGCGTCGGCGAGGACGTCAGGGGAGTGGCGGTCGCCGGTCCCGGCGGGCGGCGGGAGCTCACGATCATCCCGGGCCGGCGCTTTCTCGCGATCTTCCCCGCAAGCGTCGATCCGTCCTCGCTGCGCGTGGAGCTGACCATGCGCGACGGCCGGGTGCGCGTGGAGCGCGGCGACACCAACCTCGTCCCGCCCACGAGGAGCGGATGATGCGGCCGGACCTCCGGCACGTCGCCGCGATCGCCGCCGCCGCGGGGATCCTCGGCGGCGGTGTGGCCGCGATCGCGATCCCGAGCACCGAGAGGCGCACGGAGCCCCCGCCGCGGGTGGGCGCCGCGCCCAAGCCGCACCCCTACGAGGTCAGGCTGGAGCCCGTCGCCGGCAGCGTCAGGGTCGAGTTGCGCATGGACGATCCGCGCGGAGGCCCCGGCTGGGCGATCAGGACCTTCCGCGCCCGTCCGGTGCCGCGCGGTGCGCAGCACTGGTGCGCGCAGCTCCTGCGGGTTCACCGCGGCCGGCTCGGCTGGATCGACGGCACGAACACGTTCCGCCCCGCGGTCGTCTCCCAGACCTCCGCGCCCACGCACTGCGACCGCCGCCCGCCGGGTCCCGGGCGTGGCCCCGTCCGCGCTGAGACCCTGCTCCGCGACACCGACACCGAGACCCCGACGCCGCACGCGACCGCGGTCTGGGGTTGGGGCGGCCCGTCGCTGAAGTCGGTGGAGGTCCGGCTCCCGGACGGCCCCGTGCGCCCGCGGCCGTCGGCCGGGGGAGCGTTCCTGGTGCTGTCGGATCCGGTCTACGAGGCTCGCTCGGCCAGGACCGCGCTCACGTGGAGCGGCCACTCGCCGCGGGTGGTGGCACCCGAGGGTCTCCTGGGCGGTGGCGCCGGAGGTCGCTCCTTCCTACCGGGGCCGCGGCCGCGGCCGGTGCCGGCGCGGGTCGAGGCACGCGCCCCGGATCCGAACGGAGGCCCGCCCTGGGCCGTGGGCGCGGTCCCGGCCACCGGCGGCGGGTTCTGCCTCACGCAGCCGGAACGCGCGATCCGCGGCCGCCTCGGTCGCGTCGACTTCGCGCAGGGCACCTTCTACCTCTCGAACGCGTCGGCGATGGAATGCAGCGGCCCGGAGGACGGGCGCAAGCGGAAGCGCCCGCTGACCATCGTCTACCAGCTGGGCGGCGGCGTCTCCGAGCCCGGGCGCGAGTCGCAGTCCGGCCGGACGGCACGACGCACGCTGCCGGGCGCCACGGTCGTGTTCGGCCACGCCCGCGCGGACGTGCGCGAGGTCACCATCCGGACGCCCCGCGGGATCCAGACGATCGCCCCCTCGGGCCCCCACCATGCGCTGCTCGCGGTCTACGACGGCAGCTTCCCGACCGGCCTGATCGTCCTCACGGCGCACTTCGCCGACGGGAGCTCGCGCGTGGTCGAGCGCTTCAACGTGTCCGGTATCTGACGGTGCGAGTCGGGACCGGCGGTCCCTA
>DASVVS010000129.1:0-9848 GCA_036386455.1 Thermoleophilaceae bacterium
CGCACGAGCCGCCGCAGCCGGTCGTCGGCGTCGCGCTGCGAGAGGCCGGCGGCCGCCGCCAGGTCGGCGTCCGCGCGCGGGGCCTCGCCGTCGGCGCGCAGCAGCGCGGCGAGCAGGAGCGCGGCGTCGTCGAGCGGCTCCTCCCTCGGGTCCTCACCCTCGTCCGTGGGAGGCGGAGCCGGAGCCGGCACCTCCTCCCCCCGCGCAAGCGCCCGCAGCCGCTCCACCACCTCCGGCCGCGCGCCGTGCCGGCGCGGCGCCGCGTCCACCACCACGCCGCCGCCGATCGTGTCGGGCGGAGCCACCTGGCGCAGGATCACGCGGTCGCCGCGCGCGGCCATCAGCGGCGCCTCGAGCCGCAGCTGGGCGAACGCCTCCCGGTCCGGCCCCAGCTCGCCGTCGAGCGGGACGACGCGCGCGGGAGCCTCGCGCGTGCCGTGATGCACGTGCATGCGCACGCTCTCGCGCAGCGGCCGCGCCCCCGGCTCGAGCCGCACGGCCGCGTCGAGCAGGTAGCCGGGCCGCAGCTCCGTCGCCGGATCGACCACGACGTCCCCGCGCGTCACCTCGCGCCATCCGACGCCGGCGAGGTTCAGCGCCACGCGCTGGCCGGCCTCGGCACGTTCCACGGCGGCGTCGTGCACCTGCACGGACCGCACGCGGGCCTCCAGCCCGCGCGGCAGGACGCGCACGTGGTCGCCCGCCGCCACCTGCCCCGACCACAGCGTCCCCGTCACGACCGTCCCGATCCCGCGCAGCGTGAACGCGCGGTCCACGTGCAACCGCACGCCGCCCCCGCCCGCGGTGCGGCCCGGCAGCTCCGCCGCCACGCCGGCCAGAGCGCCCAGCAGCTCGTCGATCCCGGTCCGCTCGACCGACGAGACGCACACGACCGGCGCACCCGGCACGAGCTCGGCCGCCTCCTCCGCCGCCAGCTCCGGCTCGCCCACGTCCGACTTGGTCACGGCGACCACGCCGCGATCGACCCCGAGCTGACGCAGCACCGCCAGGTGCTCGCGCGTCTGCGGCATCACGCCGTCGTCGGCCGCGACGCACAGCAGGAACATGTCGACCCCGGACGCGCCGGCGACCATCGTGCGCACGAAGCGCTCGTGCCCCGGAACGTCCACGACCGACAGCCGGCGACCGTCCGGAAGTGTTAAGGACGCGTACCCCAGCTCGATCGAGATGCCGCGAGACCGCTCCTCCGGAAGGCGATCCGTGTTCTTCCCGGTGAGCACGGAGATCAGGGCGGTTTTGCCGTGATCGATGTGCCCAGCCGTGCCCAGGGTGAGCGGCGGCCGGTCGTCGCGTCGAGGGGTCATTAACGAGCGGATGACTACCTGACGGCGCTGATCAAGACGGCCGCCGCCATCCCTGCGCCCTCGTCGTCGAGGGTGCGCGGATCGAGCAGCAGCCAGCCCTCGCGGGCGCGCGCGATCACCGGCGGGTCGCCGGCGCGCAGTCGCGCCGCCAGCTCGTCGAGCGGGAGCGGCGCCGGGTCCACCGCGCAGACGGGCCCCTCCAGCTCGAGCAGCGGCAACGCCCCGCCGCCGACCTTCCCGCTCGCGCGGATCACCCGCGCGTCGACCCCCGCGGCGGCGATCGCCTCGCGCATCCGCTCGGCGCGCGCCTCGAGCTCCGGCCCCGGCGCGGTGAGCATCCGCAGCACCGGCACCTCGCGCACGGCCGCGGCCGGGTCGAGGTACAGGCGCAGCGTCGCGGTGAGCGCGGCGAGCGACAGCTTGTCGATACGCAGCGCCCGCGCGAGCGGATGCGTGCGGCAGCGCTCGATCGCGTCGGCTCGGCCCACCATCAGCCCCGCCTGCGGCCCGCCGAGCAGCTTGTCGCCGCTGAAGCAGACGACCGCCGCGCCCGCCTCCACCGACCGGCGCACCGGCGGCTCGTCGGCCAGCTCGGGAACCCGCTCCGCGAGCGCCCCGGAGCCGATGTCGTCGATCACCGGCACGCCGAGCGAGCACAGCTCCTCGATCCCCGGCTCCTCCACGAAGCCGACGGTGCGGAAGTTCGACTGGTGCGCGCGCATGACGGCGCCGGTGTCAGGCCCGACCGCGCTCGCGTAGTCGGCCAGCCGGGTGCGGTTGGTCGTGCCCACCTCCACCAGCCGGGCGCCCGACTGCGCGACGACCTCCGGCACCCGGAACGAGCCGCCGATCTCCACGAGCTGCCCGCGCGAGACGACCAGCTCGCGCCCGCCCGCGAGCGCCGCGGCCGCCAGCAGAACCGCCGCCGCGCAGTTGTTCACGACGATCGCCGCCTCGGCGCCGGTCAGCTCGCGCAGGATCGACTCGGCGTGCGCCTGGCGCGAGCCGCGCGCGCCTGCGTCCAGGTCGTACTCGAGGTTGGAGTAGCCGCGGGCGGCCTCGGCGGCTGCGTCGGCGGCTGCGTCGGCCAGCGGGGCGCGGCCGAGGTTGGTGTGCACGATCACGCCGGTGGCGTTGAGCACGCGGCGCAAGCTGCCGCGCTGCACGTCGTACGCGCGGCCCCAGGCCTCCGCGAGCAGGTCCGCGAGCGGAGCCGCGCCCGCCGCCGCTCCGTCACGCAGGATCGCCTCGCGCCGCGCCGCGATCGTCGCGCGCGCGGCGGTCACCGCCACGGCGTGCGGCGGTCCGTCCAGCCGCGCCGCCAGCTCCTCGACCGACGGCAGCGCCCTCAGCGCGTCACGCGCCTGCGGGTCGAGCTCCCTCGACCCAGCGGCCCTCTCCACCCTCGACCTCCTTCTTCCAGATCGGCGCCTCGGCCTTGATGCGGTCGATGATCTCGCGCGCGCCCGCGAACGCCTCGCCGCGATGCGCCGACGAGACCGCCACCGCCACGCTCGGCTCGCTCAGCGGCACCTCGCCCACACGGTGCTCGGCGGCCGCGGCGCACAGCGAGTGCCGCCCGATCGCGTCCTGCACGATCGCCGCGATCGCCGGCTCCGCCATCTCGGCGTAGGCCTCGTAGTCGAGCCGATCGACGTCGCGCGTGACTCCCTGGAACGTCACGACCGCGCCCGCCCGCGGGTCGCGCACGCGCGCGACCAGTGCGTCGAGCGACAGCGGCTCGGCCGTCACGCGCGCGTGCGCGACGGCGGCCTCCCCGCCGCTCACCGGCGGAATCAGCGCCAGCTCGTCGCCGGGGTCGAGCACGGCGTCCTCGGGCGCGTACTCGCGGTTCACCGCCATGACGAGCGGCAGCCCGTCGGCCAGCCCGCCGAGCGCGGCCAGGGCGTCGCGCACCCGCGCCCCCTCCGGCAGCTCCACGGTGACCTCGCTCGCGCCCGCGCGCTCGCGCAGCATCGCGAAGAGACGGACGGTGACCTGCATGCCGAAAGCCTACGTACGCTCTCCCGCAGCGATGCACGATGCCTACCGCACGGCCTTCCTCGACTGGCTCGCATGCGCGGTGGGCGGCGCCGAGGAGCCGGCCGCGCAGGCGGCGCGCGCCGCGGCGGACGGGCTCGAGGGCCGCGTGGCCGCCGCCGGCACCGCGGGGCACGTGCTCGACTTCGACGACACCTACACGCCCGGCCTCGCGCACCTGAGCGCGCCGGTCGCGCCGGCGGCGCTCGTGCTCGGCGCCGAGTTGGGCAGGACCATCGAGGACGTCCTCGCCGCCTACACCCTCGGCTTCGAGGCGATGGCGCATCTCGCCCGCACGAACCATCCGGCGATGCGCGAGCGCGGATGGCACCCGACGGCCACCTGCGGCGTGTTCGGAGCGGCCACCGCGGCGGCGCGCGTGCTCGAGCTCGGCGGAGAGCCCTTCGCCAACGCGCTCCGCCTGTCGCTCCTCGCCGCGAGCGGCCTCCGGGCCGCGTTCGGCTCGGACGGCAAGTCGCTCCAGGTGGGCGCCGCCGCCGCGGCCGGTGTCCGCGCCGCGCGGCTGGCTGCGGCCGGCGCGAGCGTCCCCGCGGAGGTGGAGCACGGCTGGGAGCAGGCCTACGGCGCCCGCTGGGTCGAGCCGGAGCCCGGCGGCGAGCTCGCGATCGAGGGCAACTGGATCAAGGCCTACCCCTGCTGCCTCCAGACCCACGGCGCGATCGACGCGGCGCTGGCCGCCCGCGAGCGCGGCGCGCGGCCGGACACGATCGTCGTGCACCCCGTCTCGCTCACCGCCGCCGAGATCGAGGACCCCGCCGACGGCCTGCAGGCGAAGTTCTCGATCCCCTACCTGACCGCCTACGCCCTCATCCGCGGCGCGCCCACCGTCGCGAGCTTCGCCGAGCTCGACCCGGACGCGCGCGAGGCGGCGCGCGGCCTGACCCTCCGCACCGACCCGGGCCTCCTCGAATCCGAGGCGATCCTCAGCCGCGGCGGCGAGGAGGTCGCGCGCGTGGAGGCCGCGATCGGCTCCCCGCGGAACCCGATGCCCGCCGAGCGCCTGGCTCGGAAGGTCCGTGACCTGGGCGGCGAGCGCCTCGAAGGCGCTCTGGAGGATCCGGAGCGGCCGGCGGCGGAGCTTCTGGCGGCTGCGGGCCTCGCCTGACGAGCCGCGCGCTCGCGAGAGCCCACACGAGTCCCGCCCCGAGCCCGGCCGCGACGCCCACCTCGCCGGATCCCGCGGCCAGCCCCGCGCCGACGGACACCGCGAAGAACACGGCCCAGAAGACGTACATGCGCGCCTGTCCACTCATCGATCGCAATATCCTCTACCCGCCCGCATGGCCACCACGCCTGAGCACAAGCCCTCGATCGCGCCAATCGTCGGTCCGGACGACCCGCGCCGGTTCACCGACAGCGGCATCGAGATCAAGACCGTCTACGACGAGAGCGACGTCGCTCCCGGCCTCGAGGAGCGGCTCGGCAAGCCGGGCGAGTACCCGTTCACGCGCGGGGTGCATCCCGACATGTACCGCAAGCGCACCTGGACGATGCGCCAGTACGCGGGCTACGCCACGGCCGCCGAGACCAACCAGCGCTTCCGCTACCTGATCGAGAACGGCTCGACCGGCCTGTCGATGGCCTTCGACCTGCCCACCCAGCTCGGCCGCGACTCCGACGACCCGCTCTGCGAGGGCGAGGTCGGCCGCACCGGCGTGGCCATCGACACGATCGACGACATGCGCCGCGTGTTCGACCAGATCCCGCTCGCCGACGTCTCCACGTCGATGACGATCAACGCGCCCGCCGCCGTGCTGCTGCTCCTCTACGAGCTCGTCGGCGAGGAGCAGGGCGTGCCCGCCGAGGACCTCCGCGGCACCACCCAGAACGACATCCTGAAGGAGTACATCGCGCGGGGGAACTTCATCTACCCGCCCGAGCCGGCGATGCGGCTGACCACGGACCTGTTCGCGTACTGCACCGAGCGGATCCCCAAGTGGAACACGATCTCGATCTCCGGCTACCACATGCGCGAGAAGGGCTGCTCGGCCGTCCAGGAGGTCGCGTTCACGCTCGCGAACGCGATCGCCTACGTGCAGGGCGCGATCGACGCCGGCCTCGACGTGGACGTGTTCGGCCCGCGCCTCGCGTTCTTCTTCAACGGGCACAACAACGTGTTCCAGGAGGTCGCGAAGTTCCGCGCCGTGCGGCGGATGTGGGCGCAGATCATGCGCGAGCGCTTCGGCAGCGAGAACCCCAAGTCGCAGACGATCCGCTTCCACACGCAGACCGGCGGCGTCACGCTCGCCGCCCAGCAGCCGGAGAACAACATCGTCCGCGTGGCTCTGCAGGGCTTCGCCGCGGTGTGCGGCGGCACGCAGTCGCTGCACACGAACGGGTTCGACGAGGCACTCGCGCTGCCCACCGAGCGCGCCGCTCGCATCGCTCTGCGCACGCAGCAGATCCTCGCCCACGAGTCCGGCGCCACCGACACCGTCGACCCGTTCGCCGGCTCGTACTTCGTCGAGAACCTCACCGACGAGATCCAGGAGCGCGCCGAGGAGCTGATGAGCAAGGTCGAGGAGCTGGGCGGCTCGGTCAACGCGATCCAGTTCATCCGCGCCGAGGTGGAGGAGTCGGCCTGGGGCTACGACCAGCGCTACAAGCAGAAGCAGGACGTGGTGGTGGGCGTGAACGAGTTCGTGACCGACACCGTCGACGACGTGGAGATCCTCCGCGTGGACCCGAAGAGCGAGACCGAGCAGGTCGAGCGCCTGAAGACCTTCAAGGAGGACCGCGACCACGACGCGGTCCAGGGCCATCTCGACGAGCTGCGCGAGACCGCCCGCGGCAGCGGCAACCTGCTCGTGCCGATGCGCGCGGCGCTGAAGGCGCGCGCATCGCTCGGCGAGGTGTGCGGCGTGCTGCGCGAGGAGTTCGGCGAGTACCAGGAGGCGTGAGGGCCCGCCTCGCGGCCGCCGCGCTCGCGGCGCTCGCGCTCCTCGCCCTGCTCGCGGCCTCGGGCGCTGGCGGCCCCGAGCCGCGCGCTGCGGCCCAGGGCGCGGCTGCGCCGGACGGGCGCACGCCCGAGCAGCGCACGCCGGCCCAGCTCGCCGGCCAGCGGATCGTCTTCGGCTTCAACGGGACCGAGGCGCCGCGCTCGCTGCTGCGGCGCATCCGCCGCGGCGAGGCCGCCGGGGTGATCCTGTTTGCGCGCAACATCCGCTCGCGCGCGCAGGTGCGCCGGCTCACCGGCTCGCTCCAGCGCTGGCGCCCGCCGGGCGACCCGCCGCTGATCGTCTCGGTCGACCAGGAGGGCGGGATCGTGAAGCGGCTCGCCGGCGCGCCACGGCGCAGCGCCGCCGAGCTCGGCCGGGCCGGCAGCCCCCGGCTGGCGTACGACGAGGGGCGCAACACGGCGCGCAACCTGCGCGGCGTCGGCGTGAACGTGAACTTCGCCCCGGTGGTGGACATCGGCCGCCCCGGGCGGATCATGCGCGCGCAGGGCCGCGCGTTCTCGTCGAGCCCGGCGCGCGTCACCCGCCTGGCCGCCGCGTTCGCGGACGGCCTGCGCGACGGCGGCGTGATCCCGTGCGCGAAGCACTTCCCGGGCCTCGGCGGTGCCCGGCACGACCAGGACAGGCGCAACAACGCGATCGCCCTCTCCGCCGAGCGGCTGCGCGCCGAGGACTACGCGCCCTACGAGCACATGGCCGAGCAGCGCCTCGAGATGGTGATGACGAGCACGGCCGACTACCCCGCGCTCGACCCGGACCGGCCGGCCGTGTTCTCGCAACGCATCCTGGTCGGCGAGCTGCGCGAGCGCGTGGGCTTCAGCGGCGTGACCGTGACCGACTCGCTGGGCACCCAGTCCGCCACGCGCCTGGGCTCGCCGGAGGCGCGCGCGGTGCGGGCGGCCCGCGCCGGCAACGACCTGCTGCTGTTCGCGAGCGACTACAGGGCCGGCGTGCGCGGTGCGGAAGCGCTCGCCGAGCGCGACCCGGCGCCGGAGGCGACGGCCCGAGTCGACGCGCTGCGCCAAGGTCTCTGACGGAAGGCTCGCCCCCGCCCGGCGGCGAGGCGATCTACCCGGACTCGCGCTGGCGCCGTTCGGCCACGCCGTTCCACACGCCGATCAGCACCACCGCCAGCAGGAGCGCCACTCCCATGACGGTCAACCGCGCGCCCGAGTTGGGCTCGAGGTCGAGCGCGGACGCGAGCACGCCGCCCGCCGCGAGCACGCCCACCCCGGCCGCGACCTTGAGCAGCAAGGGCGCCACCGGGCCGGCAAGCGCCTCCGAGTGTCCCTCCACGTGGAGGAAGCTCCCGAGCAGGAGCCCGATCGGCACGCCGATGGCGGCCGCCTCGCCCGGATCGCCCGACGCGCCCCACACGTAGGCCACGCTCGCCGCGGACAGCACCGCGACGCTCCGCGCCCAGCGGCCCACGCGTGCTGGCACGGAGTCCACGGCCGAATTGTTACCTTCCACCCGTGGGAGAGGGGCTCGCAGTGGGTAGACGCGCGACGCTGGTCGCGCTCTCCGCGATCCTCACCCTGGTCGCGGCCGCGCCCGCGCCCGCGGCCAAGAAGCCGCGCGTGGAGGTCAAGCGCACCGCCTACGGCATCCCGCACATCAAGGCGCGCGACTTCTACGGCGTCGGTCTCGGCTTCGGCTACGCCTTCGCCCAGGACAACATCTGCGAGATGGCGGACACCTACACCACGGTCCGCGCCGAGCGCTCCCGCTACTTCGACCCGCAGGCCACCTACGCCTCGCGCGGCAACGGCGGCAACTTCAAGAACATCGACTCCGACTTCTTCTTCCAGCGCGCGATCGACACGAAGGTCGTCGAGGGCCTGATCGCCAAGCAGCCGCCGGAGGGGCCGACCCAGGAGGTCCGCGACACCGTCCGCGGCTACGTGAAGGGCTACAACCGCTACCTCAAGGAGGTCGGCGTCAACGGGATCGACGACCCGCGCTGCAAGGGCAAGGAGTGGGTCAAGCCGATCAGCGAGCTCGACGCCTACCGCCGCTTCTGGCAGCTCGGCATCCTGGCGAGCCAGGGCGTGGCGGTCGACGGCATCGCCACCGCGGCCCCGCCCACCCCGGCGCTCGCGCTCGGCGGCGGCGCCTCCACCAACCCCGCGATGCTCGACGAGCTCGACAGCCGCCTCGGCGAGCAGCTCGGCATCGGCTCGAACGCGATCGGCGTCGGCTCGCAGGCCACGAAGGGCAAGACCGGTCTGCTGCTCGGCACCCCGCACTTCCCCTGGGACGGCTCCGAGCGCTTCTACCAGGCGCAGGCCACGATCCCGGGCAAGATGAACGTGAGCGGCGGCAGCCTGTTCGGCGTGCCGGCCGTGCTGATCGGCCACACCGACGGCGTGGCCTGGAGCCACACGGTCTCCACCGCGCGCCGCTTCGTGATCTACGAGCTCAAGCTCGTCCCCGGCTCCCCCACCACCTACATCCACAACGGCCAGCCGCGACAGATGAAGGCCGACCCCGTGACGATCCAGGTGCGCGGCGCCGACGGCAAGCTCACACCGCAGACCCGCACGCTCTACTCGTCGCACCACGGCTCGATCCTCACGTCGATCCTCGGCCTGCCGGTGTTCCCCTGGACCCCCGAGCGCGCGTACGCGATGGGCGACGCCAACGCGTCGAACTTCCGCTACCTCAACCACTTCTTCGAGGTCGACCGCGCGCAGAGCGTGCGCCAGATCCACGAGATCGAGAACAAGTACCAGGGCATCCCGTGGGTCAACACGCTCGCCGCCGACCGCAAGGGCGAGGCCTACTACGCGGACATCGGCGCGGTGCCGAACGTGCCGAACGACAAGCTCGCCGCCTGCGAGGCGGTGCCGGTCGGCGCCGCGCTGCGCACGGCCGCGAGCGTGTTCGCGCTCGACGGCTCGCGCGAGGAGTGCGACCTGGGCCAGGACCCGAACGCCGTCTCGCCCGGCATCCTCGGCCGCGACAAGATGCCGTTCCTGTTCCGGCGCGACCACGTGTCGAACATGAACGACAGCTACTGGCTCACGAACCCGAACGCGCGGCTCGAGGGCTTCCCGAACATCATCGGCAACGAGCGCACCCCGCGCGCGCTGCGCACGCGCCTGGGCCTGCGGATCATCGAGGACCGGCTCGCGGGCAAGGACGGGCGGCCCGGCAAGGGCTTCAGCCTGCACGACATGACCTGGGCGGCGTGGAACGACCGCCAGTACGCCGGCGAGCTGTGGCGCGACGAGGCGGTGGCGATGTGTCGCGCCGACAACCTGGGCGAGGCGTGCGACGTGCTCGCCAAGTGGGACCTGCACGACAACCTCGACTCGAAGGGCGCGATCCTCGCGCGGCGGTTCATCAACCGTGCTCGCAGCGCGCAGAGCGGTCCGTTCCGCGAGCCCTTCGACGTGAACGACCCGGTCAACACGCCGCGCGGGCTGAACACCGAGAACCCGCAGGTGCGCCAGGCGCTGCGCGACGCCATCGCCGACCTGCAGGGCGCCGGCATCCCGCT
>DASVVS010000130.1:0-29261 GCA_036386455.1 Thermoleophilaceae bacterium
GCCGGGGATCGCCGGGCGCACGCGCGGGCGGCGGCCGGGCACCCAGCCGCGCTCGGTCACGGTCGGCACGTGGCCCGCGTGGCTGCCGCGCGACACGCGGCTCCAGCCGGTCCACTCGCCCCAGGCGTTCTTGCAGCGGCGCTGCTTGCACCACTGGTAGCCGTGATGGGAGCTGGCGCGCGTCGAGACCCGGCCGTCGCGGCCGACGCGGACCTGCACGCTCTCCCAGTCGTCGTGGTGGAAGCCCGGGTAGCCCGGCAGCTTGCCGCGCGCCACTCGATCGGCGGCCCGCCACGCCCGCGCGGTCCCCGCCACCGTGCTCGTGGAGTCGGGGTAGTAGAGCCAGTACTGGATGAACGTCTCGCCGTCGCGGCGCACGACGTGCGTGAAGACCGTCGCCGGGTGGCCGCCGCGGCTGGTGCGGTGGGCGTCGAGCTCGGGGTCGTCGGGAGCGTCGGAGCAGCGGTGCGAGCGGCATTCGCGGAAGTCCACCGGCAGCGTGTACGTGCCGGGCTCGTAGACCAGGCTCGGCGCGTAGCGGCGCACGAGGTCGGCGTCGGCGCCGTAGGCGGCCGCGAGGGCGTCGCGCTCCCCGGCGCAGCCCGACCGGACCGCGCAGACGATCGTGTGCGCGAGCCAGCCGCCGTAGGAGCGGCCGTCGACGTCGCCGAGCCCGGCGCCCAGCCCGCCGAGCGCGAGCGACACGCACAGCACCACGGCGATCCACTCGATCGAGGCCTGGCCGCGCTGGTCGCCCATGCCGCCGACGCTAAGCGGCGCCGCGTTACACGTGGGTCACGTACGCAACAATGCCGCGCCGCATGAGTGACAAAGTCGTAACACGACCCGAGGGGCCCGGCGACGAGGCCGCGATCCGCGCGGTGCTGGAGGCCGCCTTCGACACTGCGGCGGAGGCGGATCTCGTGGATGCGCTGCGCGCGAACGGCGACCTAGCCCGGGACCTGTGCCTGGTGGCCGAGGCGGGCGGCGAGATCGCTGGCTACATCGGGTTCAGCCGGGCTCGGTTGGGCGACGGCGGCCCCGAGATCCTCGCCCTCGCCCCCATGGCGGTCCGCCCCGACCGGCAGAACGCCGGCATCGGCTACGACCTGGTCAGCGAGGCGCTCCAGCGCGCAGAGGAGACGACCTATCCCCTGGTCGTCGTGCTGGGCCACCCGGACTACTACCCGCGCTTCGGCTTCGACCCCGCCAGCGCCTACGGAATCGCCTGCCCGTACCCGGACGTGCCGCCCGAGTCGTGGATGGCATACACCCTCCCGGCGTACGAGCCGGGCACCGCCGGAACCGTCCGCTACGCCGCTCCCTTTACAGTGGCCGCCCCGTGAACTTCGATCTGACAGACGAGCAGAAGGACATCCAGCGCCTCGTGCGCGACTTCGCGCAGAACGAGGTGCGCCCGGTCGCCGAGGAGCTCGACAGGGAGAAGCGCTTCCCGTACGAGATCGTCGAGCAGCTCGGCAGGCTCGGCCTGATGGGCATGCCGTTCCCCGAGGAGTACGGCGGCGGCGGCACCGACTACCTCAGCTACGCGATCGCGGTGGAGGAGCTCACCCGGGTGGACTCGAGCGTGGCGATCACGATGGCGGCGAACACCTCGCTCGGCACCTGGCCCGTCTACGCGTTCGGCACCGAGGAGCAGAAGCGCGAGCTGATGCCCGACCTCTGCGCGGGCCGCAAGCTCGGCGCCTTCGGGCTGACCGAGCCGGAGGCGGGCTCGGACGCCGGCAACGTGCGCACCACCGCGAAGCTCGAGGACGGCGAGTGGGTCATCGACGGCGCCAAGCAGTTCATCACCAACGCCGGCACGGACATCTCCGGCCACGTGGCGATCACCGCGCGCACCGGCGAGGACGAGATCTCGAACATCATCGTCCCGAAGGGCACGCCCGGCTACGAGCAGGGCGAGCCGTACCGCAAGATGGGCTGGAACGCCTCGGACACCCGGCCGCTCACGTTCAGCGGCGCCCGCGTGCCGGAGGAGAACCTGCTCGGCCCGCGCGGGCAGGGCTTCAAGCAGTTCCTGCAGACGCTCGACGGCGGCCGCATCGGCGTGGCGGCGATGGGCGTCGGCCTCGCCCAGGGCGCGCTCGACGAGGCGCTCGCGTACGCGAAGGAGCGCCGCGCGTTCGGCCAGCCGATCTCCAAGTTCCAGGCGATCCAGGGGAAGCTCGCCGACCTGGCGACCGAGATCGAGGCCGCGCGCCTGATGACCTACAAGGCCGCGTGGCTGAAGGACCAGGGGCAGAACTTCACGCTCGTCGCGGCCAAGGCCAAGCTGAAGACCGGCCGCCTGGCGGTGCGCGCGACCGAGGAGGCCGTGCAGATCCACGGCGGCTACGGCTACATCGAGGAGTACCCGGTCTGCCGCTTCTACCGCGACGCGAAGATCCTCACGATCGGCGAGGGCACCGACGAGGTGCAGCAGATGGTCATCGCGCGCGCCCTGGGGGCGTAGGGGGCGAGGCGGTGAGGCGGCGCGCCGCGGTCCGGAGGGCCCGGTGAGGCGCGGCGGGCGCGGGCGGCGGGCGGCCCTGCTCTGGCTCGTGGCGTTCGCGGTCTACGCGAGCACCATCGGGCTCGACGCGTTCGGCGACTCGGACTACGGCGGCGACGAGCCGCACCAGCTCCTCACCGCGATCTCGATCGTCGACGACGGGAGCCCCAACCTCATCGACGAATACCGGGCCCGCGAGTACTCGGAGTACTACCCGTACGAGCTGCGACCGCGCGGAGTCCTGACCGCGGGCAACCTCAACGAGCCGCACGGCCTGGGCTTCCCGCTGCTCATCGCCCCGGCGTGGGCGATCGGGGGCGAGACCGGCGTGGAGCTGTTCCTGGCGGCGATCGCGGCGCTCGTCGTGGCGCTCGCCTACCTGCTGGCGCTGCGGGCGGTCCCCGACCCGTGGGCGCTGGGCGCGACGGTGGCGGTGGCGATCTCGCCGCCGATGCTCGCCTACTCGACCGCCGTGCACGCCGACCTGGCCGCGGCCGCCGCGCTCGCGGGCGCGGCGCTGATCGCCCTCCGGATGGACGAGCACCCGAGCCGCCGGCTGTCGGTCGCGTGTTTCTTCCTGCTCTCGACCCTCCCCTGGCTCGACATACGCTTCGCGCCCGCGGGGATCGTGGTGGCGGGGTTCGCGCTCGCGGCGCTGCGCAAGGCGGGCCGCCGCTGGGCCACGCTCGTGAGCCTGGAGATCCCGGCCGTGAGCATCGCCGTCTTCCTCTCGATCAACGACAACCTCTACGGCGGCCCCACCCCCCACTCCGCGGGCCTCGGCGGCGACGAGACCGGCACCGGCACCTCGTTCCCGCTCGGCTATCTCGAGCGCTCGTACCGGCTCGTGGCGCTGTTCCTCGACCGCGAGGCCGGCCTGGTGCGCTGGGCGCCGGTGCTGGCGCTGGCGTTCGCCGGCGTCTGGCTGCTGGTGCGCGAGCGCGGGCGCCGGCTGGCGCGCGCGATCCCCGCGCTGCGGCGGGAGGAGCGCGCGGTCTCGCTCTGCGCGCTCGTCTGCGGGGTGCAGCTGCTCGTGGCCGCGTTCCTGGCGCCGACGATGTTCGGCTTCTGGTTCCCGGGCCGGCACCTGATCGTCGTGCTGCCGCTGGCGGTGCCGCTGGTGGCGTTCGGGCTGAGGCGCTTCGCCCGCGTGGGAGCGGCACTCGCCGCGCTCACGGCGGTCGCATCCGCCTGGCTCTACGCCGACCTGCGCTGGGGCGGCGGCGCGTGGATCGACGCGCGGCCCGACGCGCCGTGGGGGCCGCTCGAGGCCGTGTTCCCGCTGTTCGAGGAGGGCTCGGCGGTGCCGTTCGCCGTGGCCGCGCTGCTCGGGGCGGCCGCGGCCGGCGCCCTCCTCGCGGCGATCGCCGGATCGCGCTGGAAGGCGCTGCGCGGGACGCCCTAGGTCAGCCGGTCCAGCAGCTGCGCCGCGGCCGAGGCCGGGTCGAGCCGGCGCTCCACGACCTGCTCCAGGAGCGACTGCACCTCGTCGTCGTCGCGCGCCGTGGCGTCGAGCTTGCGGCGCATCCGCACCGTCGCCAGCTCGAGCACCTCGTTCATCAGGTTGCGGCGGCGGCGCTCCTGCAGCGTCCCCTCGGCCTCGATGTGCTCCCGGTGCTCGGTGATCTTCTCGACCAGCTCGGCCACGCCCTCGCCCTTCGCCGCCTCGGTGCGCAGGATCGGCACCCGCCACGATCCGCTCGGCCCGAGCGAGAGCACGCCGCGGATCTCGCGGATCATCGTGTCGGTCAGCGGGTGGTCGGCCTTGTTCACCACGATCACGTCCGGGATCTCCATCACGCCCGCCTTGAGCGCCTGGATCGAGTCGCCCGAGCCCGGCATCAGCACGAGCACGACCGTGTCGGCGTGGTCGATGATGTCGACCTCGGCCTGGCCCACGCCGACGGTCTCGAGCAGCACGTCGTCCTTGCCGGAGGCATCCATCAGCAGGGCGGCCTGGAGCGTCGCCTCGCTCAGGCCGCCGAGCGACCCGCGGCTCGCCATCGAGCGGATGAACACGCCGGGGTCGAGGAAGTGATCCGACAGGCGGATGCGGTCGCCCAGCAGCGCCCCGTGGGTGAACGGCGACGACGGGTCGATCGACAGCACCGCCACCTCGCGCTCGCGCTCCCGCGCGTTCTTGACGATCGCGCCGATCAGCGTGGACTTGCCGACGCCGGGCGGGCCGGTGAAGCCGACCATCGTGGCGCCGCCGGTGCGCGGGTAGACCTCGCGCACGAGCGCCCAGCCCTCCGGGTCGTCGTTCTCGACCAGCGAGATCGCGCGGGCGAGCGCGCGCTTGTCGCCGTCGAGCAGGCGCTGGGTGAGCTCCGCCGCTGTGCTGCCGAGGGGGGACATGGCGGGGAGATCCTACGATCGCGCGGTGCTTCGGCCTCCTCCAGCCCCTCTTCACGGCGGCCCGCTCAACCTGCTGCGCTTCATGCGCCGCCACGGGATGCTGAACTTCAAGTACGCCCGGCTGGCGCTGCGGCTGGCCCGACGGCGGCTCACGAAGCGGCGGCTGCACAGCGATGGCCTCGCCTTCATCGGGCCGCGGGTCGTGCTCCAGATCGGGCGGCGCGGCCGGGTCGAGCTGGGGCGCTGGTCGTGGCTCGGGCACGGCACGAAGATCCGCTGCCACGAGGGCCTCGTCTCGATCGGGGCGAAGTCCGTGCTCGGCCAGGAGTGCACGATCTCGGCCTACCAGCACGTGTCGATCGGGCGCGAGTGCGTGATCGCCGACCGGGTGATGATGATCGACTTCGACCACGGGATGGTCGAGGTCGACCGCCCGATCCGGCTGCAGGGGATCTACAAGCGCGACGTGCGGGTCGGCAACAACGTCTGGATCGGCTACGGAGCCTGCATCCTGCGCGGCGTCACGGTCGGCGACAACGCGGTGATCGGCACGAACGCCGTGGTGACCAGGGACGTGCCGCCGAACGCGATCGTCGGCGGCGTGCCGGCGCGCGTGATCAGGATGCGAGAGGCGCCTCGGGAGATGCGCTGGGAGTAGGCGGAGCGGGCTGGCGCTGCTCGGTGAGCGCTCCGCCGCCCCCCTTCGGGTCCGAGGGCCACCAGATCCGGTCGCCGAGCAGCTCCACCGCCGCCGGCACCATCACCGTGCGCACCACGAACGTGTCGAGCAGGATGCCGACCGCGACCATGAAGCCGATGTTGAAGACGAAGGTGACCGGCAGCCAGAGCAGCACAGAGAAGGTGCCGGCGAGGATCAGTCCGGCGCTCGTGATCACCGGGCCGGTCGCGGCCAGCGCCCGCAGCGTGCCCTCGCGAGTGCCGTGCAATCGCGCCTCCTCGCGCACGCGTCCCATCAGGAAGATCGTGTAGTCGATCCCGAGCCCGACCAGGAAGATGAAGGCGAACACCGGCAGCGAGGCGTCCACGCCGGGGTCGCCCACCACGTGCTTGAAGAAGAGCAGGGAGAGCCCGAGGGTGCCGAAGAACGACGCCAGCACGCTCGCGAGCAGCACGAGCGGCGCCAGCACCGCGCGCAGCAGGATCCCGAGGACGATCGTGATCACGAGCAGGCCGAGCGGCACGATCCACTTGAGGTCGCGCTCCGTGGACTCGTCGAAGTCGTACTGCAGCGCCGCGCCGTTGCCCATGATCGCGCGCACGCCCGGGGCCGCATCCGCGACCTCCTCGCGGATGCGGGGCACGGCGTCGAACGCCGCCGGCGTGTACGGATCCTCCTTGAAGATCACGCTCACCTGGCCGATCCGCCCGTCCTCCGAGCGCTCCGGCACGGGCAGGGCGCCGGCCACGGCCCGGTCGGCCTGCACGCGCCGGATCACGGCGCCCACGTCCTCGGGCCGCACCGGCCCGTCGCGGCGCTCCACGAGGATCGTCGAGGGATCGTTCGCGCCGGCTGGGAACGCGCTCGCGAGCACCCTGAAGCCGTCCACGCTGTCGGCCTGCTTCTTGAACGAGTTCCCGGTGCTGTAGTCCTCGGCGTAGGCGAGCAGGCCGAGCGAGCCGGCGCCGAAGAAGAGCGCCGTGACCGCGAGCGCCGCGGCCGGGCGCGTGAGCACGCGGTCGCCCACCCTGCGCCAGATCCCGGTGCGCTCGCGGTCGGTGGACCGCGGGTCGAACTCGACGATCCGCCCGCGCGGCCAGAACCCGAAGCGCCCGAAGACCGTGAGCAGCGCGGGCAGCAGCGTGAGCGAGGCCAGCAGCACCACCAGCACCCCGATCGCCGCCACCGGCCCGAGCGCCTTCACCGACCCGGTGTCGGCCACGAGCAGCACGAGCATCGTCAGCGCCACGGTCATCGCGCTGGCGAGGATCACCGGCCCGGTGCGGCGCAGCGCGCGTGCCATCGCCTCGTGCTTGTCCTCCGTCTGCCGCAGCTCCTCCCGGTAGCGCGACACGAGCAGCAGGCAGTAGTCGGTCCCGACGCCGAACATCAGGACGACGACGATGAAGATGGTGTTCGAGTTCACCACCGCGCCGGTCTGCATGTACAGGTAGATCAGCGCCTGGGCGACGACGTAGGCGAACAGCACCACGATCAGCGGCGTGAAGGCGATCAGCGGCGCGCGGTAGATCACCAGGAGCAGGACGAGCACCAGCAGCGCGGTGACGAGCAGGAGCACGACGTCGAGCTGCCCGAACACCTCCTCGAAGTCCGCGCTGAAGCCGGCCTGCCCCGTCACGTACACCTCGAGCCCGCCGCCCCCGTCGCCGGTCAGCTCGCGCAGCCGCTTGCCCTGGTCGCCGAGGATCTTGAAGTCGCTGGCGAACGTGTAGGTGCCGAGCGCGACGTCGCCGCCCGGCGAGACCAGGCCGGGCGGGGCGCCCCGCTGGAATGCCACGAGCGGCGGCGCCACGAGCTCCAGCTCCCCGTCGGCCCGCGCCCGCCGCGCGTCGGCGGCGATCTTCTCCCGGTCCGCCGCCGTGAGCCCGCCCTCGCGCCTGTAGACGACGAGGCCGCCCGCGGTCTGGCCGCTCTTGAAGCGGTCGCGCAGCAGCGCGGCGACCTCCTTCGACTGCGCCCGCTCGGGCAGGAAGCTCTCGAGCTGGTCGTCGGTCTCGTCGCTGACCTTCCCGGCGAGCGGCGCGGAGGCCATGAACGCGATCAGCCAGAGGAGCGGCACGACGAACTTGGTCCGGCGGCCGGTGACGAAGTTCGCGAGCCCGCGCATCAGCGGCCCGATCCTACGAAGGGAGGCGGCGCCTCAGCGTGCGGTCGAGCGCTCGCCCATGAGTTCGGCGTAGAGCCGCCCTGCCTGCTCGGCGACGTCGGCCCAGTCGAACGTGAGCACGTGCTCCGACGCCTCGGCGATGAGGCGGTCGCGCAGCGATTCGTCGGTCAGGATGCGCTCGGCCATCCGCCCGAGCGACTCGGGGTCGCGGGAGCGGAAGCGCAGCCCCACCTCGTCGTTCGGGACGACCTCGCGCAGGCCGCCGGTGTCGGCCACGAGGCACGGGCAGCCGGAGGCCATCGCCTCGAGCGCCACCAGCCCGAACGGCTCGTAGATCGACGGGACCACGGTCAGGTCGGCGATCCGGTAGAGCGAATGCAGCACGTCGTCGCCGATCCAGCCGAGGAACGTGCCGTGCTCGTCGAGGCCGAGCTCCGTGGCCTGCGCGCGCAGCTCCGCCTCGTGGGTGCCCGAGCCGGCGACCAGGAAGCGCACGTTGCCCACCCGCTCGACCAGCCCCGGCAGTGCCTCGAGCGCGAGCTGGAAGCCCTTCTCGTAGACGAGGCGCCCCACCAGCAGCACGAGCCGCTCGTGCGGCGCCGCGAAGCGGCTGCGCAGCGCGTCGAGGTCCTCGACCGGCACGAGGTCGCTCGGGTCGATCCCGTTCGGGATCACGGCGATCCGGTCCTCCTCGAGCGAGTAGATGTCGGCCACGTGCTCGCGCATGTAGGCCGAGCAGGTGATCACCCGGTCGGCGCGGTTGGCCATCCAGCGCTCCACCCCGTGGATGTGCGACTGCGGGTGCTTGTCGACCCAGCCCTGGTGGCGGCCGTACTCGGTCGCGTGGATCGTGACCGCCAGCGGGCAGCGGTAGCGGCGCGCCAGGTGGTCGCCCGCAACCGCAACGAGCCAGTCGTGGCCGTGAACCACGTCGAAGCTGTAGCGGTCGCCCAGCTCCACGCCGGCGGCGAGCATGTCCGCGTTCATGTGCTCCACCCAGGTGACGAACTCCCCCAGCTCGCGGGGGCGCTCCGGCTCGCGCACGCGGTGCACGATCACGCCGTTCATGTCCTCCTCGGGCGGCGACTCCTCGTGGCCGCGCGTGAGCACGTGCGCCTCCACGCCCTGGCGGACGAGGTTCTCGGCCAGCTTGCGCACGTGACGGGCCAGCCCGCCCTCGATCAGGGGCGGGTACTCCCAGGACAGGATCAGTACGCGGGTCACTGTGCGGCTCGCGTGGTCACGTTGCGAAGAGCGGTGCCAGGTCGAGCTCCGGCGCGAGGTTGCGCAGGGCCGGATCCGGCGCGGCGCTGGAGTCTTTCAGAGCAGCGAGCGCCGCGTCCAATTCGCGTGCGTGGGATTCGACACGCTCGCGCGGGTAGTCCGCGGCCAGGTCGAAGGTCACCTGGAAGGGCCAGTCGCTGGCCTGGACCGCGAGGAGCTCGCGGACGGCCCGCTCGAGGGCGGGTCCGCGGTCGCGGGTCCTCGCCGCCGCGGCCACCGTCTCGAGCTCGAGCCGGCGCGCCAGGAAGGCGAGGTCGGCGACCTTCGGCGAGTCCCAGGTCGTCAGGTCCTTCGGCTTCCCCCAGGTGCTGGGCACGAGCTCCCGCTCGACCGGCTCGACGTGCTCCAGCGCGTCCGGCAGCGTGCCGAGCGGGACGCCCTGCAGGCGCGCCTCGTCGATGACGAACGTGAGCCAGCGCATGCCCTCGTACCACCAGTGGCCGAGCAGCTCGGTGTCGAGCGCGCAGCACACGAGGCCGGGACGGCCTCGCTCGGCGCGGTAGTCGTCGAGCCGGCGCGCGGCATGCGCCACGAACTCGCGGGCGTGCCGGCGCGCGAGCACCAGCGCCTCCCAGTGCCGGTACGGGCGGCCGCCGTTGTCCCACGGCTTGAGGTCGTGGGTCGTGCGCCCGTGGTAGTTGCGGTAGCCCGGATGCGACGGGTAGCCGGCCGGGTCCCACACGAGCGAGATCAGCTCCCAGTCGATCGGCACCGCGACCGGGCCGGCCTCGGTCGCGATCGGCTCGAGGTGGTCGAGCGAGCCGAGCCCGCGGGCCTCGGTCTGATCCACGCAGAAGGCGCGCACGCCGTGCTCGGCCAGGTCGCACTCGAGGCCCTCGCGGTAGGCGCACTCCGGCAGCCAGAAGCCGCCGCTCCAGGCGCCGAAGCGGCGCTCGTGCGAGCGCACCCCGGTGCCGACCTGGAGCCCCAGCCCGGCGCCGGTCGCGAGCATCGGCAGCACCGAGTGCGTGGCCGCGCTCGTCCACAGCTCGACGGGCGAGAGCCGGCCCAGCTCCGCAAGCGCGTGCACCACGCGGCCCCGCAGCTCCTCGAACAGCCGCCCGCCGTTGCGGTAGTCGGCGGCGGCGCGGCGCACCTCGGCCGCCTCCTCCAGGCCGCCGCCCTCCGTCAGGCCGCGGGAGTCCTCGGCGTGCACCGGCGCGCGCACCTCGTCGAGGAAGCGCAGGTAGCGGTCGCCGGCGCCCGTGCCCTCCGGGGCAGCGCCCTCGAGCGCCTCGAGCTGGTCGAGCAGCACCGGCGTGAGGCTCAGCGTGACCGGCGCGTCCCGGAGCGCGTCGAGCAGCGGCAGGTACACGCCGGTCAGCGCCTCCCACAGCCACTCCTCGCCGAACGGCCAGGTGCCGAACCCCTCCACGTACGGCATGTGCGTGTGCAGGACGATCGCGAGCCGGCCGCGGTCGCTCGCCGCGGACGGAGTCACCTCAGCACCGCGAGGAAGTCGAGCGCCTCGTCGATCGGCCCCGGCCGGAGCGCGAAGTCGCTCTCCGAGATCGCCGGCGTGAACCACTCGTAGAACGGCTTGGTGATGCCCAGCCGCGGGTGCAGCGCGTCCCAGCCGAGGTCGAGCGCGATCTGGTGCGCCCGCAGCTTGCGCGCGTGGAAGAGGCCGAGCAGCTCGACCTGGTCGAAGCTCCCCTCGCACAGCTCGCGGAACTCCGAGGCGCGGTACTCCTTGACGTGCCACGGGTTGTCCGACTTCTCCGCGCCGGGCGGCGCCAGCGTGAGCAGGTTGGGCGTGGAGACGTACGCCGTCCCGCCCGGCTTCAGCATCGAGCGGAAGTGGTCGAGGATCGCCTTCGGGTCCTCCACGTGCTCGATCGTCTGGAGGAAGACGACCGCGTCGCACGGCTCCGAGAAGCTCTCCACGAGGTCGCGCACGAAGCGCACGCCCGGGCGCGTGTACTTGAGCCGCGCGTGCTCGTAGGCCTCGGGATTGGCGTCCACGCCGGTCACCCGCAGCGCGCGCTCGGCCAGCACCCCGGTGCCATAGCCCTCGCCGCAGGCCATGTCCACCACCTCGAGCCCGCGGCAGCGCTCGGCGATCCAGCGGTAGACCGCCAGATGGCGGCGGTACCAGTAGTTCTCGGCCGGCACGTCGGGGAGCGTGCGCTCGCCGGTGAGGCTGAGCGGCGGTACCCCCGGCGGCTGGTCCTGCTGAGTGTGCGTCTCCAGCACGGACAAAGCGGCGGGCGACGATATCGTCGCGCGCCGTGACCCACCAGACCCACGACGAGATCCGCGAGGCGAACGTCCGCTACCACGACGTGGCGGCGACCGACTACGACGCCAAGTGGGGCATCTCCTACGGCCCCGAAGGCCGGGCGCAGGTGGTGGGCAAGATGCGCCGCGCGCTGGGCGGCGAGGCCCACTTCGGCCGCTCGCTCGAGATCGGGGCCGGCACCGGCTACTTCACGCTGAACCTGCTGCGCGCCGGGATGGTCGACGAGGCGGTGGCCACCGACATCTCGCTCGGCATGCTGCACGAGCTGGAGGAGACGGCCAGGCGCCTGGGCGTGGCCGTCGAGACCGTGCAGTGCGAGGCGGACACGCTGCCGTTCCCCGACGACTCGTTCGACCTCGTGTTCGGGCACGCCGTGCTGCACCACCTCCCGGACCTCGACGCCGCCTTCGCCGAGTTCAGGCGCGTCCTGCGCCCCGGCGGGCGGATCGCGTTCGCCGGCGAGCCGTCGCGCCACGGCGACCGCATCGCGGGCGTGCCCAAGCGTGCCGCGATGGCCATCGCCCCCGCCTGGCGGCGGCTCGTGGGCGCCCGCGAGCGCGCGCTGCCGGGCCACGACGCCGACGACCACTGGCTCGAGCACGTGGTGGACGTGCACGCGTTCACGCCGGGGCAGCTCGAGGAGGTGGCCGACCGGGCCGGGTTCGAGTACGTGCGAGTGACAGGCGAGGAGCTGGTCGCCGGCCTCTTCGGGTGGCTGAACCGCACGCTCGAGTCGACGGCGGAGCCGAGCGACGTCCCGATGCCCTGGATCCGCTACGCCTACTACGGCTACCTCGGCCTGAAGCAGGTCGACAGGCGCCTCCTGGAGGGGCGGCTGCCGCCCGCGATCTTCTACAACCTGCTGGTCTCGGCCACGGCCCCGCCGGGCGACTCTCAGGCCGCGGCCGCGCGGTACCGCTCGAGTGCCTCGCGGCGCGCCTCGAGATGGTCCACCAACGGCGCGGGGTAGTCGCGCCCGATCACGCACCCGGCCGCGCGCTGCACCTCGTCGGGCATCCTCCACGGCTCGCGCAGGTGCTCGTACGGCACGTCGCGCAGCTCCGGCACGTGGCGGCGGACGTAGGCGCCGCGCGGGTCGAAGCGCTCCATCTGCCGCGCGGGGTTGTAGATGCGCCGGTAGGCGGGCTGCGGGTCCACGCCCACTGACGCGATCCACTGCCAGTTGCCGTTGTTGTTCGCCTCGTCGCCGTCGAGCAGCAGGCGCATGAAGAAGCGCTCGCCCAGGCGCCAGTCCATCCCGAGGTCCTTTGTCAAGAACGACGCCACCACGAGCCGCGCGCGGTTGTGCATCCAGCCCTCGCGGCGGAGCTGGCGCATCCCGGCGTCCACGAGCGGGTAGCCGGTCCGGCCCTCCTGCCACGCGCGCAGCTTCGCGTCGTCGTACTCCCAGCTCAGCGAGCCGCGGTAGCGCCTCTGGTGCTCCTGCGTCGCGTTCTCCGGGTGGTGGAGCAGGACCTGGTGGTAGAAGTCGCGCCACGCGAGCTGGCGGCGGAACGCATCCGGCTCCTCGCCGTCCGGCAGCCGCGACTCGAGCTCGCGCGGCGAGACGCAGCCGAAGTGCAGGTACGGCGACAGGCGCGAGGAGCGGTCGTCGCCGAGCATGTCCGCCCGGTTGCGGTAGCTCTTCAAGGGACCGCGCAGGAAGTTGGTCATCCGGCGCCGGGCCTCGGCCTCGCCCCCGAGCATCGGCTCCGCGACCTCCTGGCGCAGGCCGAGCTCCTCGATTCGAGGGATGCCGTCGCCGTCGACGCGCGGCCCGCGCAGCTTGCGCGGCGCGCCCAGGACGTCGCGGCGCGGCTCCTTCAGCCAGCGGCGGTGGAAGGGCGAGAAGACGGAGTAGTCGCCGACGTCGCCGGTCACGGTGAGGCCCGGTCGCGCGTGCATGCGCAGGCCGATCGCGGCCGCGCGCCGCCCGCGCTGGCGCGCGAAGGGGCTCACGTCGGCGCTGAAGTACACGTCCTCGGCCCCGGTCTCAGCCGCCAGGCGCGCGAGCTCGCGCTCCGGCCGCCCGCGGCGCACCACGAGACGCCCGTCGAGCGACCCGTCCAGGTCGTGCAGGCACTCCAGCATGAACTGGGTGCGCGGGCCGGAGGCGTGGCGGCCGTGCAGCAGACGGTCGTCGAGGCAGAAGAACGGCACGACCTCGCCGTGACTGGCGAGCGCCTCGCGCAGCGCGGGATGGTCGTGCACGCGCAGGTCGCGGCGGAACCAGACGATCGCGGGAGGCATCACCCCCCATACGGGCGAGCTTGCCCAGGGGGATGAACCCAGATAGCGTCGCGTTCATGACATCCAGCGCTATCTCCCAGCCGGTCAACAACCTCCAGCTCCCCTCCCAGGGCGGGGGGCAGTTCGTGGTCAAGCAGGCGGTGCAGTTCAGGGGCGGCGACGTCCTGATCGGCTTCTCCGGCTCGGCCTGGTCCGCCGGGAAGGACCAGCTCATCTCACTCGAGCTCTGGCTCGACAGCGAGCCGGTTCCCTCCGGCCTGCTCCAGATGACCTCGAGCGCCAACTCCACGCACGTCAGCCTCGGGCACGTGTGGGCCTACGTCCCCAAGGTCGCCGCCGGCACGCACACCCTCGCCGTGATGGCAGGCGAGCAGACCATCACCGACCAGAACGACACCGTCTGCATCACCGTCTGGGAGCTCGGCGACAACCTCGCCGTGCACTACAACGAGTCGGTGCCCTGCCCGTCGGGCCAGGGGCAGACCCTCGCGAAGACCGCCTTCCAGACCCGGGGTCAGACCCCCGTCATGGTCAGCGCCTCGACGTCGGGCTGGGCGACGAACGTCGGCATCATCGGCGCGACCGTGACCCTCGACGGGGACACGAACGCCGCGGGGAGCCTGGAGATGTTCATGAACAACCCCAGTCAGCACCTCCCGGCCGTGCCGACCGACGTCGTCTTCGCGCCGCCCAACCGCGGCCAGCACGGGCTCACGGTCGTCTCCGAGCCGAGCACCTGGACCAACGACGGCGACACGGTGCACGTGAACGTGATCGAGTGGGTGGACCCGGCGAAGGGGCCGACGATCGTCCAGATGAGCCCGCCGCTTCAGAACACGCCGACCGCGAACCAGCACGGGGACGGTGGCTCGATCGCGTCGGCCAGGTTCAGCTCGAGCGGGGGCACCCTGCTCATCCGGGCGAACCTGTCCGCCTGGTCGCCCAGCGCGAACGTGCCGGTCACCGCCGGCATCCAGATCGACGGGACCTCGAAGGGCTTCCTCCAGCTCTTCACCAACTGGAAGGGGACCCACCAGCCGATGGTCTCGAACGACCTCGTGGTCACCGGGATTCCCGCGGGCCAGCACACGCTCAACCTGATGGGCGAGCTCAACACCTACACCGACTCGAACGACCGCGTATCGGTCACGATCCTGGAGTTCTAGGCGTGAGGTGAGCCGACCCGCGTAGGCTCCCCGTATGGCCGATGTGCGCGAGTCGTTTCCACTGTTCCCGCTGGGCATCGTGCTGCTGCCGACCGAGATCGTGCCGCTGCACATCTTCGAGGAGCGCTACAAGCTGATGATCGGGCAGTGCGTCGAGGACGAGACCGAGTTCGGGATCGTCTGGCTCGGCGACGACGGGCTGCGCGACGTGGGCTGCACCGCGCGGGTGGCCCAGGTGCTGGAGCAGATGGAGGACGGGCGGATGAACATCCTCGCGCAGGGCGGCCGCCCCTTCCGGCTGCTGCGGAAGATCGAGGAACTGCCCTACCCGGCGGGGGACATCGAGATGCTCGACGACACCGACGACGGCGACGAGGCGCTGGCGGAGGACGCGCGCGAGGCGTACGCCGATCTCGTGGAGACCGTCACCGACAACCGCCCCGGCGTGGACGAGCTCGACGGCCTGAACGCCTACGGCATGGCGGCGACGATCGAGCTTGCCGCGGCGCCCAAGCAGGCCCTCCTGGAGGAGCGCTCCGAGGACGCGCGGCTGAAGACCGTGGGCGACCTGTTCTCGGCAGCCCTGCACCGGATCGAGAACGCCGAGGAGGCCCAGGAGCGGGCCAAGTCGAACGGGAAGGTTCGTTTCTAGGGGCTCGCCGGCGGCGGGCAGAGCTCCCGCCGCAGCTTGAGCGTGAGCAGCGTGGCCTTCGGCAGCACCGGGTCCTGGCGCGAGCGCTCCATCCACGTGACGGTCACGTCGCGCATCTGCGCCCGGAACTGGCGCCCGCCGGTGGACTCGGGGAAGTTCGTGGCCTCCTCCGCCAGCTCGCGCAGCTCGCGCTCGACCTCGCGCGCCTCGAGCAGCCGCCCGTCGGCGAGCCGCTTGAGCTCGCCGCCGTTGCAGCGCCCGCGCCCGTCGTCGGTCACGACCAGGCGGGTGAAGTGCGCGCCGTGCTCCTCCAGGGCGATGAGGTCGCCGCCCGGGTTGCCGCAGCCCGCCAGGGCGAGCAGCAGCGCCAGGGCGAGCAGCAGCGCCGGCGGGGTCAGACGAAGAGCAGGCACTCGCCGTCCGCCTCCCTCAGGAACCGGGGCGTGGACATGACCTCGATGCCGCCGGGCTCGACACCGCCGGCCTCCACCGAGGCGGCGCAGGCGTACAGCCTCAGCCCCTCGAGCTCGCGGGCGGTGTCGCGCAGCTCGCGCAGGGAGCGGCCGAAGACGCCGTCGCCCCCCAGGTCCGGGTCGAGGAACAGCTCGAGGCCCCTGAACGCCAGCAGCGCCGCGCACCTCTCCCCGTCCACGGCCTTCGAGACCAGCACGGACAGGCCCGAGTAGAGGCGCTCGGGCTCCGAGGTCGATATGACGGCGGCGGTCACAATCCGATTGTGACGACCGTCGACGCGCGCGGCCTGGCCTGCCCCCTCCCGCTGACGATGGCGAAGCGCGCGATGACCGCGCTCGCGCCCGGCGAGGAGCTGCTGGTGCTCTCCACGGATCGCGAGGCGCCCATCGACCTGGCGGCCTGGGCGGTACGCGACGGGCACTCGTACTCCGACGTCCGTCGCGAGGGCTTCGTCGAACACCGGCTGAGGAAGAGGGTCGGGTCCGGGGGATCCGGGGGATCGTGATCCCTTGAGGGGGCTACAGGCCCCCAAAGGGATCACGATCCGCCGAAACGCGCGCGTTCCTAGCGCACGACCACGGCGGCGCCGCCGCGGCGCGGGTCGCCGCCGCCGGTCAGCTCGCCGGTCTCGAAGTCGCGCGCGACCGCCTGCACCCCGCCGAAGTAGAGGCTCGGCTCGGCGAAGCGGATCACCTGACGGCCCTCGGCCTCGAAGGCGGCCAGCGCCTCCTCGTCCACTCCCGGCTCGACCTCCACCGCCCGCCCCTCCCAGTGCACGCGCGGCCGCTCGACCGCCTCCTGTGCGGGCAGCTCGTCGTCGATCACGGCGAGGATCGTCTGGAGGATCGCCGAACGGATCCGGTTCGAGCCGGCCGAGCCGAGCGCGATCTGCGCCTGGCCCTCCTTCAGCACCACCGTGGGGGCCATCATGCTCGAGATCCGCGCGCCCGGCGCGTGGCGGTGGAAGCCCATCGGGTTCAGGTCCTCCTCGCCCAGCATGTTGTTGAGGTGCATCCCGGTGCCGGGCACGACCACACCGGAGCACGACCCGTTCGACGCCGTCACGCTGGCGCAGCCGCCCTCGTCGTCGAGCACCGCCACGTGCGTCGTCGAGCCGAGCCGCGACGCCGCCCTCTCCAGCGCCTCCTTCGCCAGGAAGCGCTCCAGGTAGCCCTCGGACTGGAGCCCGGCGACGAACTCGTCGGTGCGCGCGCGGTTCGCCTGGTCCATCACGTCCACGATCATCCGCACGTCGGCGGGCCGGCCCGCGCGTTCGAGCAGCCCGAGCGAGTAAGCGATCAGGATGCCGCCGGACGACGGCGGCGGGTTGGTGAGGATCTCGCGCCCTCGGTAGTGCGCCCGCGCCGGCTCGCGCTCGACCACCTGGTAGGAGCGCAGGTCCTCGCGCGTGAGCAGGCCGCCGCGCTCGAGCACCCACTCGCACACGGCCGTGGCCACGTCGCCCACGTACAGGAATCCGGGCCCCTCGGAGCCGAGCCGGTCCAGCAGGTCCGCCACCTCCGGCAGCCGCAGCCGCTCGCCCGCGCCGGGCATGCGGCCCTCCGGGGCGTAGACGGCCGCTGCCTCGGGGGTCGACGTCAGGATCGGGCCGAGGATCTCGAGGAACGCCCCCTCCATCGGGGTGACCTCGTGGCCCTCGCGCGCCACCTGGGCCGCGAAGCCGGTCAGGTCGCCGAGCCGCGCGGTGCCGAAGCGCCTGAGCGCCTGCGCGAGGCCGACGGTCGTCCCGTACGCGCCGGCCGAGGAGGGGCCGACGTTGAACGTCTGGACCGCCTCGTCGGAGAAGCGCAGTTCGATCGGTACGAGCGCAGCGGGCTCGGCCGCGCCGGCGAGGCCGCGGCCCGGAGCCGCCACGAAGAAGTCGAGCAGGTGGTCCTCGCCCGCCGCCGTGTGCACGAGCATGAACCCGCCCGCGCCCGGCCCGGTGAGCGGGGACTCCGTCACGAACGACATCAGCACCGCGGCCACGGCGGCGTCGACCGCGTTCCCGCCCTCGCGCAGCACGCGAGCGCCCGCCTCGGCGCTCAGCGGATGCCCCGCTGCCACGACCCCTCCCATGGGGGCGATGCTAACCCGGTCTAGCGCCGGGGAAGGAACTCGGGAACGTCGATGTCGGCCAGCGACGAGCCGCCGTTGCCACCGCCGCGCGACACCCGCGGCTCGTGGTCCACCTCGCGGGCGGCACGCGCCATGTCGCGCCTGGACTCGGCCCGCTGCGACGGACGGTCGCCGTAGCCGGTCGCCACGACCGTCACCCAGCACTGGTCCACGACGTTCTCGTCGACCATCGCGCCGAAGATGATGTTGGCGTCCGGGTGTGCGGCCTCGGCCACCGCCTTCGCGGCCTCGTTGACCTCCCACAGCGACAGGTCCCGCCCGCCGGTGATCGACAGCAGGATCGAGCGCGCGCCCTCCACCGAGGTCTCGAGCAGGGGCGACGCGACCGCGTGCGTGGCGGCCTCCAGCGCGCGCTGCTCGCCCACGCCCATGCCGATGCCCAGCAGCGCCGGGCCGGCGTCGGCCATGATCGTGCGCACGTCCGCGAAGTCGAGGTTGATGAGCCCCGGCAGCGTGATCAGGTCCGAGATGCCCTGCACGCCCTGGCGCAGCACGTCGTCGGCCATGCGGAACGCGTCGACCATCGACACGCGCTTGTCGAGCACCGACAGTAGGCGCGTGTTCGGGATCGTGATCAGCGTGTCGACCTCGGCCGCGAGCGCGTCGATGCCGCGCTCGGCCTGGTCGCTGCGCCGCGATCCCTCGAACGCGAACGGCTTGGTGACGATGCCGACCGTGAGCGAGCCCAGCTCGCGGGCCACGCGCGCCACCACCGGCGCCGCGCCCGTGCCGGTGCCGCCGCCGGAGCCGGCGGCGATGAACACCATGTCCGAGCCGCGCAGCATCGCCTTGATCTGGTCGTAGGAGTCGAGCGCCGCCTGGCGGCCGATCTCCGGGTCCGAGCCCGAGCCGAGCCCGCGCGTCACGTCGCTGCCGATGTGCTGCGTGACCGGTGCGCTGGACTGCTGGAGCGACTGGACGTCGGTGTTGACCGCGATGAAGTCGACGCCGTCGACTCCCGCCTCGATCATCCGGTTGACGGCGTTGACGCCCGCGCCGCCGACGCCCACCACGCGCAGGACCGGCTGGAGCACGGGCTCGGGGCCCGTCGCCGCGGGGTCGGGCACCTCGCGGCCGTAGCGGCCGCGGTACTCGTCGTCGCGGCGCGCGCCGCGGTCGAGCATGTTGTCCGGCACGTCGGTGGCGAAGACCTCCTCGAGCCTCTGCTTGGGTCCGCGCACGCCCGGCTCGCGGTGCGGCGTGGTCGGCGACGGCGCCTCGCGGCGCGGCTCCGGCTCGTGGTGATGGCGTGCCGAGGGCGGCGCCGGGCGCAGCTCCTCGAGACCCTCGAGCGGGCTGCGGCGCTCGGCCTCGCGGCGGGCGCGGCGCTCCTCCTCGGGCGACAGCGGCTCCGCGGCCTCGCCGGCGGGCTCCATCGCCTCCGGCCGCGCCATCGGGCCGTCGAGGCGCTCCTGCGCGGTCTGCGGCTCGCGCGCCGGCGCCGGCGCCGGCTCGGCCTGGCGCGGCGGCTCCTGACCCTGAGGCTCGTCCTCGTCGGTGCGGCGGAAGAGCTGCGCGAGGGGACCCTCGCGCATGCTCGCGCGCTTAGCGGGATCCATTCGAGAGGACCTCTCGGGCGAGTTGTCGGTAGGCATACGCCGCCTTTCCATCAGGGTCGTACTTGAGCACGGACATGCCCTTGACCGGCGCCTCGGCAAACCGCACGGTCTTCGTGATCCGCGACGCGTACACCCGGTCCCCGAAGTTCTCCTCGAGCAGCTCGATCGCCTCCTTCGCGTGGGTGGTGCGCGAGTCGACGAGCGTGGGCACGATGCCCTCGATGTGGACCTTCGGGTTCAGGTTGTCGCGGATCATCGACAGGGTGTTCTGGAGCTGGATCAGCCCCCGCATGGACAGATACTCGCACTGGACGGGGACGATCACCTTGTCGGCCACCGTGAGGGCGTTGATCGTGAGCAGCCCGAGCGACGGCGGCGTGTCGATGCAGACGTAGTCGTAGTCCTCCATGAGCGGCTTCAGGCCCTTCTCGAGCGAGCGCTCGCGGCCGATCTGGGTGGACATCGCGATCTCGGCTCCGGCGAGGTCGATCGAGGCGCACGCCACGTCGATCTCGCGCTTGCGGATCACCTCGCGCATCGAGATGTGGTGCACGAGCACGTCGTACATCGAGACCTCGAGGGAGTCCGGGTCGATGCCCTGGCTCATCGTCAGGTTGCCCTGCGGGTCCATGTCGACGCACAGCACGCGGTGACCCTTCTCGGCGAACGCGCAGGCGAGGTTCAGCGTGGTCGTCGTCTTCGCCACGCCGCCCTTCTGGTTGGCGAACGCGATCACCTCGGCGGTCTTCGGCTCGGGCGCCGGAGCCGCCGGTGCGGGCTGTACGGTGTGGGGGTCCGGAGGCGCGGGGTGCGCGGCGGACGGCTGGTTCGGCACGGCCGGCTTTCGATCGAAGAGTCCCATGTGCCGTGCGTATTCGTACGGGGTAGGGAGAATCCTTCCGTTGGCCGGGCTACTCGACAAGCGTCTGCTGTTCGTCGCCGGAAAGGGCGGCGTCGGCCGCACGACCGTGGCGGCCTCGCTCGGCCTGCTCGCGGCGCGCCGCGGCAAGCGCACGATCGTGGTGGAGGTCGCCGGGCAGGAGCGCGTGTCCAAGTCGTTCCGCCACGCGGGCGTCGGCTACCGCGAGACCGAGCTGGCGGAGAACCTCTACGCGATCTCGATCGACCCGGACAAGTCGCTCGAGGAGTTCCTGGTCGATCAGGTCGGCTCCAAGCGCCTCGCCGGCCTCCTGTTCCACAACCGGATCTTCGAGTACTTCGCCGCCGCGACGCCGGGGCTGCGCGAGCTCGTGACCATCGGCAAGGTCTGGGAGCTCGCCCTGCTGGAGCGGCGCCGGCGCGGCGACGCGCCATACGACCTGGTCATCCTCGACGGGCCGCCGACCGGCCAGGGCCTCGGGATGCTGCGCACGCCGCAGACCTTCGCCGACGTGGCGCGCGTCGGGCCGATCCGCAGGAAGGCGCTGATGATCGACGGCTTCCTGCGCGACCCGTCCCAGACCGGCGTGGTGACGGTCGCCCTGCCGGAGGAGATGCCGGTGAACGAGACGATCGAGTTCGGCACGGGGCTCCGCGACCAGATGGGCTACGAGCCCGGGCTCGTGGTGATGAACGCGCTGCTCCCGGAGCGGTTCACCGGCGAGGAGGCCGAGCGGATCGAGGGCGTGAACGGCGGCAGCGGCGACCCCGCGGTCGCGGCCGCGCTGCGGGTGGCCCTGTCCGAGCACCGGCGCTCCGCCTCGCAGGGCGCTCAGCTCGCGCGGCTCGAGGAGGGCGCCGGCGAGGCGCCCGTGGTCCTGCTGCCGTTCCTGTTCGACACCGACCTCGGGCTCGGCGAGTGGGAGGAGCTGTCGCGGGACCTGGAGGAGCACCTGTGAGCGTCGGCGAGCTGCTCGACGGCAAGCACGTCTGCATCTGCGCGGGCTCGGGCGGGGTCGGCAAGACCACGACCGCCGCGGCGGTGGCGATGGGGATGGCTTCGCGCGGGCTCCGGGTGGCGGTGCTCACGATCGATCCGGCGCGGCGGCTCGCCAACTCGCTCGGGCTCTCGGAGCTCGGCAACGAGCCCACCCGGATCGACGCGTCGCTGTTCGAGGAGCAGGGCCTCGAGATGCGCGGCGAGCTCTGGGCGATGATGCTCGACGCCAAGCGCACCTGGGACGAGCTGATCGTGAAGCGCGCCCCCGACCGCGCGACGGCCGACGCCGTGCTCGGCAACCGGATCTACAAGGAGCTGTCGAACGCGGTGTCCGGGTCGACCGAGTACATGGCGATCGAGAAGCTCTACGAGCTGCACGAGGAGGGCCGCTACGACCTGCTCGTGCTCGACACGCCGCCCACCCGCAACGCGCTCGACTTCCTCGACGCGCCCGACCGGCTCACGCGCTTCATCGACTCGCGCTCGCTCGCCTTCTTCCTGAAGCCGGGGATGTTCGGCGTGAAGGCGTTCGGGCGCAGCACGGGCCTGCTGTTCTCGCTGCTCAAGCGCCTGACCGGCGTCGACCTGCTCCGCGACCTGTCCGAGTTCTTCGCGAGCTTCGGCGACATGGCGATCGGCATCCGCGACCGCGCCAAGAAGGTGGAGGAGCTGCTCGAGGACCCGGGCACGACGTTCCTGCTCGTGACCTCGCCGCGCGGTGACGCGATCGACGACGTCGTGTACTTCCGTCGCCGGCTGCGCGAGAACGGGATGCCGTTCGGCGCCGCGATCGTGAACCGCGTGCACGAGGGGGCTGAGTCGGAGGTGGGCGGCGCGGAGATCGAGGGCGATCTGGCCGCGCTGCTGGGCGAGGACCTCGGGCAGCGGGTCGCGGAGACCTTCGACGACTACCGCGGACTCGCTGCGCGCGACGCCGAGAACGTCGCGCGCCTGGAGCGCGAGCTGAGCGGCGACCCGCTGGTGCGGGTGCCGCTGCTCGACAGCGACGTGCACGACCTCGGCGGGCTGGCCGAGGTCGGCGGCTACCTGTTCGCCGCCGACGCCGTCACGGCCGAGCGCTAGACCGGGGCGGACCAGCAGTCGTCGTCGTCGCCCCAGTCGGCGGAAGGGGTGACGCCGGCGCTGAAGCCCTGGGCGACGCCCTCGGGCTCGGGGGCGTCGAGGGCGGCGATGCGCGAGGCGGGCTCGTCCTCCGCCACCACCGTCGCCAGCGGGCGGTCGGCGATGGTCATTTCGTCCATCGGGTGCGGCCGCCGGGTCCTCGGACCCGGCTGGGCCGGCGCGCGCCAGGCGGCGGAGCGCGGGTCGGCGGCCGTGCCCGGCCCGTCGACCGGGCGCGCCCGGTTCACCACGCGGCCGCGGTCCGGGTCGGGCTCCCAGTCCGCCGGCCCCGCCTCGCGCTCCTCCGGGAGCGGCGGGGGCTCGTCGAGCAGGTCCGGCTGGAGCCACTCGGGCTCGTCGTCCGGCTCGTCGCGCGTGTCATGGGCGCGTATCTCGATCGGGTCGGCGCTCGCGAGCAGGATGTCGTCGGCGACCGAGCGCAGGTCGCCGGACAGGTAGCCGCACACGACGTCGCGCAGCAGGGCGCGCACGTGGCGCTCGAGCTCGTGCACGATCGCGGGCCCCTCCGGGTCGGCGGGGTCGAAGGACGCGCCGCCCATCGCGGAGCGCTCCAGGGCGAACGCCGTGTCGAGCCGTGCCCGCACCCCGCGCCGCTCGTCCTGCTCGGCACACAGCGCGGCCAGCCGCAGGCCGAGGCTCGCGCGGCCGGTCTCGTCGTCGGCGTCGAGCATGGCGCGCAGCGCCAGCAGGTAGTCGGACACGGCCTCGGCCTCCGCGGTCCGCTCGCAGCCCATCTCGAAGCGCGCGAGCGACCACGCGATCCGGCCGGGCAGCCGGGCGGCCGCCACGAGCTCGGTCAGCTCCGCCAGCTCGGCGCCCTCCTGCGCACCGAGCAGCCACGGCTCGCCGCGCCCGCGGCCGCCGAGGTTGAGGGCGACCGGCTGCCAGGTGCCCTCGTCGGCGCGGCCCCACGCCGGAGAGGCGAAGGCCACGCGCCCGGGCTTGAGCAGCCGCAGCGCGGTGAGCAGCGTGCGGAAGCGGACCCGCGCCTCGGCGACCGGCAGGCCGCCGTCGGACTCGATGTCGCGCTCGAGCACGCACACGGTGTTCGGGCCGGTCGCCCGCTCGCGCTCGCCGGGCCCGAGCGGCCACACCGCCTCGGGCGGGGCGTCCACCTTGTCCCCGCGCGCGAGCACGAGCCCGCCGCCCAGCTCCACGCGGTCGCGCTCGAGCACGAGCCCGTGGACGGTCGCGACGACCGACGCGCGCATCGTGTGCTCGTAGAGCGTGCGCTCGAACTCGGCGTAGACGCGCTCGAAGCGCTCCTCGGGGAACTCGAAGCCGGTCGCGTCCTCGTAGAGGCGCTCGAGCAGGGCGCGCAGCGCCGGCTCGGAGTCGGCGCCGCCCGGCAGGCCGCGCACGCGCAGGTACGCCTCCGCGCCGCTGCCGAGTGCGCGGGCGGCGCGGTCGAAGCTCGCCTGCGCGCTCAGCGAGTCCCAGCGCGCGCCGATGAACTCGGCGGTGAGGGGCTGATAGCGGTAGAGGACCGACCCGGTGCCGGGCTCCTCGATCACGTCGTAGGGCAGCTCGGCGCCGGCGCTCACGGCGGCGGTCAGGAGCGCGGCGGACTCGAGTGCGAAGTCACGCAGCGCGTCGTGGAGCTCGCGGTTGCGCATGACGGCGTGGTTCGCCGCCGCGCCCCGCGGTCCTTTTCACACGCGGGCGCTAGGCGGTCGCGAGGGTGGCGCGCGGGTCGGGGACCTCGCAGGGCCCCTTCGCGTCAAGCCAGTCGCGGCCGAACTCGCGCATGCCCTCGATGATCGGGATCAGGGCGTGGCCCTTCTCCGTCAGGGCGTACTCCACGCGCGGCGGGACCTCGGGGTAGGTGCGCCGCTCCACGACGCCCTCGGCCTCGAGCTCGCGCAGTCGCAGCGAGAGGGTGCGCGGGCTGATCCCGGCGAGCGAGCGCTCGAGCTCGCAGAAACGGCTGCGGCCCTGGGCGAGGTCGCGGACGATCAGCATCGTCCACTTGGTGCAGACGAGCTCGGCCGTCGCACAGACCGGACAGGCGTCGTTGCCGCTGCGCTTCACAAAGTGAAGTTTAGCGCCGGGGCCGCGCCGAGACGCGGCCCCGGGCCATCAGGGGCTCTGCTCGGGCAGCGCTAGCGGTTGCCCAGCAGCCCGCCGAGGCCGCCCGCGGCGCCGCCTCCGCCGCCCGCCGAGGCGGCCGCCTTGACCACGCCCTCGCTGGGCTGCACGAGCACCCAGCCCTGGCCGCTGAAGGCCATCTGGACCGTCTCGCCCGAGCCGCGCCCGATGAGCGTCTTGAGGTTCGCGTCGACCTTCACCTCGGTCTGCACGCCACTCGACCACGTGATCGCCGCCTGGGCGTCGGCGAACGTCGGTGCCGTGCTCACGTCGAGCAGCACGGGCGGTCCGTCGGAGAGCAGCGCCACCCAGCCGGTGCCCTGGAGGGTCATGTTCGTGAGGCCGCCGGCCATCGCCGCGGCCACGCCGCCCTCGATCTTCTTGATGTCCCAGTCGATCCCGGCGTCGAACGCCAGCACGTTGGCGCCGTTGCAGGTGATGTAGTCGTTCTCGAGCTTGATCAGGTGGATGTCCTGAGCCTGGTCGGCCAGGAAGACCTCGCCGGTCCCGGTCATCTTCATCAGCTGCGTGCCCTCGCCGCTGATCGCCTTCTTCAGCATCCGTCCCATGCCGCCGGAGCCGGCGTGCTCGAAGGTCACCTCGCCCTGGTAGGCGACCATCGACCCGAGCTTCGCCTGGATCGTCACCTGGTTGAGCTCCACCTTGAGGAGCTTGCTGTTCTGGAGGTTGAACGCCTCCTGGGACTCGGTCTCCTGGAACTGCCCGAGCGTGCTCTGCATGTGGTCCTCCGAAGTCGTGTGCGGGGGGAGGACCCACCCTTGCGGGAGAACCGCAGGGTTGTCAAGCGAAGTACTACGCCAGCGTGGTGACGGCGTGGGGATCCGCGTCGCCCATGATCTGATCGACCGAGGTGGAGCGCTGGCCGTCGGAGGCGACCATCAGCTTGAAGTCGTGGGGGTTGGTGGCCGCGCGCATGGCCTCCTCCATCGTGACCCGGCCGGCCTGCACGTGCGCGAGCAGCGCCTGGTCGAAGCTCTGCATCCCGTAGTAGGCGCCCTCGGCGATCACGTCGGTGAGCTTGCCGGTCTCCTCCGGGATCATGATCATGTCGCGGACGCGGCCGGTCATCCGCAGCACCTCGCAGCAGGCGACCCGGCCTCCGCCGTCGGCGCGCTTCACGAGCCGCTGGGAGACGATCGCCTTGAGCGTGCCCGCGAGCATCGCGCGCACCTGCTGGTTCATGTGCGGGGGGAAGAAGTCGATGATGCGGTTCACCGTCTCGGCCGCGTCCACGGTGTGGAGCGTCGAGAGCACGAGGTGGCCGGTCTCGGCCGCGGACAGAGCGGTGCTCACGGTCTCCTCGTCGCGCATCTCGCCGACCAGGATCACGTCCGGGTCCTGACGGAGCACCCGGCGCAGCGCGCGCTTGAACGACGCGGTGTCGGCGCCCACCTCGCGCTGGTTGACGATGGAGCGCTTGTCGCGGTGGAGGAACTCGATCGGGTCCTCGATCGTGACGATGTGGCGAGCGTGCAGGCGGTTGATCTGGTCGATCACGCCCGCGAGCGTCGAGGACTTGCCCGAGCCGGTCGTGCCGGTCACGAGGATGATGCCGCGCTCCTCGTCGGCGATCTCGGAGATCACGTCGGGGAGGCCGAGCTGGTCGAGCGACTTGATCTCGTGCGGCACGGCGCGGGCCACGAGCGAGGTCACGCCGCGCTGGCGGAACGCGTTCACGCGGAAGCGGGAGCAGCCGGGGAGGCTGAAGGAGAAGTCGACCTCGTGCTCGCTCGCGAACTCCTCGAGCTTCTGCGGGTCCTTCACGAGCTGGCGGACGGCGCCCTCGGTGTCCTCCGGGGTCAGCTCGTCGGCGCCCGGGATGGGCTCCAGTGCGCCCATGGTGCGGATCAGCGGCGGGGCCGGCACCTTCAGGTGCAGGTCGGACCCGTCCACTTCGATCACGCGGCGGAGGGCGGCCTCGAGGTCGAATGCCATGCCTGGCTTATCGGCGCTCCGCATACGGCCTTTAACCGGCGGCCGGGCTGGCGCATCACCGCGCACGCTGTCGTGTTGTAGCGCGACATGAGGGTTCGCGTCCCACTCCTCGCCTGCGTGGTGGCACTCGTGGCCGCCGCGCCGGCGGGCGCGGCGGCCGTCTCGATGCCGTTCGTCGCCCACGTCCCGCCCTCGAAGGAGGCCGGGCCGCTCGACGTCTACGCCCTCACGTTCGAGGCCGCCGCTGGCGAGACCAACCGCGTCGTCGCCGACGACCGGCTCCTCGCCGAGGGACTCGTCCGGGTGCGCGACGCGGGGGCCGCCCCAACGCCAGGCGAGAACTGCGCGGCCGAGCCCGGCGGGTCGGTGGTCTGCAGGCCGCGCGGCACGGCGCCGCCGCGGCTCCAGCGGGCCGACCTGCGGCTCGGCGACGGCGACGACGAGCTCGTCCTGAACGGCCTCCAGGCGGCGGTGAGCGCCGGAGCCGGCGACGACCGCGTTGTCTCGCCGGACGCCGGTGTGAGCGTCGACGGCGGCCCCGGCGCCGACTACATGCGCGCTCCCAGCGGGGCCGTGAGCTACCCGGGGCGCACGCTCGGCGTGCGCGTCACGCCCGACGGCGTCCCCGACGACGGCGAGCCCGGCGAGGGCGACGACGTGGGCCCGACCTTCTCCGTCGTGAGCGGCGGCGACGGCCCGGACGAGCTGCACGCGCCCGCGGATCCGCCGTACTCGTGGAGCCGGCTCGACGGGCGCGGCGGGGACGACCGGCTGTTCGGCGCCGGGACGGCCGCATCGCTGATCGGCGGCGACGGCGACGACTCGCTGATCGGCGGCGGCGGCCGCGACGTCCTCGACGGCGGCGCGGGCGCGGACCTGATCCGCGGCGGCGCGAACTTCGACGTGGTCGAGTACGGCGCGCTCGGGCCGGTCGACGTCACGCTCGACGACCGGCGCGGCGACGGGACGGAGGGCGAGAACGACGACGCCGGCGCCGACGTCGAGTCGGTGGTGGGCAGCCACTCCGACGACCGGATCGTGGGCTCGGGCGCCGACAACGTCATCGACGGCCGCGGCGGCGCGGACGTGCTCGACGGGGCGGGCGGGGCAGACCGGATCGTCCTGCATGGCCCGGGCGGCCGGGCGACCGGCGGGCCGGGACGCGACGCGATCGACGCCGAGGGGTCGGGCGGGACGGTCGACACCCGCGACGGCGAGCGCGACGAGGTGCGCTGCGGCCTGCACCCGAACACGTTCTCGTTCGATGCCCTCGACGTCTTCCTCCGCTGCGCGCCGAGCCTCACCGTGCCGTCGGGACGAACGTACGGCGTGAGCCGCGACGGCCTCGTGCGCCCGCTCGTGCGGTGCCACGGGGCGGGGTACCCCACGTGCGCCGGGACGATCCGGCTCTACCGCCGGGGGGACGTGGGCCGGCCCGGCGCCCAGCCGATCGGCCGCGCCCGCTTCTCGGTGCGGGGCGACGGCAAGTCCGCGCGCGTCGCGGTGCGGCTGGTCAACTCGGTGCGCGCCGAGATCACGCGCGGGAGACGGCTGCGGGTGGACGGCCGCTGGCGCACCACGAACACCGATCCGCCGAGCCGTCAGGACGGCGGCTTCAAGCTGAAGCTCGTCCGCGCGCGGTAGGCGCGTGCGGCGCCGCTAGGCGACGTCGCGGAGCTTCTGGGCCTCCGCGAGGGACTGCAGCTTCTTCAGCGACTGGTTCTCGATCTGGCGGATGCGCTCGCGCGTGACGTTGAACGTGCGGCCCACCTCGTCGAGCGTGCGGGGGTGCTCCCCGCCGAGCCCGTAGCGCAGCTCCAGCACGCGGCGCTCGCGGTACGAGAGGTTCTCGAGCGCCTCGCGCAGCGCCTCCTTGGTGAGGATCTCCGCGGCGCGGTCGTAGGGCGACTCGGCGCGCTCGTCGGCGATGAACTGGCCGAACTCCGACTCCTCCTCGTCGCCGACCGGCTTCTCGAGGGAGACCGGCGCCTGCGCCGAGCGCTTGATCGAGTCGACTTCCTCGGGCTCGATGCCGGTCACCTCGGCGATCTCCTCCGGCGTGGGCTCGCGGCCCAGCTCGGTGACGAGCTTGCGCTCCGCGCGGCCGATCTTGTTGAGCTTCTCGACCACGTGAACCGGGATGCGGATCGTGCGCGCCTTGTCGGCGAGCGCGCGGGCGATCGCCTGGCGGATCCACCAGGTCGCGTAGGTGGAGAACTTGAAGCCCTTGCGGTAGTCGAACTTCTCGGCCGCGCGGACGAGTCCGAGCGTGCCCTCCTGGATCAGGTCGAGAAAGGGCAGTCCCTGGTTGCGGTAGTTCTTGGCGATCGAGACGACGAGCCGCAGGTTGGACTCGACCATCTTCTGCTTGGCGTCCAGGTCGCCGCGCTCGATCCTGCGCGCGAGGTCGACCTCCTCCTGGGCGGTGAGCAGCCGTACCTTGCCGATGTCCTTGAGGAACAGCTGCAGCGAATCGGTCGTCATGTCCGGCTTGAGGTCGATCGCCGTCTTGGCCTTGCGGCGCCCGCGCTTGTCGGGCGCGCGCTCCTCCTGCGCGGCCAGCGCCGGGTCGATCTCCTCGACGAGCTCGATCTCGGACTTCTCGAGGAAGCCGTGCAGCTCCTCGACGTCCGCCTCGTCGAGGTCGATCTCCTGGACGGCCGTCGCGATCTCGGCGAACGTGAGCACGCCGACCTGCTGGCCCTTGAGGACCAGGCCTTTGACCTCTTCGAGCTCCTGTAGATCAACT
>DASVVS010000131.1:0-37025 GCA_036386455.1 Thermoleophilaceae bacterium
CACCGTTCTCGAAGGGGTGGCACTACGGACTCAAGTGGGCCGGCAGCGAGACGGCCACCGGCGCGAACGGGCAGCCACGCGACATGTACCTGACGCTCAAGACGATCGACTACGGCGCCCTGCTCCAGAAGCACCGCCCGCTCATGAAGTACGACTGGGACGAGGACTTCTTCGCGGACAGCGCTCGCGAGATGACGGACACGACGTACACGAGCCTTGAGCGGCAGTTCTACTACAACAGCCTGTACCAGGACCCGGAGTACTACGACTGGCCGCCCAACGGCATCCGGACACTGGCCGACCCGCCGTCGCTCGAGGGGCTCGGCGTCGAGTACCCGTCCTGGTACCCCTACAGCTCGCCCGACCCGATTCGCGACCGGCTCGCCGCGCACGGCGACGAGTACGAGGCTCGGGACTTCTTCCATGCGAGCTTCCCTGAGTGGCGGGACGAGGTCTACGCCCGCGCGGCGCACGGCGCCGACGGGAAGCTGTGGTTGCAGTACTGGGCCTTCTACTACCGCAACAGCTACGACTGGAACGGCTTCGGTCCGCACGCGGGCGACTGGGAGATGATCCAGGTCTCCGTCGACGATGCCGGCGTGCCGCAGGACGTCACCTACTCGCAGCACGGCTACGCGGAGGCGTGCAGGTTCGATCAGGTCTGGAATCCGTCCGACCACGACGTGCCGCAGGTCTGGGTCGCGGCGGGCTCCCACGCCTCATACACCTTCAGCGGCCAGTCGCCGATCGACGTGGAGCACCTGCCGGATCAGGCTGACGAGCACTGGGGCGACGGTCGCAACGTGCGGCCGCACGCGCAGGTCGTCACGGGCGAGCTGTCGAACTTCTGGGGCTGGCCGGGGAACTGGGGCCAGTCGACCGGAAGCTTCGCCAGCCCGAAGGCCCCGATGCGTCAGGGCAAGAAGTGGACCGACCCATCCGGGTTCCACGAGGACGCACGGGCGTGCAGCGCCCCGCTGGGGCCGGCGCGAAACGGTCGCCGGGGCCGGCCCGCGGACAGCCGCGGGCTTCCGGTCCCCGCGATCGCCGTGGACACCACCCGGGCTCATGCACGGGTCCGCTACGAGATCGGCCGCACCCCGGCGAAGCGCACGCGCCTCCGCGTCGTGATCCACTCGAGCGACAGGTCGCAGCCCGCGAACGTGGAGTCCGTGCGGCTGCGCCGCCGCGGGACCGTCTCCGTGCGCCTACCGCTCGGGGCGCGCCCGTACCGCGTCGAGACCTTCGTGCTCGACGCGCGGGGCCGCGACGGCAGGCGCGCGCGCAAGACGATCAGGTAGCACCCCGCCGGCCGTGATGCGCGTCGAGGCGCACCAGTCTGAGACCCAGCGCCGTGTTACGTCGGCCGGCCGGGCTCGAGCACGAAGCCGCCGAACACCCTCTGCACGTCCTCGAACTCGGAACACCTGCCGACGTGACCGGATGGAGGGCGCATACTTGTGGCCACGCACTCACGCTGAGCCGCAAAATATGGCTCTACGCTGGGATTTTCGAAGCCGACGGGGGGACTCGAACCCCCGACCCCTTCATTACGAGTGAAGTGCTCTACCAGCTGAGCTACGTCGGCAAGGTCGCCCGAGTCTAGACCGAGGGGGGCGAGCTTTCCGCGCCGGGCCCTTAGGGGAGTACATGCTCCCGCGCAGGCTCAGGCGCCTCCCATACCACGTCCGCGACGACGGCCTCGTCGTGCTCACCGCCCGCGGCTTCCGCGCGCGGCTGCTCGGGCTCGCGTTCCTGCGCGAGCTCCCGCCGGGCCACGCGCTGCTGATCCCGCGCTGCCGGTCGGTGCACACGTTCGGCATGCGGTTCGCCCTCGAGTTGACGTGGCTCGGGCCCAACGGCGAGATGCTGCGGCGGGACGCGCCCGTGCGGCCCGGCCGCGTCAGGCGCTGCCGCGAGGCGACGGCAGTTCTGGAGTGGCCATACCGTATACGGTATGGCGATGGATCCGGCGACGCTCATCAAGGATGCGCGCGAACGCCACGGGCTGAGCCAGGCCCGTTTGGCCCACCGAGCGCGGACGACACAGGCGGCCATCAGCCGGATCGAGCGCGGCGAGGAGGCAGTGACGTGGGATCGGCTGCGCACGCTGATGAGCGTGGTCGGGGAGGAGCCGGTCGTGACGACCCGTCCGCTCGACTACTTCGGCGACCCGCAGCAGCTTCAGCGAGCGCGCGAGGCGTCGCGGGAAGCGGGGCTGCGGGGGGGCCTCGCGTCGAACCGGAACGTCAGCCGGATGCGCCTCGACGTCGCGCACAGCCAGCGGGCCCAGGGGAGAACGGTGACCATCCGCGACACTGAGGTATTCGAGGGCTCGCGCATCCTGGAGACGCTCGCCGAATTCGGGGTCGATCACGTCGTGATCGGCGGAGTGGCCGTTCAAGCGCACGGCAGTCCGCGCTTGACGAAGGACCTCGACATCATCCCGCGTCCGGACCTAGTCAACTTCTCGCGGCTTGCCGAGGCGTTGATCGAGCTCGAACCCGCGCTGAAGCGCACCAACCGCCCGATCCGTCGCTTCGACCCCCAGCGATTCGCCAGAACTCCCCTGCTTCCGCTCTCCACGAGGTTCGGTGAGCTCGACGTTCTGAGTGCGGAGCACGCGTTCGGCGGGACCTATGACGACCTGCGCAGCCGCGCGATCGAGGTGAAGCACGGGTCGATCGCGGTGCTGGTCGCCGGCGTCGACGACCTGGTGCGGATGAAGCGCATCGCCGGCCGGCCGATCGACCTGCACGACATCGCGACGCTCACGACGCCGAGCGAGGGCGTCGAGCGCGAAGCCGAGGAGATAGAGCGCCGAGTCCGCGAGCAGCTCGGCCTCGACGAAGACGACTAACCCGCCGACCCGACCAGCCTTCGCAACCGCACGCTGAGCGCCGACAGCGCCAGCTCCTCCGTCACGTTGAGCGACAGCGACAGCCGCGTCTCCTCGCAGCGCTCCACGGCCTCGCGCAGCCGCCGCGCGTCGCGCCCCCGGGCAGCCGGGGCGAGCCCCTCGATCCGGTCCACCCCCAGCACCACGCCCTCGGCCTTCTCCGCCACGCACACGAGATCGCGGAACGCCACGGCCGCCAGCTCGAGCCCGAGGTCGAGCACCTCGGTCCGCGCCCGCCGCGCCGCCCGCTTGCCCTCCTCCTCGAACTCCTTCTCCATGGCGTTGCGATCGCGCCCCTTGGGCTCGTCCTCGAGCCGCACGCGCGCCACCTCGGCCACCTCGGCCGCCGCCTCGCGACCGCGCGCCTCGGCCCGCGTGAGCAGCGCCTGCCACGGCTCGCCACCGCGCACGTCGCGCCCCTCGCCGGCCAGGGCATCGCGCACGAGCGCCTCCACGTCGTCGCGCAGCGCCTCGCCGTCGCCGGAGGCCAGGAACCGCGCACGGGTGAGGTTGCCGAGCGCCAGCCGCCCGCACGCGCCGGCGCGCGCAGCATCGATCCCCTCCCCCTCCAGCACCGCCGCGATCCGCTCCGCCGGCAGCGGATCGAAGCGCACGAGCTGACACCGGGAGACGACGGTCTCGAGCACCTGCCCCACCGCGTCGGTCAGCAGGATCAGGTGCACGAACTCCGGCGGCTCCTCGAGCGTCTTGAGCAGCCGGTTGGCCACCGCGTCGCTCATCGTGTCCGCCCCCTCCAGCACGAACACCCGCTTCGACGCCTCGAACGGCGTGCGCATCGACGCCGCCACCACGGCCTCGTCCACGTCGCTCACCCGCATCTCGTGCGCCCCCGTCGGCCGCACCCAGGTCAGGTCCGGATGCGTTCCCGCGCGCACGCGCGCGCGAGCGGCGTCGGCATCGGTCTCCCCGGCGGTCAGCAGCTCCGCCGCAAGCGCCCGCGCCGCCGTGCGCTTGCCGGTGCCGGGGGGCCCGTGGAAGAGATAGGCGTGCGAGGGCGCTCCGGACAGCGCCGCGCCCAGCACCATCCGCGCGTGCGGGTGGTCCTCGGTCCCGGGCAGCACCGCGGCGCTCAAGCGAGCGCCCCCGCCCGCGCGGCCTCGACGTGAGCGCGCACCTCGGCGTGCACCTCGCCGCTGGACCGGCTCGCGTCGATCCGCTTCCAGCGCCCCGGCTCGGCCGCGGCCAGCCGGTCGTACGCGGCCGCGACCTGGCGCTGGAGCTCGTCGCCCTCGTCCTCGAAGCGATCGAGGTGACCCGCACGCTCCTCGGCGATCGCCGGGTCGAGCTCGAGGAGGAAGGTGAGGTCGGGCACGAGCCGGCCGGTGGCGAACTCGTTGAGCTGCGCGACGTCCTCGACGCCAAGGGCGCGCGCGGCCCCCTGGTAGGCGAGCGAGGAGTCCAGGTAGCGGTCGGACACGACCACGCGCCCCGCCTCGAGCCCCGGCCGGATCACGTCGTCGACGAGCTGTGCCCGCGCCGCGGCGAACAGCAGCGCCTCCGCCCGCCCGCCCATCGGGAGCGAGCCCTTGACCAGGGTCCGGATCGCCTCGCCGAGCTCCGTCCCGCCCGGCTCGCGGACCGGCAGCGCCTCGTCGCCCAGGGCGTCGCAGAGCATCCGCGCCTGCGTCGTCTTGCCCGAGCGGTCGATTCCCTCGAAGGTCACGAAGAGGCCGGGCACGCGGCCGACGATACCGCCGGGGGAGGCGTCCGCCGCCCGACCGCGTAGATTCCCTGCCGTGCGCGCCCTCGTCACAGGCGGAGCCGGCTTCATCGGCTCCAATCTCGTCGACGCCCTCCTCGCCCGCGGCGACGAGGTGACCGTCGTGGACGACCTCTCGACCGGCAAGCGCGAGAACCTCGAGGGGGCGCTGGCCAACGGCGTCCGCCTGCAGGAGGCCGACATCCGCGACGCCCAGGCGCTCGAGGACGTCTTCGCCGAGGCGAAGCCCGAGGTCGTCTTCCACCTCGCCGCGCAGATCGACGTGCGCAAGTCGGCCGCCGACCCGGCCTGGGACGCGGGCATCAACGTCGTGGGCACGATCAACGTCCTGCAGGCCACGCGTGCGTCCGGCGCGCGCCGCCTCGTCAACACCAGCACCGGCGGCGCGATCTACGGCGAGGCCCAGCAGATCCCCGCGCCCGAGTCGCACCCGAACGCCCCCGAGGCCCCCTACGGCCAGTCCAAGTACGCCGCCGAGGGCTACTGCGAGCTGTTCCGGCGCCTGTTCGGCCTCTCCACCGTCTCGCTGCGCTACGGAAACGTCTACGGCCCGCGCCAGGACCCGCTCGGCGAGGCCGGCGTGATCGCGATCTTCTGCGGCAAGCTGCGCGCCGGCGAGCGCCCGGTCGTCTTCGGCGACGGCCTCCAGACCCGCGACTACATCCACGTGGACGACGTCGTCTCGGCCAACCTCGCCGCCGCGGACTCGGAGGCGACCGGCCCGATCAACATCGGGACGAGCGTGGAGACGAACGTGCTCGAGCTGATCGAGGCGCTGGCGCCGCACGCGAAGGCCGACTTCAGCCCGGACCACCAGCCCGAGCGCGCCGGCGAGGTCCGGCACATCGCGATCGACGCCACCCGCGCGCGCGAGGAGTTCGGCTGGGAGGCGAAGGTCGCGCTGGCCGAGGGCCTCGAGCAGACGCTCGCCTCGATCCCCGAGTAGGAGGCCCGTGTCGCACCCCCACTAATCGCCGTCTCAACCGGAGGCGCCTGTTAAGTCATGCGGCGCGTCTGGCATTTGAGCACCCTTTTCCGTCCGCCCCTCGTAGCAGCATCCAGGGGTGGTAGCCCAATTGGTGACCCCGGATCGCCACGTTCGAAGCCTGACGACCCGGGACATCGATAGCAGGACCTAGAGAAAGGGAGGCCGCCGATGATGGCGATCCTCCGACAGGCGCCTGGGGAGAAAGCCCTGGTGCCTGGTACCTACGCCCTGGTCGGACACTACGGAGATCCAAAGGGATTTGCCGCTTGGTTTGACAAGGGTCAGCGGCTGCCGCTCACAACGGCGGCCGATGACGATGGGGCCCTGTGGTACGTCTTGGTTGACCTTTCGGCCGACCAAGAGCGGGTGGCCTAGGTGTGTGGACGGGGCGCCACTGTGCGCCCCGTCTTCATGCAGAGCGAAGTTCTCGAAGAGCCGCCTGTCGGTCGAGTTACGGGGTGCATGTTGAGTCCGCTTCTCGAATTCGACCTGCTGCACATAGCCCCCTTCTGGATCGCTCGCCACGGCCCTGCTCAGTGCAACGATCCGTGGTCGCGGATCGTTGCACACCATTCGGACGGAAGTCGCAAAGAGCGACACTTTTACCTGCAAATAGGCACGGGGGCCAGTTGGAGCGGCGCTAGGCCGTGATCTCGCCGCGGCGGATCGCGATCGCCACGGCCTGGGCGCGCGTGTGCGCACCGAGCTTGCCGATCAGGTTGCGCGCGTGCGTGCGCGCCGTGGCGGGCGAGAGGACGAGGCGCTTGGCGATCTCGCGGTCGGTCAGGCCGTCGGCGATCATCTGGAGGATCTCGCGCTCGCGCGGGGTGAGCTGGCTGCGGGCGCGGCGCGACCCGGGCTCCTCCGGCGCCGCAACCGTCTGCGAGCCGTTCTTGCCGTTGGCGAAGATCGCCATGTGGCGGCCGGGGACGACATCGGCGGTCGCCGCGTACACGACCGGACGGACCTGACCGTCGAAGCGCCTGACCGGGAACGAGCCGTTCACGCGCCCGTCCTCTAGGAAGCGCGCCCAGAGGCGGTCGAGGTTGAAGCCGCCCTCGCCCGCCGTGAAGTCGTCGATGCGCCGGCCGATGATCTCCTCGCGCGTGGCGCCGAGCACCTCGCAGGCGGTGTCGTTGACGTCGACGTAGCGGCGCTCGTGGTCGAAGACGAGCATCGGCGTCGTGGCGAGGCTCACGAGCGAGCGCAGCCGCGCCTCGCGTACGTGGGTGGGTGGACTATCTGGTTCGAAGGGCTTCATGTGGGGTCTTCAGTATGGATTCTGGAGGACGTAGCGCCCACCATTGAGCTACCCCCGATGAGGTAGCCACAACAGCCATTCTGCGCTGCCGGCCGGCGCACCGGACGGCCCGGTACCGTGTTCAGGCACGTGGTGACGGCGGCGATCATCTGTGCGGCGGCTGGCCTCGTCCTGCTCGCGGCCTCCCTCGTGATGCTGAACTCGAGCGACCGTGCGACCGAATGGCGCGAGCGCACCGCGGACACCGCCGCGGACTTCCGCGACTGGCTTCGCATCGGCCGCTGAAGCCCCCGGAATTTGCGGTTTTTCTCCGGTCGAAGGGCCTGCTAATCCCTACAATTGGGGGACACCGCCGCCGCTTTTCCGACACCCTGGCTCCCACCCTTTTTCCGTCCGCCCCACGTAGCAGCATGTCCTTCCCCTCCGCGCACCCGGCGCGGCCCGGGAAGACCGCCAATACGTAGGGAGAAGAGATGCCCCAGACGCCGAGCTCGACCACCGACATCACCGCCCGCCGCACCGGTCAGGGTGTGATGGTCGAGCGCCGGTACACGCAGCCGGGCGTCCATCCCTTCGACGAGATCGAGTGGGAGATCCGCGACGCGGTCATCGGCGACCCGGAGAACCCCGCGTTCGAGCAGCGCGGCGTCGAGTTCCCGAAGAGCTGGTCCCAGAACGCGACCAACATCGTCGCCCAGAAGTACTTCCGCGGCCGCATCGGCTCCGACGAGCGCGAGAACTCGGTCAAGCAGATGGTCGGCCGCGTCGCCGGCACGATCGCCGGCTGGGGCCGCGAGCTCGGCTACTTCGCCACGGACGAGGACGGCGACGCCTTCGAGGCCGAGCTCACCCACATCCTGGTGCACCAGGAGGCCGCGTTCAACTCGCCGGTGTGGTTCAACGTCGGCTTCGAGGAGCAGCCGCAGTGCTCGGCCTGCTTCATCCTCAGCGTCGAGGACACGATGGAGTCGATCCTCGACTGGAACACGCGCGAGGGCATGATCTTCCGCGGCGGCTCCGGCTCCGGGATCAACCTGTCGAACATCCGCTCGTCGAAGGAGTACCTGTCGAAGGGCGGGCTCGCCAGCGGCCCGGTCTCGTTCATGCGCGGGGCCGACTCGTGGGCGGGCACGATCAAGTCGGGCGGCAAGACGCGCCGCGCGGCCAAGATGGTCGTGCTCGACGTGGACCACCCGGACATCGTCGACTTCGTCTGGTGCAAGGCGCGCGAGGAGGAGAAGGCCGCCGCGCTGCGCGACGCCGGCTTCGACATGTCGATCGACGGCGACGGCTTCACGTCGATCCAGTACCAGAACGCCAACAACTCCGTGCGCGTGACCGACGAGTTCATGCACGCGGTCGAGGCCGGCTCGGAGTGGCAGACGAAGGCGCGCGTGACCGGCGAGCCCGTCGACACCTACGACGCGCGCGACCTCATGCGCCAGATCGCCGACGCGGCGTGGCGCTGCGCCGATCCGGGCGTCCAGTACGACACGACGATCAACGACTGGCACACGTGCCCGGTCAGCGGCCGGATCAACGCGTCGAACCCGTGCTCGGAGTACATGCACGTCGACGACTCGGCCTGCAACCTCGCCTCGATCAACCTCATGAAGTTCCGCCGCGAGGACGGCACGTTCGACGCCGGTCGCTTCGAGCACGTCGTCGACGTCGTGATCCTCGCGCAGGAGATCGTCGTCGGGCCGTCGAGCTACCCGACGCAGCAGATCGGCGACAACGCCCGGGCGTTCCGCCAGCTCGGCCTCGGCTACGCCAACCTCGGCGCGCTGCTGATGGCGGACGGACTGCCGTACGACTCAGACGAGGGTCGCGCGCAGGCGGCGGCGATCACCGCGCTGATGACCGGCCGCGCCTACCGCAAGTCGGCCGAGGTGGCCGAGGCGATGGGCCCGTACGAGCGCTACCCGGAGAACCGCGACGCGCACAACCGCGTGATGGAGAAGCACCGCGCGGCGTCGTACGAGATCTCCGACACCGAGTGCCGCGACGAGGCGCTGGTGGCCGCGGCTCGGCGCTCGTGGGACGAGGCGGTCGCGCTCGGGCTGATGCACGGCTACCGCAACGCGCAGGCGACCGTGCTCGCGCCCACCGGCACGATCTCGTTCCTCATGGACTGCGATACGACCGGCGTCGAGCCGGACTTCTCGCTCGTCAAGTTCAAGGAGCTCGTCGGCGGCGGTCAGATGACGATCGTCAACAAGACGGTGCCGCTGGCGCTCGAGACGCTCGGCTACACGGAGGCGGAGGTCGACCAGATCGGCGCCTGGATCCAGGAGCACGGCACGATCCTCGGGGCCCCGGGACTCAAGGACGAGCACCTGCCGGTGTTCGACGTGGCCGTCGGCCAGCGCGCGATCTCGCACATGGGCCACATCGAGATGATGGGCGCGGTGCAGCCGTTCATCTCGGGCGCGATCTCGAAGACGGTGAACATGCCGGCCGAGACCACGGTGGAGGACATCGCCGACGCGTACGTGCAGGCGTGGAAGCTCGGCGTCAAGGCGCTGGCGATCTACCGCGACGGGTCGAAGACGGCGCAGGCGCTGCGCACGGACGCGCACAAGGGCAAGGGCGAGCCCGCGGCCGAGGAGGACATCGCGCCGCCGAAGCCGGCCCGCCGCAAGATGCCGAAGGAGCGGCAGTCGATCACGCACAAGTTCTCGATCGCCGGCCACGAGGGCTACATCACGGCCGGCATGTACGAGGACGGCACCGTCGGCGAGATCTTCCTCACCGACATCGGCAAGGAGGGCTCCACGCTCCGCGGCATGATGAACGCGTTCGCGACCTCGGTCTCGATCTCGCTCCAGTACGGCGTGCCGCTCGAGACGCTGGTCCGCAAGTTCAGCTACATGCGCTTCGACCCGGAGGGCGCGACCGGCAACCCGGAGATCCCGTTCGCCAAGTCGATGCCCGACTACATCATGCGCTGGCTGGCCTCGCGGTTCCTGGACGTGGACTGCCAGGAGGAGCTCGGGATCATGACCCCCGAGGTCCGCGCGCGGAAGGCGGCCCAGGAGGCGCTGATGCGCGGCGACACGGCGGCGCCGGTGATCGACTCGGAGCCGGCGAACGGATCGGGCAACGGCCACGGCAACGGTCACGCGAACGGCGGCACCAACGGTGGCAACACCCGTCCGGGTGCAGGTGGCTCACCGAAGGCGAAGGCCCCGGGCAGCGGCGGCCCCGCCAAGCCCGCGGCGGCGGCGTTCACGGACGAGCCGCCGGTGATCCCGGCGCGGCTGCAGGGCATGGACCTCGGCCCGGCCTGCGGCCAGTGCGGCGGGATGATGCAGCGGACGGGCTCGTGCTACACGTGCAGCTCGTGCGGCAACAACACCGGCTGCGGCTAGCGAGCCACGCAAAGAGCTGAAGGGAAGGGCCGCCTCCGGGCGGCCCTTCTTCTTTGAGTTACGCCCATGGAGGGGGGCGGATTTTTGCGCGTGGCGCCTCAGTCACAATATGGGCGTGACCAGCCAGCCGAAACAGCAGAAGGTGTTCATCTCGCATGCGATGCGCGACACGGAGGAGGCGCGCGCTGTCGCCTCGACGCTGCGCCAAGCGGGCCTCGAAACCTGGCTCGACGAGGAACAGCTGCGGGCGGGGGAGAACTTCGCGGACGCCATCAAGCGAGGGCTCGAAGATTCGAACGCGGTCGTGGTCCTGATAGGCGATCAGCCCAGCCGATGGACCCACTACGAGTGGAGCGCGATCGTGGAGCGCCTGTGGGAGGATCCCGACACCCAGGTGGTGCCCGTGCTCGTCGGGGACGCCGAGCCGCCCGGTTTTCTGCGCGACGTCCAGGCCGTTCGGCTCGACCCCGCCGCTGGCAGCGGGGGTTCGGTCGCCGCGAGCATTCTCGACCGCCTCAGGAGCGGCGACAGCCGCGCGCTCGAGACACCAGAGGGTCACGCACGGTTGAAGCGTCGTCTCGACGAGGTGGTACGCACTGCTGCCGCCCTCGAAGCCGAGCCTGACGACCCGGTCCGGTGACAACCGCGCCGGGACCGGATACGGCGCGGACGGTCTTCCTCAACTGCCCCTTCGATCGCCAGTACGAGCCGCTCCTGGACGCGATCGTGTTCACGTGCGTCCACGCGGGGTTCTTCCCGTTGATCGCCAGCAGCAGCGGGTCGGTCGCGGCGCCGAGGCTCGAACGCATCCTCACCTCGCTCGCCGGCGCCCGCTTCAGCATCCACGACCTCTCGAGATGTCACGGCGAGGGGGACGAGAACCTTGCGCGGTTCAACATGCCGCTGGAGTTGGGGATGGCGATGGCGATACGCGGAGTTCCGGCTGATGGCCCCACGGGTCACGACTACCTGATCCTCGTCCCGGACGAGGCCCACGCTCACCAGCGCTTCATCTCGGACCTGTCAGGCCTCGATCTCTACCTCCACGACCATACGCCGCAGGTGGTGTCTGCACGCGTGCTCAAATGGCTGGTGAGCCTCCCCGAGGCGCCAACGTTCCTCTCACCCAAGACAGTCCTCCCGAAGCTTGTGTTCTTCGGTGACGCCATGAACGAACTGCGGCAGGAGTGGCGGGGCGGTCCTCCTCCGTGGCGCGCCATCATCGAGGCCGCGGAGAGAATCGCGGCCGAGTAGCTCGCGTAGGCTGCCGCCATGGGCTCGCGACTGATCGACGTCAGCCACCCGATCGCCGACGGGACGATCACCTATCCGGGGCTGCCCGCCCCCGAGGTCTCCGATCACCTCTCGCGTGAGCAGGCCGAGGAGGTCTACGCGCCCGGCGTCACGTTCCACATTGGGCGGATCTGCATGGTCGCCAACACCGGCACCTACGTGGACGCGCCCTTCCATCGCTTCGCCGACGGCGTCGACCTTGCCGGGCTCGAGCTGTGGAACCTCGCGGGCCGGCCAGGGATCGTGGTGGATCCGCCGCTCGACGACGGGCCGGCGGTCGAGGCGGTCGCGTTCCACGGCGTCGACCTCTTCGAGCGCGCCGTGCTCGTGCGCACCGGCTGGGACCGCCACTGGGGCACGCCCGCGTACGGCGAGGGGCATCCGTTCCTGACGGAGTCGGCCGCGCAGTTCCTGGTCGAGGCGGGTGCGGCGCTGGTCGGCATCGACTCGCTCAACGTCGACGACGCGAACGACCCGCAGCGGCCGGTCCACACGACGCTGCTCGGCGCCGGCATCCCGATCTGCGAGCACCTCTGCAACCTGAGCGAGCTGCCGAGCTGGGGCTTCCGCTTCCACGCCGCGCCGGTGAAGGTCGAGGGCATGGGCACCTTCCCGGTGCGCGCGTACGCCGAGCTGGACTGAGTGGTGGCGCCGAGCTCGACCGGGCCGGGGCCGCGCCTCGGGGACGTGGAGCTGACGCGGATCGGCCTCGGCTGCATGCCGCTGTCGCTTGGTCCCGGCCGCGAGCGCGGCCTGGCGAACGAAACGATCGGCTCCGCCCTCGACGCCGGCGTGAACCTGCTCGACACCGCCGACGCCTACTGCCTCGACGACACCGAGATCGGCCACAACGAGCGCGTGGTGGCGCGCGGCGTGGCGGCGCACGGAAGCGCGCGGCCGGTGGTCGCGACGAAGGGCGGCCACGCCCGGCACGGGTTCGACTGGGACCTCGACGGCTCGCCGGAGCACCTGCGCGCCGCGTGCGAGGCGTCGCTGCGCGCGCTCGGCACCGAGACGATCGACCTCTACCAGCTCCACCGCCCCGACCCGAAGGTGCCCTACGCGGAGTCGGTCGGCGCGCTCCGCGACCTGCGCGACGAGGGGAAGATCCGCCACGTCGGTCTCTCGAACGCGAGCGTGGCGCAGCTCGAGGAGGCCGAACGGATCGTCCCGATCGCGGCGATTCAGAACGAGCTCTCGCCGCGCTACCTCGCGCCGGTCGAGAACGGCGAGGTCGAGGCGTGCGAGCGCCGCGGCATCCCGTTCCTCGCCTGGTCGCCGCTTGGGGGCATGGGCGCCCACGAGGAGGTGCCGCGGGGCGTCGCCGCCATTCGGGCGCTCGCCGAGGAACGCGAGGTCTCGCCCCAGCGCGTCACGCTCGCCTGGCTGCTCACGCTCGGCGAGTCGATCGTGCCGCTCGTCGGCGCAAGCCGGCCGGAGACGATCCGGGACTCGGTGGCGGCGCTCGAGCTGCGGCTCGAGGAGAACGAGCTAGCGCGGCTCGGCGGCGAGCTGCTGTGAGGGCTCCGCGAACCGCGCGAGCCGCCTGAACGCCTTCACGCGCTCGCTGCGATCAACGCCACGAGCGCCGTTCAGCGCCTTCTCCAGGATCTCCACGGTCCGGTCGTAGGTGCCGCGGTCGACCGGGAACGGCGTGCCGTCCTTGCCGCCGTGCGCGAACGCGTAGCGCGCCGGGTCGCGCGTGCTCGCCTTCGTGCCGTAGACCAGCTCGGCCACGAGCGCCAACGACCGCAGCGTCTTCGGCCCCACGCCCTCGATCCCGAGCAGCTCCTCGAAGTCGCGCGGCGCTCGCGCGTACGTCTTCAGGAGGATCCGGTCGAGGTAGGCCGGGTTCACGTCGGTCAGGCGCAGCTCGTGCCGGCGCGGCATCACGAGCTCGCTCGCCCGCGCGATCGCGTCGAGCGACGCCTTCGGGTCCGAAGCGGCGATCTCCACGGTGGCCGCCCGGGCCTCGGCGCTCTCGGAGGCCACGAAGTTCACGAGCACGTCGCCGCGAGCGTCGTCGCACACCGCGGCGTGCGGCTCCTCCACGAAGCTCTCGACCTCCTCCGAGAGCCAGTGGAACCGCCGCGCGGTGCCGGTCTCGTCGGACATGCCCTGCTGGATCACGGCCCAGCCGCCGTCGGCCGTGAAGAGGAACGAGTGGTGGTAGAGCTGGTGGCTGCTCTGGACGGCCGTGTTGTCGACCTTGGCGGACACCTTGCTGGCGCGCACGAGCGGAGCCGGGTCGCGGCCCAGCCGCTCGCAGAACGCCGTGATCTCCGACGGCGTGCGCCGCGACGTCTTGCCCTTGCCGCCCGCCACGTACAGCCCCAGCTCGTCCTCGAGCCCGCGCACGCCCTCCTTGAGCGCGCCGGTGGCGGTGGTCGTGACCCCGGACGAGTGCCAGTCGAACCCGAGCACGCACGCGAACGCCTGGAACCAGTGCGGGTCCGAGAGCCGCCGCAGGATCTCGGCGGTGCCGAACTCGGACGCCATGAACACGACGATCTCGCGCGACAGCGCCGTCATCCGCGAGAACAGCCACGCGGGCGCCTTGCCGCCGTGGAGGGGGAGGTCGGCCGTGCCGGTGCGCCGGGAGGGAGGCATCGCGACCAGAGTACGCTCAGCGTCGGTGGCCACGATCGAGGAATTGCTAGCCGCCGCCCGCGAGCGGCTGCAGCGCGTCACGCCCGAGGAGGCGGCGGACGCGGCCGAGCATGGCGACGCCGTGATCGTGGACATCCGCGCCGACAGCCAGATCGAGCAGGACGGCGGCATCCCGGAGGCGCGGCGCATCCCGCGCAACGTGCTCGAGTGGCGGCTCGACCCCGCCTGCGAGCACAGGGACCCCGAGCTGGCCGGCTACGACCGCCGCGTGATCCTCATGTGCAACGAGGGCTACCAGTCGAGCCTGGCCGCGGCCACGCTGAAGGACCTGGGCATCGAGAACGCCACCGACATGATCGGCGGCTTCCAGGCCTGGCGCGAAGCGGGACTGCCGCGCCGCGAGCCGGGCTGAGCCGCGCGAGCCGGGCTGAGCCGCACGGCCCGGCCCGCCTAGACGTTCTCCTCCCGCTCCACCCGCGGCGCCTCGATCCCGGCCCTCACCGCCTCGAGCTGCGCCGCGAACGCCAGCCCGAGGAACAGCGCCACCGCGGTCGCGAACGCCCAGAGCAGCACCCCGATCGTCCCCGCGAGCGGCCCGTAGGTGTTGCCGAACGACTCGGTCGCGTCGATGTACAACGCCAGCACCGCCATGAAGGCGAGCCAGAGCATCACCGACACGCTCGCCCCGAACGCCAGCCACGACGGCTCCGGCTGCCGGCGCCGCGGCGAGTACTCGAACAGGATCGACACCGACACGACCACGAACGCGAGCCCGAGCGGCCAGCGCGCGACCGCCCAGACGGCGTCGAACGAGTCGCTCCAGCCGGCGGCGTCGCGGATGGCCGAGCCGCCCATGAGCACGACGAAGGACATGAACGCCAGGAAGCCGGCCGAGAGCGCGATCAGCAGCCCGGTCAGGTACTTGCGCAGGAACGGCCGGTCGCGCTCGGTGCCGTAGATCCGATTCGCGCCGCGCTCCACCTGCGCCATCGCCTGGGTGCCCGCCAGCAAGGCGGCGAAGAAGCCACCGGCCAGAGCGGTCTCGCCGTGCTCCTGCTCGGCGGCGCCCGTGCCGTGGCGCAGCGCGTCGGTGAGGATGTCGCCGGCCGCGCCGGGGGCGAGGTCGTCGACCGTCGCCTGCACCACCCGCCTGAACGCGTCCTGGTCGAGCGCGGCCGCGAGGCCGACGATCGCGATCAGCGCGGGCAGCAGCGTGAGCGTGATCTGGAACGCCAGCGCACGCGAGTGGCTGAAGCCGTCGGCGGCGCGGAAGCGCGCGACGGAATCGACCACGAGGCGCCGGCGCCCGGTGCGGCGCAGGGTCTCGAGGGCCTCGTCGCCCTCGAGCTCTCCCCGGGTGTGCGGAACTGCCGTGGCGGTCGACATCGCCATGCATCTTCCTGATGCCGGGCATTCCGAGTCGCGCGGCCACGCGGGGTGCACCGCGGCAGGCGGCGGGGTACGGGTGACGCATGAGCGAACTTCACGACGATCCGATCGGCCGCCAGCGCCTGGCATTCGAACGCACGACCGACGACGACGGAGACGAGGTCCTGCTGGTGGAAACCTGGGTCGACCCCGGCGGCGGCGTCCCGCCGCACATCCACCCCACGTTCACCGAGGTCTTCGAGGTGTTCGAGGGCGAGGTCACCTTCACCGCCGGGCGCAAGAAGGAGGTCAGGCGCGCGGGCGAGTCGATCACGGTCCCTCCGGGCACCCGCCACGCGTACGCGAACCGAGGCACGAGCACGGCCCACATGCGCTGCACCGCCAAGCCGCCCAAGGACCTCGAGGACTTCCTGGTAACCACCGCGCGGCTGGGCCGCGAGGGGCACATCGCCCGGATCGGCCCGCTCCGCGGACCCGGATCGCTGCGCGGGCTCCCGGAGGTCGCGGACATGCTCCGGCGTCATCGCGAGAACACGGTGATCCTGAACCCGCCGCCGATCGTGCAGAAGCTGGTGCTGGACCGGATCGCCGAGCGCGCAAGACCGGCCTAGGAGGGGGTCGCGCCGTGCCGGGGCCGCGCATACCATGGCCCCGTGGAAGCCTCCGGCACTGGCCCGCTGATCGCGCGCCCGCGCGGTGACTCGATCCTGCTCGAACGCGAGCGCGAGCTCGCCTCGCTCGAGGAGCTGATCGACGACGCCGCGACCGCGCGCCAGTCGCGCATCGCGGTGGTCGAGGGCCGGGCGGGGATCGGCAAGAGCCGGCTGCTGGCGGCGACCCGCGAGCGCGCGGTCGAGGGCGGCCTGAGAACCCTGTCCGCACGCGGGACCGAGCTCGAGCGCGAGTTCCCCTACGGCGTGGTCCGCCAGCTCTTCGAGCCGCTGCGCGCGGACCCGGCCGAGTGGGAGCGGCTGCTGGACGGCTCGGCCGCCTCCGCCCTGCCGGTCTTCGAGGCGCCCCCGGCCGCCGAGAACGGCGACGCGGTGCGCGACGCCTCGTTCGCCACGCTCCACGGCCTCTTCTGGCTCACGGTGAACCTCACGGCCGACGCGCCGCTGATGCTCGTCGTGGACGACCTGCACTGGTGCGACCGGCCGTCGCTGCGCTTCCTCGCCTACCTCGCCCCGCGCCTGGAGGGCCTGCCGCTCGCGCTCGTGACCGGCCTGCGCACCGGCGAGGCGAGCGCCGACCCGACGCTGCTCGACGACGTGGTGAACGGGCCGGCCGCCGTGGCCGTGCAGCCCGGCCCGCTGAGCGCCGAGGCGGTCAGCGGCCTGGTCGCCGAGCGGCTCGGCGGCGACGTGGACGACGGCTTCGCCACCGCCTGCCTGGAGGCGACCAGGGGCAACCCGCTGCTGCTCGGCCAGCTCATCAGCTCCCTCGCCGCCGAGGGCGTGCGGCCGGAGGCCGACCAGGCCCGGACTGTCCGCGCGATCGGCCCCCGCGCCGTGTCGCGCACCGTGCTGCTGCGCCTCTCGCGCCTCTCCCCCGCCGCCCTGGCGGTCGCGCGCGCCGTCGCCGTGCTGGGCGAGAACGCCGAGCTGTCGGCGGTCGCGGCGCTCGCCGAGCTCGACGAGCCCGCGGTGGCCGAGGCGATCTCCGCGCTCGCGCGGACCGACATCCTCCGGCACGACCCGCCGCTCGGCTTCGTCCACCCGCTGGTGCACGACGCGGTCTACCGCGAGCTGCCGCCCGGCGAGCGCGAGCTGCAGCACGCCCGCGCGGCGCGGGTGCTGCTCGACGCCGGCGCCCAGCGCGAGCAGGTGGCCATCCACCTGCTGATGACCCCGCGCCGCGGCGAGACCTGGGTGGTGGACCTGCTCGCGGAGGCCGCGCGCTCGGCCATGCGCAAGGGCAGCACCGACGGCGCGATCGCCTACCTGCGCCGCGCCATCGAGGAGCCGCCGCCGGAGGAGCGCCGCGCGGAGCTGCTGTTCGAGCTCGGCATGACCGAGTCGAGCGCGAGCGCACCCGACGCGATCGGCCACCTGCGCCAGGCGCTGGAGGCGTCGGACGACCCGCGGCTGCGGGCGGAGGCGGCCTTCTGGCTCTCGCGGCTGCTGATGCTGCTCGGCTCGCCCGGGGAGGGCGTGGAGATCGCGAGCGCGGCGGCGCGCGACCTGCCCGACGAGTTCGCCGACCAGCGTCAGGCGCTCCGCGCCCAGGAGCTGACGGTGACCTTCTGGGGCGGCGGCGACCTCGGCCGGCTCGACCACCTGGACCCCGAGCCGCCGCGCGTGACCGGCCACGGCCCCGGCTCGAGGATGCTCCTCGCCCAGACGGCGGTGGACTGGGTGGTCGTGAACCGCCCCGCGGACCGGACCTGCGCGATCGCGCTGGACGCCCTCGCCGGCGGCACGCTCATCGACGCCGAGAACGGCTACTTCACGGTGGGCGCGATCGTCCCGCTGGTGTCCGCGGAGCGCGAGGAGGCGAGCGACGTGTGGGACGCGTGCTTCGCCGACGCCCACCGCCGCGGGTCGCTGTTCGCGGCGATGGGCGCCCACATGTGGCACGGCTGGACGCTGCTGCGCCGCGGCGCGCTGATCGAGGCCGAGGAGTCGCTGCGCACCGCGATCGAGGAGATGGAGCTGTGGGGCAACCCGCGGGTCGAGTACACGCTCGGGTTCCTCGGCTGGGCGCTGACCGAGCGCGGGCGCCTGGACGAGGCTCGCGAGGCGCTCGCGCGCGTGCCGGTCGAGCCGGTCCTCACCTGGGGCGGTACGCACTGGCGGCGCGCGCGGGTGGAGCTGCTGCTGGCCGAGGGCCGCCCGGAGGAGGCGCTGGCCGAGATCGACGCGATCCGCGACGAGCCGTTCGCCCGCAACCCGTCGCTGTTCCCGTGGCGCACGCAGCGCGCGCTCGCGCTCGACGCGCTCGGGCGCACGGACGAGGCCCTGGCCGCCGCCGGGGAGGAGCTCGAGCCGGCCCGCGCGTGGGGCGCACCGGGGCCGATCGGCCGGGTGCTGCGCGTGCTCGGCACGCTCGAGCGCGAGGCCGGGATGCCGCACCTGGAGGAGGCGGTCGCGCTGCTGGACGGCTCCACGGACAGGCTCGAGCACGCGAAGGCGCTGCTGGCGCTCGGATCCGCCATGCGCCGCGCGCGGCAGCCGACCGAGGCGCGCGAGCCGCTGCGCCGCGCGCTGGAGGTGGCCGCGGCCTGCGGCGCCGACGCCCTCGTGGAGAGCATCCGCACCGAGCTGGCCGCGGCCGGCGCCCAGCCGCGCACGACCGCGCTCAGCGGCGTCGAGGCGCTGACCCCGAGCGAGCGCCGCGTGGCCGGGCTCGCCGCGGACGGGCAGACCAACCGCGACATCGCACAGGCGCTCTACGTCACTCCCAAGACAGTCGAGGTGCACCTCTCCAACGCGTACCGCAAGCTCGGGATCAAGTCCCGCCGCGACCTGTCCGGAGCGCTCACCGCCGCATGACCACCGCCGCCTACCCCCCGCCCCCCGAGCTGCTGCTGGAGCGCGACCGCGAGCTCTCGGCGCTCCACGCGATGCTCGACGCCGCCGCGGCCCAGCAGGCGGGCCTCGCGGTGATCGAGGGCCGCGCGGGGATCGGCAAGAGCCGCCTGCTGGCCGGGCTGCGCGAGCGCGCGGGCGAGGCCGGCTTCCGCACGATCTCCGCCCGCGGCACGGAGCTCGAGCAGGGCTTCCCGTACGGCGTGGTCCGCCAGCTCTTCGAGCCGCTGCGCACGGCCGGCGAGGACTGGGAGCGCTGGCTGGCGGGCTCCGCCGCCCCCGCCCGGCTGGTCTTCGACACGCCCGCGGCCGCGCCCGGCGAGGACGACGAGCTGCGCGACGCGACGTTCGCCACGCTGCACGGCCTCTACTGGCTCGTGGTGAACCTGACGGCGGACGCTCCGCTGCTCGTGACGGTCGACGACCTGCATTGGGTCGACCGCCCGTCGCTGCGCTTCCTGGCCTACCTGGCGCCGCGGCTCGAGGGCCTGCCGATCCTCATTGCGACGGGCCTGCGCACCGGCGAGAGCGGCACCGACCCGACGCTTATCGGCGACGTGGTGACCAGCCCCGCGGCGGTCTCGGTGCAGCCGGGCCCGCTCGGCGCGGAGAGCGTGGGCCGGCTGGTGGAGGCGCGGCTGGCGGGCGACACCGACCCGCGCTTCAGCGCCGCCTGCCTCGACTCGACCGGCGGCAACCCGCTGCTGCTCAGCCAGCTCATCAGCTCCCTCTCGGCCGAGGGCGTGAAGCCCGACGCCGACCACGTGGAGGTGGTGCGCCAGATCGGGCCGCGCGCGGTCTCGCGCACCGTGCTGCTGCGGCTGGCGCGGCTGCCCGCCGAGGCGACCGCGGTGGCGCGGGCCGTCGCGGTGCTGGGCGAGAGCGCCGAGCTGACCACCGTCGCGGCCCACGCGGGGCTCGACCACGCGGCGGCGGCCGAGACGATCGCCGCGCTGGCCCGGACCGACATCCTCCGCCGCGAGCCGCCGCTCGACTTCGTGCACCCGCTCGTGCGCGACGCCATCTACCGCGAGCTCCCGCCGGGCGAGCGCGAGCTCCAGCACGCGCGCGCCGCCGAGGTGCTGCGCGAGGCCGGAGCGTCCGCGGACAGCGTGGCCACGCAGCTCCTGATGGCGCCGAACCGCGGCGAGGCGTGGGTCGTGGAGCTGCTCTCCGACGCCGCCCGCTCGGCGGTCCGCCGCGGCGCCTCTGACGGTGCCATCGCCTACCTGCGCCGCGCGCTGGAGGAGCCGCCGGCCGAGGAGCGCCGCCCGCAGCTCCTCTACGAGCTGGGCCTGGTCGAGGCCGGCAACACCGCCTTCGAAGCGCTCGATCACCTGCGCGAGGCCTACGAGACCATCGGCGACCCGCGCACGCGCGTGATGATCGCGTTCTGGGTCACGCGTCTGCTGATGTTCACCGCGCAGCCGGACGAGGCGGCCGAGTTCGCCCGCCGCGCCTCCGCCGACTCGCCCCCCGAGTACGAGGACGAGCGCCGCGCGCTGGAGGCGCTGGAGCTGAACTCCGCCTACTTCGGCGGCAGCGACGCGAACCTCCACACGCGCATCGAGGAGCACTGGCGCGTGCCGGAGGACGACAGCCCGGGCGCGAAGATGCTGGCCGCCACCGCCGCCTGCGACTGGGCGATGCGCGGCGGCGGCGCCGAGGAGTGCGCGGAGGTAGCGCGCGCGGCGCTGGCCGACGGCGTCCTGATCGGCGCCGAGAACGGCCACTTCACGGTGACGGCGGCGGTCGCGCTCGTACTCGCCGAGGACGACTACGCGATGGAGTCCTACGACGCCCAGCTCGCCGACGCCCACCGGCGCGGCTCCGCCTTCGCGGCGCTTGCCGTCTACCTCTGGCGCGGCTGGGCGCTGTGGCTGCGCGGCGACCTCCGCGAGGCCGAGGAGTCGCTCAACCAGGCGTGGCAGGAGCAGCTGCGCTGGGGCGGGCTCCTCGAGGGCATCGGCAGCGCCACGACCACCGGCTTCCTCACGCAGGTGCTCATCGAGCGCGGCCGGCTCGACGAGGCACGCACGGTGCTCACGCGAATCCCGCCCACGTCGATGCCGCAGTTCGCCGGCACGCACTGGCGCCGGGCGAACGTGGAGCTGCTCGTGGCCGAGGGGCGCCATGAGGAGGCGCTGCGCGCCGCCGACGAGCACACGCGGCTGAAGGGCCTGACCGAGAACCCGGCGGTGAGCCCGTGGCGCACGCTGAAGGCGCTCGCGCTCGACGGGCTCGGCCGCACGGAGGAGGCCGTCGCGCTCGCCGAGGAGGAGCTGGGGCCGGCGCGGGCGTGGGGCTCGCCGGGCGTGGTGGGCCGCACGCTGAGGATCCTCGGCACGCTCGAGCGCGAGGAGGGGCTGCCGCGCCTGAAGGAGGCCGTGGAGGTGCTGGAGCGCTCGAAGTGGCGGGCGGAGCGGGCGCGGGCGCTCGCCGCCTACGGCGCCGCGGTCCGCCGCGACCGCCGTCCCACCGAGGCGCGCGAGCCGCTGCGCCTGGCGCTCGACCTGGCCGCCGCCTGCGGGGCCGAGGGCCTCGTGGAGCAGGTGCGCACGGAGCTGGCCGCGGCGGGCGCGCAGCCGCGGACCACGGCCCTCAGCGGCGTGGACGCCCTCACCGCCAGCGAGCGCCGGGTGGCCGACATGGCGGCCGAGGGCCAGACCAACCGCGACATCGCCCAAGCCCTCTTCGTGACCCCCAAGACGGTCGAGGTCCACCTCTCCAACGCGTACCGCAAGCTGGGAATCCGCTCCAGGCGCGAGCTGGCGGGGGCCCTAGGGGTCACCTAGGGGGACCCCGCCCAAAGATTCGGGGGCGGGTTCGGGGATCTCCTCGATGTGCGCGGGCCCGCGTGGCCCGATGCTGCTCGTAATGCACAGAGAGCGGACCCTACGAGGAGCACACCCCATGAGGAAGAGCATCGCCGCGGCGGCCGCCGCGGCCGCCTGTCTGGCGACGGCGGGCCCGGCGGCGGCCGACTCGATCGTCTACATCAAGGACAACAACGTCTGGATCGCGGCCCCGGACGGCACCAAGCAGCACCAGGTGACCACCGACGGCGCGTCCGACTGGCGCTACGCGTCGCCGAGCCAGGCCGACGACGGCACGATCGTCGCGGCGAAGGGCACCGACGTCGTGCGCATGAAGCAGAACGGCGAGGTCCTGTCGAGCTTCGACCCGCCCGCCACCACCGACTCGGCCGGCCAGCACATCGACGGCGTCCCGCTCGGCGTGAAGGTCTCGCCGGACGGCACGAAGATCGCCTACTCGTACGTGCACGCGAACTGCCCGCCCGGCATCTCGTGCGGCGTGCGCTACGTGACGATGTACTCGCACTCCGACCGGGCGACCGACCCGGAGGAGTTCGGCAAGATCTACCGCCGCAACCCCTCGTGGGTCACGAACAGCCGGATCCTGGCCTTCGGCGGCTACGGGCAGCAGGTCAACATCGACGACTTCGGCGGCGGGCGTGCGAGCGACGTCCACTGGTTCGACGACGAGGACGTCTTCGGCCAGGGCAACTCGACCGACCTCGGCGACGGCGAGCTCTCGCCGCAGGGCGACCGGCTCGCGATCCTGCGCGGCTACGGCGACGGCCTCCAGCTCGCGTTCTTCGCGGTCGAGGGCGATCCGAGGACGAGCATCCCGCCGGCGCCCAAGCCCGCCTGCACAACCGGCGCCGAGCCGACCCTGGCCGGACCGACCTGGTCGCCCGACGGCCAGACGATCGCGTTCGAGCACAAGGAGGGCATCGAGACCCTGCGGCTGCCGAGCGTCGCACCGGACAGCTGCGCGGGCGCCGAGTCCGGCCGCGTGGTGCTCCCGGGCGGCTCCCAGCCCGACTGGGGCCCGGCCGACGTGAACCCCGGCCCGCCGCCGTGCCGGTCGAACTGCGAGCCGCCCCCGCCCCCGCCGTGCACCGCGGGCTGCCAGCCGGAGAGGAACGAGATCGCGGTGGTGCCGCCGAAGAGCGTGAAGCTCGGCGACGCGGCCAGGAAGGGCATCGTCGTGAAGGTGACCGTGCCGGGCGCCGGCAAGGTCGCGATCGCGGCCAAGCTCGGGCGCACGAAGCTCGGCTCTGGCTCGACCACGACGCCGGGCGCGAGCACGGCCAAGGTCACGGTCCGCCTCTCCAAGAGCGCCGCGGCCAAGCTGCGCAAGGCGAAGAAGCCGGCGCTCAGCCTCGCCGTGACGTACGTCCCGGCCGGCGGCGGCCAGAAGCTCGCCAAGACCGTCGCCCTCAAGGTCAAGAAGTAGGTGATGACGATGAAGAGGACGCTCAGCACGCTCGTCATCGCCGGTTGCGCGGCGGCCCTGGCTCCGGCCGGGGCCGCCGCTGCCAAGCCGAGGACCGCGACGTTCCAGGTGCAGGTGATCGGCACGCAGACGACCACCTGGAAGGAGCCGCGCCGCAGCCTCTACGGCGACTGCGAGGGCCAGCGCTGGTCGGAGGGCTCGGGGCAGGAGACGATCGAGTTCCGCACCAAGCAGCGCAAGGTCGTCATCCGGGAGGGCGGAGGCCGCCCGAAGGTCAGGCTGGCGGGCAGGGGCACCGTCGACCGGACGGGGCAGAGGATCTTCGGGATCGATCCGGGACCCTGCTTCGACGGCGGGCCCGTCACCGAGGACACCGGTCCGTACGACTGCCGCGTGATCGGTGTCGACTACGTCGTGGACATCGACTGGGCGGAGACGCTAGCGGCGGTCGCCAATCCGCCGGCCGGCCGGACGCCGCGGTTCGAGAACTGCCCGCACGTGGCCGCGTACCCGGTGATACCGGCGAAGTTCACGGTGGTCCGCAGCAAGCCCTTCAGGGCGAAGGCCCTGTTCGGCAAGGCCAAGTCGCACGAGGTCGCCGGGCAGGCGGACTACCGCCGCGACGAGCAGTTCTCGTCGACCGAGACCAGGGTGCGCTGGACGATCAGGTTCAAGCCAGTGAAGTGACCCGGCAGTACCCTCCGGCCGCGTGCCCCCCGACGCCCCCACCTACGTGCTTCACGCCGGTGAGCGGGTGACGGTGCTCGAGCGGTCCGAGGGCGTGCTGGCGATGGAGGCGGAGTGGGCGGCCGAGGAGACGCGGCCGCCCGCGCACGTCCACCCCCACCAGGACGAGCGCTTCCAGGTGCTCGAGGGCGAGCTGACGGTCCAGCTCGGCCGCAGGACGCGCGTGCTGCGGGAGGGCGAGACCCTGGAGGTGCCGCGGCGGACCGCGCACCGCATGTGGAACGCTGCCGACCGACCCGCCCGCGCCCGCTGGGAGGTGCGGCCGGCGCTGCGGACGCAGGAGATGTTCGAGGCGATCGACCGCTCGCGCGGGTTCCGGGCGCAGCCGAAGACCGGCGGGATGACGGTCCTGGGCGCCGCTCCGGTGCTGGCGGAGTTCGGCGACGAGTTCCGGCTCACCGCACCGGCGCCTCTGATGAAGCCGGCGCTGGCGCTGCTGGCGGCCGTGGCCCGGGCGCGCGGCTACCCGAGCCCGTAAGCGCGACCGCCCGAGCCCTCTCGGGCCCGGGCGGGGTCGCGCGGGGGTCTTGCCGGACCTACTCGTCGCCCTGGGGCGGGGCGTTGCCGTCGCCCGGGGGCGGCGGGCCCTCGTCGCCCGGGGGCGGGGGACCCTCGTCGCCCGGGGGCGGGCCGAAGCCGGGGCCGCCCGGCCCGCCCGGCCCGCCGGGGCCGCCAGGGCCGCCGCGCGGGTGGGTCCGCTCCACCTTGTCGTCGAGCCGCTCGGGCAGGTCCTCGAGGATCTGGTCGGCCTGCTCCCGCGTGAGCCTCTTGTCCTTCACCGCCTGCTCGACGTCCGCGCGGATCGCCTTCTCCATCGCGTCCTTGAGGCCGTCGACCGACTTGTTGCGGTCCTTCGCCACGTCGGCGAGCGACTTGCCGTCGTGGAGCTGCTCGTGCAGATCGGCCTCGCTCAGGCCGAGGTACTTGGCCGCGGCCTCGTGGCCCGCACCGCGGCCGGGGCCGCCGTGGTGGCCGGGGCCGCCCGGTCCGCCGGGGCCGCCGCGCCCGAGGAACGGGATGCCGTCGCCCCGACGGATGTGCTCCTTCATCTCGTTCGCCTGCTCCTCGGTCAGCCGGCCGTCTTTCACGCCCTCGTCGATGCGCGCGATCGCAGCATCCTGGAGCGCCTTGGTGAGCTCCTGCGGCGACTTGCCGAGCCGCTGGGCGGCGTCGTTGAGGAACGCCTTGCGCTCGTCCTCGCGCGAGTCGCCGCTCTGGGCCACCGCGTAGCCGGTGACGCCGAGCGCGATGATCGTGGTTCCCGCGATCACCGCCACCTTCCTTGTGAGTCGTTGCTTCATCGCTGCTCCCTTGTGGGTTCGGGGGTGTGATCTCCATGGGATCAGCCGGACCGATGAGGACCCGAAGCCCCGCGTAAGAAGTCCGTATGACCTACGGGCCGTCCAGGCGCGGGCGGCTGCCGCCGTCGCGCGAGCTCTCGTCGAAGGAGTCGCCACCGCCATAAGCGCCGTCGCTGCCGTCGGAGCGGCTCGTCACGGCGTCACCGTCGCCCGGGCCGCTGCGGTCGCGGCGGGTGTCGCCGCTCGGGCCCGGACCGTCGCCGCCGTAGCCGTCGCGCGCGTACCCGTCGCCGCTCACCCGCCGGGCAGCGCCGTCCCGGTCGCGCCGCGGACGGCCCTCGCCGGAGCGACGCGGATCGTCGCGTCGCTCACGGGTCCGCGGCTCGGCCTCGGCCTCGGAATCCGTCGCGGAGGAGTCGGTGTCCTTCCTGACCGACAGCCGCACGCCGCCCGGCCTCGAGGCCGAGGCTGACCCTGAGGCCGATGCGGGCCTCCCAGCCCTCGCCACAGCCGGGCTCGCTGCGCCCTTTACGGCCGCCTCCGGCGCCCGCGCCACCTCCACCGCCTCGGTCCGATCCGGCCGCAGCGTCTCCTCCACGGCCAGCTCGGCGCCGCCGACGCCGCCGGTCACGATCGCCGCCACGGCCGCGCCCTTGGCCAGGCCGCCGAGCAGGGCGGAGCCGCCCGCCACGCCACCCGCGGTCGCGCCTCCTCCCACCAGTCCCGAGAGGAGCTCCGGCGCCGCGACGGGAGCCCATGGCAGCAGCGCGGCGGCCGCCGCCCGCCGGCGGTCGCGAGTCTCGGCCGAGAACTCGCGGCACGCTCTGCAGTTGTCGAGGTGCGTGCGGATGCGCCGGTTGCGCAGCCGTCGCCCGTCCGCGCCCGCGAGCTCGAGCCGGATGGCGTCGCACGACTGGTTGCGCCCGGCGCGCGACTCGGCCAGGCCGCTGCGCGCGCTGAACACGAGCTGGCGCGCGTTGCCCTCGCTCGTGGCGAGCGCCAGCGCGATCTCCTCGTACTCGAGGTCCGCCCACTCGCGCATGACGAGCGCGGAGCGCTGGCCCTCGGGGAGGGCGCGCAGGTCGGCGACCACCTCGGCCACCCGCTCGCGGTCGACGGCCTCCTCGTCGGCGCCCGCCGCGCGCCCCGGCGGATGGTGCGAGTCGAGCAGCGGTTCCTCGCCGCGCCGGCGCCGGATCACGTCGATCGCCTCGTTGTGCACGATCCGGAAGAGCCACGGCCGCACGGGCGCGCGGCGCGACCCCGCGCGCAGCGCCACGAGCGCCTTCATCCACGCGCTCTGGAGCACGTCGCGGGCGTCCTCGGCGTTCTTCACGATCGAGAGGCAGTAGCCGTGGAGCGGCCCGTCGTAGCGGCGGTAGAGCATCGCGAAGGCGGGGTCGCTGCCGCCGCCCGCCATCGTGGCGAGCCGCTCGTCGGAGAGCAGCCGGGGGACGCGAGTCACGGAGCGGAGTCTGTGGGTGGGTCTTAAGAGGGTTGTGTGATCTGCGTAAGAAAGAGCGAAGAAGCGGGCCGGCCGGGGCGCCGGCCCGCTCTCCGCCGGGTGCGCGGCTTTGGGATCAGCCCAACTACGGCGCCCGACCCGTCCCTGTTAGGGCGTTGTCGCGGGCGGCACGCGGAAGCGCATCAGTGCGCCCCCGCCGGGCGCGTTCTCGGCCGTCACGCTGCCGCCGTGCGACTCCGCCGTCTGGCGGACGATCGCCAGCCCGAGTCCCGAGCCCCGCATGCCGCGCGCCTCGCGGGCGCGGTAGAAGCGGTCGAACACGTGCGGGAGGTCCTCCGGCTTGAAGCCCGGGCCGTGGTCGCGCACGGTCAGCTCGCCGCCGCTCGTGAGCCTCACCTCCACGGTCGCGTCGCCGCCCCACTTGGCGGCGTTGTCGAGCAGGTTCGTGACCGCGCGGTCGAGCCGGTCCGCCGCGCCGCGCACCACCACCGGCTCGAGGGTGCTCGCGAAGCCTGTGGCCGGCGCGCGGCGGCGGGCGCGGTCCACCGCCACGCGGACGAGGTCGTCGAGCGCCACGTCGTCGAAGTCGGCGGTCGACTCGCCGCGGCGGGCCAGCTCGACCACGTCGGAGACCAGGCGCGTGAGCTCGTCGATCTCCTCGTGCACGTCGTCCATCAGCTCGCGGCGGTCCTGATCCGGCATCGCGCGCCCGCTCTGGAGCAGCTCGATGTTCGTGCGCAGGCTGGCGAGCGGAGTGCGCAGCTCGTGGCTCGCGTCGGCCACGAGCTGGCGCTGGGCGCTGACGGATCGCTCCAGCTCGTCGAGGGTGGCGTTGAAGGTACGCGCGAGGCGGCCGAGCTCGTCGTCCTGGGCGCCCTCGGGCAGCCGCCGGGCGGGATCGCGCTCCTCGGCGATCGACTCGGTCCGCTCGGTGAAGCGCCGGACGGGAGCCAGCGCGGCGCGCGTGACCGCGGCGCCGAGGCCGGTCGCGAGGGCGATCCCGACCGCCGTGAACGCGGCGAAGATCGCCGTGAGCGAGCGCAGGACGCTGTCGACCTCGCCCAGCGGGCGGGCCACCTGCACGGCCTCTCCGGCGGCGACCGATCGCGTGAGCACGCGCAGGTGCTCGCCGTCCACGTCGCGGTCGGCGAGCGCCTCGCCGGCATCGCCGCGCGCCACCGCAAGGGTGTCCTCGTCCACCGGCAGAGCGGCGCCCGACTGGCCGCGCGGCGTGTAGGCGGCGCCGTCGGCGCTCACGAACTGCACGTAGCCCTCGGCACCGCCGAAGCGCCCGCCGGGGCCGGCGGGGATCGGCCCGCGCGGAGGCGGGTACCCGTCGCGGCCCGGGCCGGGCGGCCGGTCCTCGCCGTCCGCGTCCCGCCGCGGCGGGGGCGGCGGCCCGCCGATCGCGCCCGGTGGGCGCCCGTCCCCGTCTCCGCCCCTGCCGGGCCCGGGACCGCCCGGGTCGCGCCGCGCGAAGTCCTGCACGGCGGCGGCCCGCTCGCGCAGCGAGTCGTCGACCTCGCCGCGCAGCTTCGACCGCACCGCCACGTACGAGGCCACCGACGCGAGCGCCACCGCCACCGCCACGGCAACCGCCGCGGTGAGCGACAGGCGGCGGCCGATCGTCACGGCTCGCGCAGGATGTAGCCGACGCCGCGAACCGTCTGGATCAGCCGGTCGGCGCCGAACTCCTGCAGCTTGCGGCGCAGGTAGCCGACGTAGACGCCGAGCGAGTTCGACGCCGGCCCGAAGTCGTAGCCCCACACGCGCTCGTTGATCATCGAGCGCGGCAGCACCTGGCGCGGATGGCGCAGGAACAGCTCGAGCAGGGCGAACTCGGTGCGCGTGAGCTTGAGCGAGTTGCCGTCCACGCGCGCCTCGTACAGGTTCAGGTCCAGCTCGAGCTCGGCGAAGCGCAGCACGCCCTCGTCGTCGGGCACGCTGCGGCGGATCAACGCGCGCAGGCGGGCCAGCAGCTCCTCGAGCGCGAACGGCTTGACGAGATAGTCGTCGGCGCCCGCGTCGAGCCCCTTCACGCGCTGGTCGATCTCGTCGCGCGCGGTCAGCATCAGGATCGGGACCGAGTCCCCGCTGTCGCGCAGCGTGCGGCACACCTGGTAGCCGTCGAGCTCCGGCATCATCACGTCGAGCACGATCGCGTCGGGGTGGTCACGCTGCACGGCGTCGAGCGCCCCGGGGCCGTCCTCCGCCTCGGTGACCCGGTAGCCCTCGAGCGTCAGCGCCCGCCGGACGGCGGACCGGACCGAGCGTTCGTCGTCGGTGACGAGGATGTGCATGCGCTCAGTGTGGCCCCTCCGGCGAAGAGGCTCGTAAGAACGGCCTCAGTACAGCGCGCGGGCCCCGCGCACGTCGTCCTTGGTGAGCGGGTGGTCGAGCCAGTAGGAGAGCGAGCGGCGCGTGCAGCGGCCCGGCGTGCCGCCCGAGCCGAAGGTCGGGTTCATCCGGGCGCAGACTTCGTTCTCGTGGCCGAGCCCGAGCACGTGGCCGAACTCATGGGCGGAGGTGAGCGTGGCGATCCCGGTCCCGCAGTCGCGGTTGATCTCCATGCCCGAGAACCCGCGCCGCCCGGGATAGCCCACGCGCGCGGCGCCGCCGCAGTTGCGCTGGCCGATCCGGACGAACACCTTCGCGCTGTCGGCGTCGCTCGACACGAACCGCACGCTCAGCTTGCGCGCGTTCCAGATCTTCGCGGCGCGCTTGACCGGCTTGGTCAGCTCCTCGTCCTCGATGTGGTAGCGGATCTCGCCGCTCGGCCAGGCGCGGCCGGCTAGGTCGTAGGCGCTCGCGCCCGCGGGCGCGAGCCCGGTGAGGAGGGCGGCCAGGGTGGCCGCGAACACGATCTTCGCGCGCAGGGGCATGCCGGTATCTACGTATATAGGCAGCCGGGGGTTAGGGGCAACTACGGAAGACGGCCTACGCGCCGGACCGAGCCCGCCGCGGCGAGCAGCAGCAGCACCAGCCCGCCCCCGGCGAAGGTGGCGGTGATCTCGCGCTTCTCGTTCTTCGTGCCGAGCCGCGAGCCGAGCGTCTCGTAGATCGAGGACAGCTCGGACCCGTTCTCGGCCGAGAACGCGCGCCCGCCGGACACGCGCGCGATCTCGGCCAGCGTCTCCGGGTCGGGAGTGGCCGGCAGCGGCGGCCCGAAGCCGGGGTTCGGCACGGTCGCGTCCGTGGTCCCGAGGCTCACGGTGTAGATCGGCACCCCGAGGCGCTTCGACTCCTCGGCCACGTCGATCGGGTTGCGGCCGACCGTCCACTTGCCGTCGGAGAGCAGCACGATCGCCGCCGGCGGCTTGCGCGGGCCGCGCCGCTCGCGCCGCAGGAGGTCGAGCGCGGCGGTGAGCGCGTCGCCGGTGGCGGTGCCCTCGTCGGCCACCTGCCCGTCGATCACGCCGCGCGCGTCGTCGTGGTTCTGGCTCGGGGCCCGGATGGCGTCCGGGATGTTGTTGAACGCGACCGCCCCCACCCGCATCCCGTCCGGCAGCCGGTCGATGAACGTGCGCGCGGCGCGCTTGGCGGCCGTCAGGCGGTCCGGATCCACGTCCTCCGCCAGCATCGAGCGCGAGTGGTCGCTCACCAGGACCACCGACGCCTCCTCGACCGGCACGGCGACGGTCGTCTGCGGCTTGGCCAGGGCGAACACGAGCGCGCTCACCGCCGCCAGCGCCAGCAGCGCGGGCAGGTAGCGCCGCCACGCGGGCACGACCGCACCCGCCAGCTTGAGCGCCGGCGCCGCGGTGAAGCGGATCGCGTAGCGCCGCGCCCGCCGGCGGCTCACGAACAGCGCCAGCAGCAGCAGCGGCACGAGCAGCAGCGCCCAGAGGAACGTGGGCTCGGCGAAGCTCACTTCAGCCGCCGCCCCAGCTCGCGCAGCCAGTCGCCGGCGGTGGACAGGACCACGTGCTCGACCCGCAGGGCCCGGAGCGCGAGCGCCACGTCCTCGCGCCGCTCGGCCTCGATCGCCTCGAAGCGCTCGCGCACCACCCGCCGCGAGGTGTCCACCTCCACGCGCTCGCCCGTCTCCGGGTCCACCAGCGCGAGCCGCCCCACCGCGGGCACCGACCCCTCGCGCGGGTCCCGGATCTCCACCGCCACCATCGAATGCCGCATCGCCAGCGCCCCGAGCGGCCGCTCCCAGTCCTCCTGGTCGCGGAAGTCGGACACCAGCACGACCAGCCCCGGCTGCACCGCCACCTTGCGGATGTGGTTGAGCGCGCGGGCCAGCGAGTGCGGATCGCCCAGGCCGTCGGGCGTCACGCCGCCCTCGAGCGCCTGGCGGACCGCCATCACGCCCGGCTTCGACGCCCGCGGCCGCTGCAGCCGGGCGTCTCCCGCGCCGAAGGTGAGCATCGCCACCCGGCCCGCCCGCCGCACGGCCAGCCGCGCCATCACGATCGCCACGCCCTCGGCCACGTCGGACTTCAGCCGGGTGGCCGTGCCGAACGCCATCGACGGCGAGACGTCCACCACGAGCCAGGTCGTGAGCGTCCGCTCGGGCACGTGCAGCCGCACGTACGGCTCGCCGGTGCGCGCGGTCGCGGCAGCGTCGATGTGGCGCACGTCGTCGCCCGGCTCGTACGGCCGCAGCTGCGCCAGCTCGGTGCCCAGACCGAGCCCGGCGGCGCGCCGGTCGCCCGGCAGCGCGCCCGAGACGCGCTGCGCCACCGGCGTGTCCAGCACCTCCACGAGGCGCTGCGGCATTGGCCCCGGGCCCTGGCGGGCCGCGGGGATCTCGAGCGGCGGCTGCCTCACCCGGCCACCTGCATCGGGGGCGGCGGGGGCGGCGGCGGCTGGTGCTGCTGCACGGTCTGCGGGTGCATCTGGTCGGCGCGCGGCCCCATCACCGCGCTCACCACGCGCTCGATCACGTCGTCGGCGGTCACGTCCTCGCTCAGCGCCTCGTACGAGAGCACGATCCGGTGGCGCAGCACGTCGGCCGCCAGGTCGCGAACGTCGCCCGCGCTCACGTAGCTGCGGCCGCGCAGCAGCGCGAGCGCCCGCGCCGCCTGCACGAGCCCGATCGGCCCGCGCGGGCTGGCGCCCCACTCGATCAGCGGCTCGAGCGTGTCGAGCCCGTACGCGGCCGGCCGCCGCGTGGCGTCCGCGATCGCGACCGTGTAGCCGATCACGTCGCGATCCACCAGCACGGTTCGAGTCGCCTCTCCGAAGCGCTGGAGCTCCTCGAGCGTGAGCAGCTCCCGGACCTCCGGCGGCAGGCCGAGCGACCGGCCGACCACCGCGGCCTCCTCCCCGCGCGTCGGGTAGTCCACGAGGATCTTCATCAGAAAGCGGTCCACCTGCGCCTCGGGCAGCGGGTAGGTGCCCTCGGCCTCGATCGGGTTCTGGGTGGCGAGCACGAGGAACGGCCGCGGCACCTGGAACGTCTGGCCGCCGATCGTGACCTGCTTCTCCTGCATGACCTCGAGCAGCGCGGACTGGACCTTCGCGGGCGCGCGGTTGATCTCGTCGGCGAGCAGGAAGTTGCCGAAGACCGGCCCGAGCTCCACGTCGAAGCGGCCCGTGTCCGGGCGGTAGATCCGCGTGCCGACGAGGTCCGACGGCACGAGGTCCGGCGTGAACTGGATCCGCTTGAACGTGCCGCCGAGCACCTCGGCAAGCGTCTTGACCGTCAGCGTCTTGGCCAGCCCGGGTACGCCCTCGAGCAGCACGTGGCCGCCGGCGAGCAGCGACACCATCAGCCGCTCGAGCATCGCGTCCTGGCCGACGATCACCCGCTTCATCTCGCTCAGCGCCTCGCTCAGCGCCTGCCGCGGCTCCTCGCGAAGAGCGGCCGTCGGGTCGTGTTCGTAGGTCATCTCGGTCTCCTCTTCATGGTCAGATCAAACGGCCGAACCAGCGCAGCGACATGGCCGCCGCCATCAGGAGCAGGACGAGCCCGCCCCCGGCGAAGGCGGAGGTGACCTGCCGCTTCTCGTCGCGGTGTGAAAGCTGTGAGCCGAGCTGCTCGTAGACCTCGGCGAGGCCCCTGGCGGTGTCGGCGGTGAACGCCCTGCCGCCGCTCGCTCGGGCGATCTCCTCGAGCGACTCGGGGTCGGGCGGCACCGGCTGCGTGACCGTGCCGCCGCCCTCGCGCGGCACGGTGATCGTGCCGCCCGGAGTGCCGAGCGTGACGGTGTACACGCGGACCCCCTGGCGCTTGGCCTCGCGGGCGGCGGCGATCGGGTCCTGCCCGCTGGTGGAGGCGCCGTCGGAGAGCAGCACGATCGCCGCGGGCGGGCGCCGGCCCGTCGGCCCCGGCCGCCGGTCGAACGAGCGGAGCGACGCGAGGATGGCCTCGCCGGTGGCGGTGCCGCCGCTCGGCTCCATCGAGTCGATGGCGACCTTCACCTGCTCGCGGTCGACCGTCGGCGACTGGAGCACGCGCGACTGCTGGTTGAACGCGACGATCCCGACGTTCACGCGCGCCGGCACCGTGTCCACGAAGCCGCGCGCGGCGCGCTTGGCGGCCACGAGGCGGTTGGGCTTGACGTCGGTCGCGGTCATCGAGCCGGACACGTCGGTGGTCAGCATGATCGAGGCGCGCTCGATCGGCACCGCGACCGTGCGCTGCGGCCGGGCCGCCGCCAGCAGCAGCACGGCGAGCGCCAGGGCCAGCGCCACCAGCGGCACGTGCCGGCGCCAGCGCGGGCGCAGCGGCGCGACCGAGGGGTGGAGTGCGGGGGCGGCGAACGCCTCGGCGGCTACGCGCCGGCGCCGCTGCTCGCCGAGGTACCAGAGGACCAGTACGGGGAGCGCGAGCAGCCCCAGCAGGACGGTTGGCTCGGCGAACGACATGTCACGGGGTTCGCGCCGGCCGCTCGCCCAGGCGGACCTTGACCTTCTCGACGGTGCCGCCGCGGTCCACCTCCACCTCGACCTCGTCGCCGGGCGCGCGCGTGGCGATGATCGCCGACACGTCCGAGGACTCGTCCACGTCCTCGCCGCCGACCTTCTTGATGACGTCGCCGGCGAGCAGGCCGGCGCGATCGGCGGGGCCGCCGGGCACGGTCGAGCCGATCTCGGCGCCGCCGCTGGGCGAGTCGCCGGTCTCGACGCCGAGGTAGCCGCGGTCGATCGTCTCGCCGCGGGCCAGCCGCGGCACCACCTGGCGCACGGTGTTCGAGGGGACCGCGAAGCCCACGCCCACGTTGCCCTGGGAGCCGGCCGTCGCGATCTGCGAATTCACGCCGATCACGCGGGCGGCGTCGTCGAGCAGCGGGCCGCCCGAGTTGCCGGGATTGATCGGCGCGTCGGTCTGGATGACCTGGTCGATCGAGAAGCCGTTGGGGGCCTCGATCGAGCGGCCGAGCCCCGAGACGATTCCCTCGGTGGCGGTGCGATCGAGGCCGAACGGGTTGCCGATCGCGATCGCGAGGTCGCCCACCTGGACGGTGCGCGAGTCCGCGAACTGCAGGGCCTTCACGCCCTTGGGTATGTCGCTCGCCTCGATGCTCAGCACCGCGAGGTCGCTCGAGGGGTCGGTGCCGAGCACGTCGGCGTCGACCGACGCGGATTCGCCGAACTTGACCGTCACGCGCTTGCTGGCGCCGACCACGTGCGCGTTCGTGACGAGCTGGCCCTCGCCGTCCGTCAGGAAGCCGGTGCCAGAGCCGCTGCCGGCGCGGACCGAGACGACGGCGGGCGAGGCCTTGGCGTACACGGCGCTGGCGCGCGTCTGGCCCTTGCGCGGCTTGAGCGGCTCGCCGGAGACGGCGGGAAGGGGATCGGGAGTGTCGTCGCCCACCAGCAGGTAGCCGGCGCCGAACGCCAGCGCCGCGATGGCCAGCACGATCGCGACCAGGGCGGGAACCGACAGGCGCCGCCGCGCCCGAGACCTGGAGGGGGCGGCGGCTCCGCCGACCCGCTCGTGGACTCGCGTATGTTGCTCGGGCGCGGCAGCCGCCTGCCGCTCGGCGGCGGCGCGCTCCAGCTCTGCCGCCGCCTCCTCGGCGGCCCTCCGGGCTCGCTCGGACTCGGAGAGCCAGTCTCCAGTCCAAAGATGCCGGGGACCGCGCGGGGGCGGACCGTCACTTGGGGGTGTGCCGATCACGGGAGAGACTTCAGCAGCGCTACCTCAACGGTCTCTGAACTACCCGTAAGACCAGGATAAGACCGGCTACTCGATCGGAAGATCGGCGCGCTTCTCGGCCACGAGGGCCACGTAGTAGAGCGGGTCGCCCGACACCGAGAGGCGGTGCTGGTAGCGGCGCTCGGAGCGCACCTCGAGGGCGCCGTCGGCCAGCCCCTGCTTGATGAGGCGCGAGAAGCCGCTGCCGTCGCCGTCGGAGATGAAGTCCTCCTTGATGTTGAACGCGACGAGACCGCCCTGCTCCACGAGGTTGTAGGCCTCGGCGAACGCGTTCGGCGGGATGTCGCCGAAGCCCAGCGCGGCGACGGTCACCATGCAGTTGAAGCCGCGCCCCTCGAGGTCGCGCTTCGTGTCCGGCGGGATGCTCGTCAGGTCCAGCACGAGGTAGTCCTCGTACACGCCCGGGCGGTCGCGCTCGGCGGCCATCTTCGCCTCGGGGATGATGTCCACGCCCACGATCGTCCTCACGCCGAGCTCGGCCAGCTCACGGCCGACCATGCCGTTGCCGGCGCCGACCTCGAACGCGCGCAGATCCGCGGGCTCGCGCCCGGTCGCGGCGAGCTGGTCGCGCAGCGACTCGGCGACGGTGCGCGGCGAGTCGCACTCGAGCAGCTCGTAGAAGAGGTGCTCGTACAGACCGGGGATCGAGTAGATCTCGTCGTAGTCGTGGAAGCGGATCCGCCGGCGCTCGCCGTCCTGCACGATCTCGCAGAACTCCTCGTCCTGGTCCGGACCGGAGCCGTCGTGCGTCGGCAGGCTGACCTCGAAATCGATGCTGGCGGACTCCGTTGTCAACTTGCTGGCTCCTTTTCGGCGGGGACGGGAAAGCGTTACCCGGCCCCTAGGATCGGAACCGTGCGCCAGAGAACCCTACTCGCCCCCCTGATTGCCCTGCTAATCGGGCTGACCGCCGCGAGCGGCGCCACAGCGTCGCCCGTGCTCGTCCTCGACGGCGATCGCGTGATCGCTCGTGACGATCCGCACCTGCCCGCGGCCGACCTGCCGGCGCCACCCGCATCCGCCTCGATCCGGCAGGCGAGCCGGGTTCGCTCCGCCCAATCCAAGCCGACCGTGCGCGGCGAGCTGGCGCGGCTCCTGGCCGAGGGCCAGATCGACCAGGCCACCCACGACGCCCACCGCGCCACCTACAACCTGGCGCGAAAGACGTACAAGAAGCTCACGGGCGCGCGCAAGTCCGCGCTGGGCGGAGCGCTCGCGAACGCCGAGCTGATCGCGGCCCAGGGCCAGCTCACGCCGTCGCGGCTGCCCGCCGTGTTCCTGACGGTCGCCCGCAACCGCGAATGGTGGTCGGAGGGGCGCCTGCTCTCCAACGGCCAGCGGGTGGAGTTCGCCGGCAGCGAGATCGTCTGGCAGTACTACACGGGCCAGGGCATCCAGATCCAGGTGCTCGGCACGTTCGGGCGCGCGAACGGCCTCTGGGGCGCGGAGGAGGACGAGGCGCTGCGCGCGCTGCTCGACGAGATGCTGGCGCTCGCGAGCGACCGCGGCGGCGTGATGGCGTGGGAGTACCTGTTCCGGTTCGGCTCCGGCTCGCCGCCCTGGGCGAGCGGGATGGCCCAGGCGACCGGCGCCCAGGCGCTGGCCCGGGCGGCCGGCCGGCTCGCCGAGCCCGCCTACCGCGAGGCCGCGCTGCGCGCGCTCGCCCTGTTCGAGACGCCGCCGCCGAACGGCGTCCGCGTGGACCGCCCGGGCGGCCCCCACTACCTGCTCTACAGCTACGCGCCGGACCTGCACGTCTACAACGGCTTCCTGCAGGCGGTGATCGGGCTGGGCGACGTGGCCACGCTCACGGGCGATCCGCGCGCGCGGGCGCTCGCCGAGTCCGGCGACGCCGCCGCGCGCGCCGACGCCGCGGCCCACGACACCGGCGCCTGGTCGCTCTACTCGACCGGCACCGACCCGGCCGCCGGGCGCGAGTCGAGCCTGCACTACCACGACCTGGTGAGCGACTTCCTCGAGACGCTCTGCAAGCGCACCGCCGCGCCGGAGTACTGCGGCACGGCGGAGCGGTTCCGCGGCTACATGGACGTCGC
>DASVVS010000132.1:0-6014 GCA_036386455.1 Thermoleophilaceae bacterium
GTGAAGATGCGCGGCAGCGTGACGCCGGCGAAGCAGTCGCTGTCGATCCTCGTGGAGAAGAAGGTCCGCAACCGCTGGCAGCGCTTCTACGGGCGCACCGTGCCCGCCCGCGCCGACGGCTCGTTCCTCAAGAAGGTGCGCCTCCGCGACGTCGGCCTCTACCGCGTGACCGCCCTCTTCGGGGGCGACGGCGCGAATGCACCCGCGAAGTCGAAGACCTACCACGTGCGGGTGCCGCGCAAGGGCGGCTCGACGTCGGGCGAGCCCGAGCCGCCGCCGTACAGCGACCCGAAGTAGCTTCCGGGGCTCGCCGGTCTGCGATCCTTGAGCGCTGGTCGTAGCGCCTGGATCGAAGCCATTGCACACGGTCGGAACTGACTCTCGCGAGTCGGGAGCGTCGCCGGAGACGAAAGCCGCCGGGTACTACGACGCCTTCATCTCGTACGCCCGCGAGGACCGCCCGATGGTCGAGCGGTTGGTCAGCGCGCTTCGGAGTCGGGAGCAGCGGATATGGATGGACGTCCAGAGCATCCCGGCGCAGTGGGCGGAGGCGCTGCCCGGCGAGCCGTACCACGCGACCTGCGGTCGTCCTCGCTAGCGCAGCTCCGCCGAGCTCTTCCCGAGCAGCCGCCGCGCGACCACCAGGAGCTGGATCTCCTGGGTCCCCTCGAAGATGTCGAGGATCTTCGCGTCGCGAGCCCACTTCTCGAGCAGGTCGTCCTCGGCGTAGCCGACGCTCCCGCACAGCTCGACGCACCCCAGCGCTATGTCCACCCCGGCGCGTCCCGCCTTGGCCTTCGCCATCGACGCGTGGAGCGAGTTCGGCTTCCGGTTGTCCGCCATCCAGGCCGACTCGAGCGTGAGCAGGCGCGCCGCCTCGTGGTCGGCCTCCATGCGGATCAGCTCCGCGGCGGCGTGCGGCTGGAGCGCCGGCGAGGCGTCGTAGTCCGGGACGATGCCGGCATCTGCGAGCTTCGCCCGCGTCTCGTCGAGACACGCGCGCGCGACGCCAACGGCCATGGCGGCGACCAGCGGCCGCGTGTTGTCGAACGTCTGCATGGCGCCGGCGAACCCGGTCTCGATGTCGGGGCTGCCGAGCAGGTTCTCCTTCGGGATCCGGCAGTCCTCGAGCACGAAGTTGGCCGTGTCGGACGCTCGGATCCCGAGCTTCTTCTCCAGCCGGTCGAGCTTCAGACCGGGGTTGTCGCGCTCGACGACGAACGACTTGATCGCCGCACGCCCCTTGCTCGCGTCGAGCGTCGCCCATACGACCACGAGGTCGGCGCGCTCGCCCGCGGTGACGAAGATCTTCTCCCCGTTGAGCACGTACTCGTCGCCCTCGAGGGTGGCGGTGGTCCGGATCGCGGCCGAGTCCGAGCCCGCGGCGGGCTCGGTGATGGCCATCGCCGCCCAGCGCCCCTCGAAGCGCTCGAGCTGCTCCTCGTCGGCGACCGACGCGATCGCCGCGTTGCCGAGTCCCTGTCGCGGCAGCGAGAGGAGCAGCGCCACGTCCCCCCAGGCGATCTCGATGATGCTCAGGCAGCTCGCCATGTTGCTGCCGTTGCGATTGCCCTCGTCCGAGCCCTCCGCGCGCCGGACGCCGGTCGCGCCCGCGCCGGAGATCCCGCCTCCGGTGCCGGCGCCCTCGATGACGGCCGCCAGCATGTCGAGCTCCTTCGGGTAGGTGTGCTCAGCGCGGTCGTACCTGCGCGAGATCGGTCGCAGCACCTCGGCGGCGACCTGGTGCGCCTGCTCCACGAGCGGCCGGAACTTCCTCGGTGTCTCGAGACTGATCATCGTCAGACGAGCAGCGCTCCCTCCACCAGTCCGACCGCCCGCAGGTCGCGGTACCAACGCTCGACCGGGTGCTCGCGGACGTAGCCGTGGCCGCCCAGCAGCTGCACGCCCTTCGACCCGATCGTCATCGCATGCCGCGCGCAGTGGCTCCGCGCGATGGCGGTCTCGCGCGCGAACGGCTCGCCGCGGTCGGCCAGCGCGGCGGCGCGGTACGTCAACAGGCGCATCGCCTCCAGCTCGATACCGATGTCGGCGACCGAGAAGGCGACGGCCTGCCTGTGGCTCACGGGCTCGCCGAACGCCACGCGCTCGTTCACGTACGGGACGACGTAGTCGAGGACGGCCTGCGCCGTGCCGACGGCCAGCGCGCACCACGCCAGGCGCGCGCGCTGCACGCACTCGGAGTACACCTGCGGCTCTCCGCCGCCGACGAGCGCGGCCTCGGGCAGCCGCACACCCTCCAGGGTGAGGCGGCCGGTGGCGGCCGCGCGGACCCCCATCGCGGGCTCGGCCTCGACGCCGACGCCCGCGGTGCTCGACTCCACGACGAACAGCGCCGGGCCCGCGCCGTCGAGCTGCGCCGCCACGAGGAAGAGCTCGTCGTCAGCGGCGCGCGGGACGAGCGACTTCACACCGCTCAGCTCGTAGTCGCCCCCGACCCGCCGGGCGGTGGTCGCGAGGCCGAACGGGTCGAACAGGGGTCGCGGCTCGAGCAGCGCGAGGGCGGCGGCCGGCGGATCATCGCCCGCGAGCTCGGGGAGGTAACGCGCCTGCTGGCCGGCGTCGCCCCACAACCCGAGCGCCGTGCCCACGGCCGCGGGCGCCAGGCACGCGACGGCGAGTCCCATGTCGCCACCTGCCAGCGCCTCGCCGATCAGCACGCCCGTCACCGCCGAACGTTCCTCGAGCGCGCCTCCGAGCTCCACCGGGATCCCGAGCATCGCCGCGCCGAGCTCCACGCTCCCCGCGAGAACCTCCGGCGGCGGTGCCCCGGCCTCGTCCGCCGCGCCCGCGGCGGCGCGCAGGCGTTCCGCCGCGAAGCTCCCGAACGCCTCCACCAGGAACTTCTGCTCGTCCGTGGGGGTGAGATCGAACAGGTCGCCGCCGCCGGCCCTCTTGGGCCGTGCCGGTCCGGCGAGCCGGGTCGTGGCCGTGAAGACCCGTGAGGCGGCCCCGGCCGCTCGGAACCCGTCGGCCGACGCCCGGGCGACGATCCGCTCGGCGGGGCCCCGCAGCCCGACGCGGTCGATCACGTCCGACCCGGCCACGACGCGCAGGGCGCGCAGCCCCAGCGCCATCGCCCGTGCCTGTGGGGTGGTCTGAGCCACCGCGCGAATCTACCGGTGCGGCACCTAGCGCGGCGGGCGCGGGCCGTCCGCCACGATGTCGCGGCCCGCTCTTAGCGGCCGCACTCGGCGGTCGCTACCACCAGAGCTCGACCTGGCCAGCGGCGCCGGCGCCCCCGTTGCCGCCGGCACCCGGCCCCGCGGCACCGCCCCCACCACCGCCGCCGCCGCAGCCGGGATAGGTCGCCGCCGCAGCCGAGCTGCCGTTTGCCGTGCCCGACGCGCCCGGCGCCCCGGGCGACTGACTCTGCAGCGTCGCGCCGGCGGCGAGACTCCCGCCCGCTCCGCCGCCGTTCGTGGCGGTGGCCGCGCCGCCACCGCCGCCGCCGACGACGCATACGAACGGCCCCATGCCCTTCGTGTCGCCCGCGCCGCCGGAGCCCGCGGGTTGGAGACCGTTTGCGGCGTTGTTCGTCCCTCCGTACAGGCCACCGAGCCCCGCCGTGGTTGAGCTCGCGGTGCTCGCGCGCCCGCGCGCGCCACCGATGGCGGTCAGCAGCGTCACGCTGCTGCTGTTGACGACCGTCGTGTTGCCCCCTACGCCCCCGTCCGTTCCAGCGCTGCCGCCTGCCGCGCCCCCTGAGCCCCCGGCCCCGCCGGCGCCGATGTTGATCGTGAGCGTCTCTCCCGGCGTGACGGCGATCTGGGCCTCGGCGATGGTTCCGCCCGCTCCGCCGCCCCCGGCCTGAAGCTGCGTACTCGCCGCGGACCCCCCGCCCCCGCCCCCGCCGCCCCCGCCACCCGCGCGGCAACGGACCCTCGTAACCCCGTCAGGGATGACGATGGTGCCGTTCGCCGTGAACTGGGCGTAGCGATTGTCGATCGCCGCGGTGCGGTTCGTCACGCGATTCGTCGTGCTTTGGAGGCTCGCCCTGATGTTGCGGTAGTTGGGGCTGGCGGTCGCGGCGTCGTGCTGAATCAGATACGGCGTGAAGGACGAGCTCGGAGAGCCGTGATTCACGCCTGTGAGGCCGTCGATGACGGTGGAGTTCGTCACGTCGCTGTCCCAGACTCCGTAACCGCCGACGTTACGCACCTCGTTGCGGCCGATGATCCGAGTGCCCGTGGCGCCGTTGGCGACGATGATGGCGTGCCCTTCGCTGTTCGCCGCGGTCTGCGCGACGTCAGCGATGTCCGCGTCGCGGATCAGCGTGCCGACCGCGCCCGGGTTGCCGCCGTTCAGCACGATGCCCCGGCTCCTCTGGAAGTCGGGGACGATGCCGCGAATGATCGGGTTGTGGATCTCGCAGTACTTCCCGGCGACGACGATCGCGGTCCCCGCGAGACCCTCGACGACGGGGTCGATGAGCTTGCAGCGGCGGCCGAAGATGCGGAAGCCCGACGAGTGCGTGGTCTCGGTCGGGTAGAACGAGCCGCCGAAGACACGGCAGTCGACGAAGTCGATGAGCTCGCAGGTCACGTGGCAGAGGAACGGCTCGTGCTGGCCCTGGAACGAGGTGCAATCGCGGACCGTGACCCAGCGCGTCGGCATGTTCGCCTGCCCGGTCGCGTTCGCGAGGACGCCCTGCGCGTTGAACAGCGCGGACGAGCGGCGTGCGGCGGAGTTGCTCACCTCACCCCACTGCGAGGCGAACAGTGAGATGCCATAGCCATAGGTGCCCAGCTGGGACGTGTCTCTGAGCTTGATGCGGTCGATCTCGAAGTCGAAGCAGTTCGACAGGAAGACCTGCCCGGCGGCCGTTCCCTCGAACTCGATGTTGGAGACTCGGACGCCGCGGTAGCGGAGGAAGTAGAAGACGCCGGAGCCACCGCCGTACTGCGCGAGCGAGAACGGACTGGACGCGGTGTAGTTGATGACGTTCGGAGTGGCGTTGACGAAACGCATGCTCGAGACGTCGATGCTCTGCGCGAACCCGAACGCCTGCAGCTGCCCTCCGCTGGCGACGAGGTACGTGTCGGCTAGCGGCGACTCCAGGTAGACCGTCGAGCCCTGCACCTGCTGGATGCGAACGAACTCGCCCTTCGTGGTCGCGAGCGCATCCGAGTCGGTCCCGCTCGGCTCCCAGACGTCGCTGGAGCCGAGGAACACAACGTCCCCGTTTCCGATCCCGCTCGGTGGACTGGCAAGCGTGATCGACGTCGCCCCGAGGGCCGCATCCGTCCCGAGAGGCATCGCCGATCCGGTCAGGCCGGCTCCGGCGGTAGGGCGGAACGCGGACCAGTCGTTGCTCATCAAGATCCGCGTCGAGCGACCCCCGCCGAACATCCGCTTGATCGGCTGCGTGACCACGCCGACGAAGATGTAGTCGCCGGGGGGAATCTCGATCGCGTCGCCCGTCGCCTGCGCGGCGACGATCGCGTCGTACAGGTTCGTGCCGTAGGCGACCGCCGTGTTCGTCTGCGAGGTCGTTGCGTTCATCGCGGTCGACCCGCCCTTCGCTGTCACGATCGACGCCACGCCACCCGCGACCTGGCTGATCCAGCCTCGATACGGACGCGGAACGGCCGTTCCGCCGTTCGTGGCCCCCAGGTTGACCGTCGCGCCGGCACCGCCGACGAGAACGACCTTGCCGACGTCGGAGGCGGAGAACCCGCCGGCGATCGTCAGCTGGTTGGACCCGGCAGCGATCGAGCCGCTCGTCTGGATCGCGTCGGCGACGCCGCCATATGCGGGATCCAGAACGTTGGCGGCCATCGCGGAAGCCGATCTTAAATCCGGTCGCCGCGGATTGCGCGGGCGGCCGTACGTATGTCCACCCTGCGAGGGTCAGCGCGGCTCGCGCGGGCCGTCCGCCACGATGTCGCGGCCGGTCGGCTCGTGCCGCTCGTCGAGCTCGATCTGCCAGAACCAGCGCGTGAAGGTCATGCCCGCGTCGAACTCGCCGACGTGCGGCTCGATCCGCTCGCCCG
>DASVVS010000133.1:0-2801 GCA_036386455.1 Thermoleophilaceae bacterium
GGCGAACCAGGCGCCGGCGCTTGTTCAGGCTGAGCTCGGCGTTACCGTGGAGCTTCATCCGGTGTCCTCCTTGGGACTGGTGGCTTCGACACCTCCCAGCCTCCAAGGGGGCCCGGATGAACAACGTGCTCAGGTTCTAGACCTAGTTCGCGCCGAAGCCGAGCCGCGCCTCGCGCACGAGCGTGACGGCCTCGGGGAACAGCACGCCCATCGCGGCGCGCACCTCGGCCGCCTGCTGCTCGGCGTTCCCCTGGAGGTTCAGCCGGTTGATCCCGGCCACCGTCATCTCGACCGCGAGCTTGATCGCGTTGTCGGCCCACGCCACCTGCTGAGCGCCCTGCATCTGCTCCGCCAGCTCGGCCATCCGGCGCCGGAGCTCCTCCGGGTCGCCGAATATTCCGCCGAACGGGTCGTCTTCGGGGGGCATGCCGCGATTGTACGGAGTAGGCTCGCCCGGCCGATGGCGCTCCCGCCGCCCAGCCCGTCCACCACCGCGCTGATCACCGGAGCGTCGTCCGGGATCGGCGCCGAGATCGCGCGCCAGCTCGCCGCGCGCGGGCACGGCGTGACGCTGGTGGCGCGGCGCCGCGAGCGGCTCGAGGCGCTGGCCGAGGAGCTGTCGGGCGAGCACGGCGTGCGCGCGGAGGTCGAGACCTGCGACCTCACCTCGCCGGACGCCCGCGCGAAGCTGATCGAGACTGTCGAGGGCCGCGCCCGGGCTGTCAGTGTCCTCGTGAACAACGCCGGCTTCGGCACGGGCGGCCTCTTCCAGGAGCAGGACGCCGAGAACGAGCTGAACATGGTGCGCATCAACGTCGAGGCGCTCCTCCACCTCTGCCACGCGTTCGTGCCGGGGATGGTGCGCCGGGGCGCCGGCGCGGTGCTGAACGTGGCGTCCGTGGCGGCGTTCCAGCCGGTCCCGCGCCAGGCGACCTACGGCGCGACGAAGGCGTTCGTGCTCAGCCTCACCGACGCGATGACCGCCGATCTGCACGGCACCGGCGTGACGGCCACCTCGCTGTGCCCGGGCCCGGTCCCGACCGAGTTCGGCGAGGTCGCCGGGGTGGACGAGGGGTTGATGAACATCCCGGGCGTGTCCGTGTCGCCCGAGGACGTGGCCCGCGCCGCCGTGGACGGGCTCGACCGCGGCAAGCGAGTGGTGCTGCCGGGCGCCGCAACGCGTGCGACCGTCCTGCTCGGCAGCATGAGCCCGCGCTGGTTCACCCTCGAGGCGATGCGGCGCTTCTACCCGGTTAAGTGAGCGCGGCGACCGTCGAGGGGGCGGGCGTGGAGCTCGCCTACGAGGAGGCGGGCAGCGGCGAGCCGCTCGTGCTGGTGCACGGGACGGCGTCGATGCGCTCGATCTGGGACGAGGTGGCCGAGCTCGTGTCCGGCGAGTTCCGCACGATCCGCTACGACCGCCGCGGCTGGGGCGAGAGCGGCGAGCCGGAGGGCTACAGGGGCACCACGATCGAGGAGCAGGCCGACGACCTGATCGCGCTCCTGCGCGCGCTCGACGCCGCCCCGGCGCTGCTCTGCGGCCACAGCCTCGGAGCGATGACCTGCCTTGACGCGATCGTGCGCGAGCCGAGTCTCGTCAGGGCGGCGGTGCTGATCGAGCCGCCGATGCTGTGGCTCTCCGAGCGCGGGGCGGAGGCGGTGTCGCAGCAGCGCGCGGCGATCGAGGAGGGCGCCGCGGCACACGGGTCGAACGGGGCGTTCGCGGCGTTCACCCGCGTCGTGTGCGGCCCGCAGGCGCTCGACGTCGTGGGCCGCGAGCGCGCCACCGCCACGCTCGCGTACCCGCGTGCCTTCGCCGCCGACCTCGGGGCCGTGAGCAACTGGTCGGCACCGCCGCGTGCGCTGCGGGCGATCGCCACGCCGGTCGTGCTGGTGGCCGGCACCCGCACGCCGGCGCCCTACCGCGACCCCGCGGTGGCGCTGGCCGGGATCATCCCGGGGGCCGAGCTGCGCGAGTGCGACTCCGGGCACCTCGTTCCGAACGAGCGCCCCGAGGCCGTGGCGGACGCGATCCGCTCGCTCGCCCGGACCTAGTGGAGATCGCCCACGAGGAGCGCGGCGAGGGCCCGCCGCTGGTCCTCGTGCACGGCACGGCGTCCACGCGGACGAGCTGGGACGAGGTCCTCGAGCTGGTCTCGGGCTCGTTCCGGACGATCCGCTACGACCGCCGCGGCTACGGGGCGAGCTCGGAGCTCGGCGCGGCGAGCGTGGAGGAGCACGGCGACGACCTGATCGCGCTGCTGCGCTCCCTCGGCGCCGCCCCGGCGCTGATCTGCGGGCACAGCTTCGGCGGGCTCGTGGCCCTCGACGTGCTGCTCCGCGAGCCGGGCCTCGTGCGGGCGGCCGTTCTCGTCGAGCCGCCGATGCTCTGGCTGGGGTCGAACGGCGCCGCGGCGATGGCGCGAATGCAGGCCGCGGTGGAGGAGGTGGGGACCGTGAGCGGGGCGGTCGCGGCGATCAGCCGGTTCAGCCTGGAGCTGTGCGGCCAGCGCGGCCTGGCGGCCGCCGGACCGGCACGCGGCGAGCAGTCGCTGCGCTACCCGCGCGCCTTCGCGGCCGACCTCGGCGCCGCGGCGAGCTGGTCCGTGCCGGCGGCGAGCCTGCGCGGCGTCGACACCCCGGTGATCCTCGTCACCGGGGTGCACACCGCAGCGATGTGGCGCGAGCCCTCAGAGGCGCTGGCGCGTCTGATCCCCGGCGCCGAGCTGCACGAGGCGGACTCGTCCCACCTCGTGCCGATCGAGGCGCCGGAGGTCGTGGCCGGCGCGATCTGGAGCCTG
>DASVVS010000134.1:0-25318 GCA_036386455.1 Thermoleophilaceae bacterium
TTCCGGCTCGCGGGCGACCGGATCGTCTACCACCAGCAGGTGATCTACGGGAACACGCGCAAGAGCGCGATCGAGGTCGCCGGCCTCGACGGCAACCGGCGGGTCCTCGCGCGCCTCGGCTGGGAGGGCGCCTCCGGGCACGAGCCCGACACGGACGGGGCCCGCGTCGCGTACACGGTGCCCGGTTGCACGCGCGCGAACGACACCGTCGTCGTCGACGATCTCGCGCCGGCGGATCCAGCCGCCGAGATCCCCCGGACGTGCCCCGTCCGGCTCACCGGCAAGCCGCTCCGCGCGTCCGCCGGCGGCCTCGTGGACGTGCGCGTGCTCTGCAAGAGCGGCTGCCGGGGCACGCTCGACCTGACACGAGGCGGGGCGAGCATCGTGAAGCGCCCTGCCGAGGTCGCGACCGACGGGGGCGCGGTGGTCGTGCCGCTTCGCCTGCGCGCGGCCGTCCGGAGGGAGCTGCGGCGCCGCGGCACGCTCTCGGTGTCGATCGCCGCCGCAACCGCCGACCGCGCCAACGCCCGCCAGGAGACCCGCCGCCGCACGCGCCTGCTCGCGCCTCGCTAGAGGCGCGCCGCGGCGCGCCGAAGCGGCTAGCCTGCCGCCGCATGACGACCAGCTCCAGACCGCGCCGCGCGCTCGCGGTCTCCACGCTCCTGCTCGCGTTCGCCCTGCCCCCGAGCGCCGGCGCCGCGGAGTCGCGTGCGTGCGACCCGATCGTGAACCCGTACGCCGGCACCCGCTACGAGGGCACCGACATCCGCAAGATCCGCGCTGTCGGCGTGTCCTGCTCCACGGCGCGCTCGGTCGCCCGCGGCGCGCACAAGAAGGCGCTCGGGATGACGCCGCCGCCGTCGGGCGTGCGGCGCTTCGAGTACAAGGGCTGGAAGGTCACGGGCGACCTCCGCGGCGACGACGACCGCTACGTCGCGAGCCGCGGCGGCAAGCGCGTGCGCTGGGTCTTCTGACCGCCCGGGACCGCGGCGCGCCAGGCATCGCCGAACCGGAGCGCCTCGGCACGATCGAGCTCCCCGGCGGGCGCACGCTCGCGTGGTCGGAGTGGGGGCCGGCCGGCGGCACCCCGGTCCTCCTCTGCCCGGGCGCGGCCACGAGCCGCGCGCTCGGCTTCGCCACCGAGGCGCTCCCGGAGCTGGGCGTGCGGCTCGTATCGGCCGACCGGCCGGGCCTCGGCGCCTCCGATCCCGATCCGGGGCGCACGCTGCTCGGCTGGGCCGCGGACGCGCGCGAGCTGGTCCCGGGCGGCGCGGTCGCCGTGGGTTTCTCGCAGGGCGCTCCGTTCGCGCTCGCGTGCGCGGCCGCCGGCGCCGTGGAGGCGGTCGCGATCGTGGCCGGCAGCGACGAGCTGAGCCACCCGGCTTTCGAGACCCGCCTCGATCCGCAGCTCCGCGGCCTGGTGGAGCTAGCGCGCGACGATCCCGCCGGCGCGGAGGCCGCGTTCTCGTCGTTCACGGCGGACGGCCTGTGGGAGATGGTCGTGGACACGAGCTCGGAGCTCGACCGCGAGCTCTACACCGAGCCCGCCTTCGAGCGGGCGTACAGACGGGCTCTCGCCGAGGGCTTCGCCCAGGGACCAGCCGGCTACGCGCGCGACACCGCGCTCGCCATGGCGCCCTGGCCCTTCGCGCTCGAGGACCTCGATGTGCCGGTGGACCTCTGGTACGGGCGCCACGACGCGAGCGCCGTGCACTCGCCCGACCTCGGCGCCACGCTCGAGCGCCGCATCCCCGGCGCGCGGCGCCGCGTCCTCCCCGACGCGGGCGGCGGGATCCTCTGGACGCACGGCGCGGAGATCCTCGCGGAGCTGCTGCGGACGGCCGCGCGCCACCCTCGGTAGCGACCGCCGCAGGCGGGTATCGCTGGGCGCATGTCCAGGCTGCCGGCCGCCATCGCCCTCGCGCTTCTCGCCATGGCTCTCACCGCTCCCGGCGCCGCGGCCAGCTCGTCCGTCTTCAAGGACCCCGCCGGGGACCTCTTCGACCAGCCGCAGGGCGTCAGCAGCGGGTCCGTGGACATCGTGCGCGCGACCCACGGGCACGGCGGCGGCCGGCTCGTGCACACGCTGTCGGTCGCGGGCGGCACGATCGCGAACCCGGCCTCGAGCACCAACGCGCCGATGCTCTACCTGAAGCCGTCGAACGTCGCCAACGGGACCAGCCAGTGCGCGTACTTCGTCGGGCGCCACCGCGGCAGGCTCGGGGTCTTCCGCTGCGGCTACGGCAACCGGGTCGGCGCCGCGACCGTCCGCCGCACGCGCGCGCGCACGGTCCGCTTCGAGTTCGCGGCCCGCACGATCGGCAACCCCGCCCGCTACGAGTGGGCCGCGCTCACGAGGGCGAGCTCGACCCGCTACGCCCGGTCCGTCTGGTTCGTGGACCGGTCCCCGACCGGCGTGGACACGTACTTCTCTCACGCGCTGCGCTGAGCGCAGGGCGCCCGGCGCGCAGCCGCTTCAGCCGACGTCAAGAGTCCTCGCTAGCCTCTGGCGCCGCATGGCCAGTCGCAAGGAGGAGAAGGAACGGCTACGGCGCGAGCGCGAGGAGCGCGAGCGCCAGGAGCGCGAGGCCGCTCAGCGCAGGGCCCGCGTCACCCGGATCGGCGGCGCGCTCGCCGTGCTGCTCGCGGTCGGCGCGATCATCGCGATCGTCGCGCTCACCGGCCGCGGCGGCGACGCCGACCCGGCCGCGGCGGCGGAGGGCCTCCAGGAGACGCAGGGCCCGTGGCAGCCGCTCGTCGAGGGTCTCACCGACCGCGAGAACGCGCTCGGCCTGCCCGCTCCCAGCGACACGATCTACCACGTGCACGCCCAGCTCAAGGTCTTCGTCAACGGCAAGGAGCAGAAGGTCCCGAACAACATCGGGATCGAGAACGGACAGGTCAAGAGCTCGCTCCACACGCACGACGAGAAGGGCGTCCTGCACATGGAGGCCGTCGAGGTCTACCCGTTCGAGCTGGGCCAGTTCATGACGATCTGGGGCGTCAAGTTCACCAACACCCAGCTCGGCGCCTTCCGGGCCGGAAACGGCCTCGTGCTCGAGACCTACCTGAACGGCAAGAAGGTGCCGAACGGGCCCAAGGTCAAGATGAAGCAGAGCGACCGCGTCGTGATCGGCTTCGGCAAGCCGAACTCCTTCCCCAAGGACTTCAAGCTGGACCCCGCCGCGGCGGGCAGCTGAGCCGCCGAGCCGCGCCGCCCGGGCCCCTAACCTCTCGGGTATGAGCTCGACGCGCGCCCGCCCCGCGGCGGAGCCGGCGATCCCCACCAACCTGGCCGACCACGTCGGCGGCACCCCGATGGTGCGGCTCACGCGGCTGGCGCCCGAGTGCGGGGCGGACATCGTCGCCAAGCTCGAGGCCTACAACCCGGCCGGGAGCGTGAAGGACAGGATCGGCGTGGCGATGATCGACGCGGCCGAGGCGGAGGGGCGGATCGAGCCGGGCAGGTCCACGATCGTAGAGGCGACGTCGGGCAACACCGGCATCGCGCTCGCGTTCGTGTGCGCGGCGAAGGGCTACCGGCTCGTGCTGTTCATGCCGCAGGGGATGAGCCGCGAGCGCGAGTCGCTGCTGCGCCTGTATGGCGCCGACGTGCGCGAGACCGAGTCGATGGGCGGCATGAACGAGGCGGTCGAGGCGGCCGAGCGCTTCGCCGAGGAGTGCCCGGACTGCTTCCGCCCCGACCAGTTCTCGAACCCCGCGAACCCCGAGATCCACCGCCGCACGACCGCCGAGGAGATCTGGGCGGACACCGCCGGCTCGGTCGACGTGTTCGTGGCGGGGGTGGGCACCGGCGGCACGATCACCGGCGCGGGCGAGCGGCTGAAGGAGCTGAACCCGGACCTGCGCGTGGTGGCGGTCGAACCGAAGTCCTCGCCGGTGCTCTCGGGCGGGCTGCCGGGCCCGCACAAGATCCAGGGCATCGGCGCCGGCTTCGTCCCGGACGTGGTGAACCTCGACGCGATCGACGAGATCGTCGCGGTCGACGACGAGGACGCGATCGACACCGCGCGTGCCGTCGCAAAGCGCGAGGGCATCCTGGCCGGGATGTCGGGCGGCGCGGCGCTGTGGGCCGCGGTCGAGGTGGGCAGCCGGCCGGAGCTGGAGGGCGCCCGCGTGGTCGCGATCGTGCCCGACTCCGGCGAGCGCTACGCGAGCACGCCGTTCTTCGCCCCATGACCGCGACCGTCCTCGACCTGACCGGCGTGCCGTGCCCGATGAACTGGGTGCGCACGCGGCTGGCGCTCGAGGGGATGGCGCCGGGCGAGCGGCTGGAGGTGCGGCTCGACGCCGGCGAGCCGCTGCGCAGCGTGCCACTCTCGGCGCGCGAGGACGGGCACGAGGTGAGCGTGGACGGCGGCGTCGTGAAAATCGTGCGGCGATGACCCTCTCCGAGCTGGAGCTCGAGCGCTACTCGCGGCAGCTCGTGATGCCGGAGTGGAGCGGCGCGGCGCAGGAGCGCCTGGCGGCGGCGAGCGCGATCGTGGTGGGCGCCGGCGCGCTCGGCTCCCCGGTCTGCCTGTACCTGGCGGCGGCCGGCGTCGGCCGGATCGGCGTGGTCGACCCGGACCCGGTCGAGCTGTCGAACCTCCACCGCCAGCCGCTGCACTTCACGCCGGACCTCGGCGTGCCGAAGGCGCAGAACGCCGCGGTCAAGCTGCGCGCGCTGAACCCGGAGGTGCAGGTGGATCAGTACCAGGCACGGCTCGGCGCGCTGAACGGCGAGGCGATCGTGATGGGGGCGGACGTGGTGGTCGACTGCACCGACAGCTTCGAGTCGCGCTATGCCGTGAACGACGCGTGCTGCGCCATGGGCGTGCCGCTCGTGTCGGGCGCCGTGCTCGGTCTCACCGGGCTGGTGCTCACGGTCCGGCCGGGGGAGTCGGCCTGCTACCGCTGCGCCTTCCCGGTCGAGCCTCCCGAGGGGAGCGTGCCCTCGTGCCGCGAGGCGGGCGTGCTCGGCGCGGTGGCCGGGATCGTCGGCTCGATCCAGGCGCTCGAGGCGCTCAAGCTGCTGAGCGGCGTGGGGGAGCCGCTGCTCGACGCGCTGCTCCAGCTCGACGCCGCCTCGATGGAGCAGACGCGCGTGTCCACCTCGCGCCGCGGGGACTGCCCGGCGTGCGCGCGGGTGGCGGCGGAGGCCGCGCGGGTCCCCACGGCGGAGGCCGCGCGGGTCCCCACGGCGGGGGCGGGGGCCTGATGGTCGGCGCGCTGGCCCGCGTGGCGCGCGAGCTGCGCCAGGACGTGCGGGCGGCCCAGGACCGCGATCCGGCCGCGCGCGGCCTCGCGCGGATCGAGATCCTCCTGACCTACGGCGGGGTGCACGCGCTGCTCGCACACCGGGTCGCGCACGCCCTGCACGAGGCGGGCGTGCCGCTGATCCCGCACGCGATCGCGTACGTGGCCAAGGTGCTGACCGGTGTCGAGATCCACCCGGGCGCGCGCATCGGCGAGGGCCTGTTCATCGACCACGGCTCGGGCGTCGTGATCGGGCAGACGGCCGAGCTGGGCGACAACGTGACGCTCTACCAGCAGGTCACGCTCGGCGGCACCGGCTTCGCGCCGGGCAAGCGCCACCCGACGATCGAGGACGACGTGGTGGTGGGGTCGGGCGCGAAGCTGCTCGGCCCGATCCACGTGGGGCGCGGCGCGAAGGTGGGGGCGAACTCGGTCGTGATCCACGACGTGCCGCCGAACTCGACCGTGGTCGGCAACCCGGGCCATCCCGTGCGCGTGGACGGCCAGCGCCCGATCGGGCCCGACGCCGACTGGGCCCACCTGCCGGACCCGGTCGCCGACGCGATCCGCGCGCTGGCGGCCCGAGTGACCGAGCTCGAGAACCTGCTGGAGCAGCAGACCGGCCAGAAGCCGCCGGCGGCCGACGTACGGCCGATCAGGCGAGCGGCGGGCGGGGACCCGGCGGGGGGCTGAGCGCCTAGAACGGAGTGTTCGAGTACCCGCCTTCTACGCAGAACACCTGCACGTCGTCTGGGTCGTCGGCCAAGAGATCAAGCACAAGCTTCGCGGCAGAGGTCGGTATCCCGGCCCTCTGCGCGACCTCGCTGGCTTTCAGGGGTCTGTCCGAGCGCTGAATCACCGACTGGACCCTGAGCGACACCGGAGCGTTGCGGCGTTCGCCCGATGGTTCCGTGGGGACCACCCGACGACCGAGCGCCCGCATCTCATCGCGTAGATCGTTCACCGCTTCCAACAGGGCCCCAGTGGCCTGAACGTCAGGATCTTCACTCTCCTGCAGGAGAGTCACATTCCGGGCGACCGTGATCGGGTTTCGGATGTCATGGGGGTTCGCCTCCAACGCCTTGACCTTCACGGTCAGATCCTCCTGGGCTGCTTCCAGCTTGTCCGGATCGTGCAGGTCGTAGAAAACGGTCCGTACGTCCTTCAGGTCGAACGGAATGCGCTCGCCGTACGTCATCAGCGTGACGACCGGCTTGCGGGCCGCATGCCGTACGGCCAGCTCATAGAACACGTTCGGGTTCAACCCGGTCAGGTCGGCGACGACGAGATCGTCATCAATGAGTCGCTCGATTATCTGATGCGTGATCTGGCCTAGATCATCGATGTCGTCAGCACGTTGAACCTCGTAGCCCATCGGCTCGAGAACCCTCTTGATCAGGTGCTTGAGCGTCTGCTTGCGTTCTAGGCGCGTTTGCTCGTCGGAGCCAAACTCAGACACGACGAAACAGCGCTTGGTGGCCCCCCTGGACGCGCCTTTTGCCATGGCCGGAGCCTACCTCCGCAGACGCCTGTGCCTGCTAGTAGAAGACCGTCCGCGTCCGGTGGCGCGGGATGGCCTTGTAGCGCGGCTCCTGGCCGCGGTTCCAGAGCATCACGTCGAGGTCGCGCGGCGGGATGCCGAGCTCGGCTCCGATCAGCTCGCACGCGTGCAGGGCGCAGGCGCGGATCTCGCGCTCCGCGCCGCCGGGCTCGAGCGGCTCCCCGGAGTCGATGTGCGCCGCCAGGGCGGGGTCGTACACGAGCACGCCGTCCACGCGCAGCACGTGCGGGACGAGGTTGTCGGCGAAGATCGTGAGGCGGTCGAGGTCGCCGAACTCGGCCACGCCCGCCAGCGCCAGGTCGTTCGGCGTGATCTGGGCGCGCTTCCAGAAGCCGGTGTCGTCGAAGAACGGCATCCCGCGCGCGAGGTCCTCGGCGAGGCGCTCCGCGGAGCCGCCGGCGGCCTCGACGGCCTCGAGCGGCGTGCGGTCGCCGAGCCAGCGGCCGAGGTCGTTGAGGGCTTCGGCGAAGAGCGCCATCAGCTCGTGGCCGGGCTCCTGGCCCATCGTCTCCGCGACCTCGTCGGGCCGGAGCGCACGTAGCTCCTCGTTCGAGTAGGGGCCGTGCGCCCGGAAGCGGTCCGCCAGCGACCACGCCACCGTGTAGTAGCCGGAGCTGCCGGGCCGCTTGCGCAGCGTCGGGAACCAGCCGGAGCCGAAGTTGATCGCGTCGAGCGTGAGGATGTACGTGGCCACGTCCTCGCGGGAGCCCTCCAGGTAGTGGCGCTCGGGATCGAGCACCGGCTCCGGCCCGGGCTCGACGGAGCCGAGGCGGTCGAGGTCGATCCGCACGAGCTCGCTCGCCTCGGCGATCTCCCTGCAATGGCGGCGAACGTCGTCGCAGAGTCCCACCGGGCGAGACTAGGGCCGTCGTGGGCCGCCGGACCCAGGTCTATCCTCGATCGGGTGTCCGCGACCGCCGCCCGCGACCGCCTCCTGGAGGGCCTGAACGACCCCCAGCGCGAGGCCGTGATCCACGACGAGGGGCCGCTGCTCGTGCTGGCCGGCGCGGGGTCCGGCAAGACCCGCGTGCTCACGCACCGGATCGCCTACGCGGTCGAGACCGAGCGCGCCGCGCCCGGCGAGATCATCGCGATCACCTTCACGAACAAGGCCGCGAAGGAGATGGGCGAGCGGGTTGAGATGCTGGTCGGCCGCCGCGCGCGGGCGATGTGGCTCATGACGTTCCACTCCGCGTGCGCGCGGATGCTGCGGGCCGAGGGGCCGCGGCTCGGCTACACGCGTGGCTTCACGATCTACGACGAGGCCGACTCGGTCCGGCTCGTGAAGCACTGCATCGAGGCGCTCGACGTGGACCCCAAGCGCTTCACCCCGCGGGCGGTCAAGCGCCAGATCTCGGACGCCAAGAACACGCTGCAGGACTCCGCCGCCTATCGCGAGCGGGTGGGCAGCTTCTTCGAGCAGACCGCCGCGGACGTCTACGAGCTGTACGAGAAGCGCATCCACGCGGCCAACGCGATGGACTTCGACGACCTGCTGGTCCGCTGCGTGGACCTGCTGCAGCTCTTCCCCGAGGTCCGAGAGCGCTACCAGCAGTCCTTCCGCCACGTCCTGGTCGACGAGTACCAGGACACCAACCGCGCCCAGTACCGCTGGCTCCAGCTCCTGGCGAGCGAGCACCGCAACCTGTGCGTGGTGGGCGACGACGACCAGTGCCTTGTGGAGGGCACACGCGTCACGATGGCCGACGGCTCGACGAAGCCGATCGAGGCCGTGCGGGCCGGCGACCGGGTGCTCTCAGCACTGGGGGGCGGCCAGTTCGGCCCCCGCCAGGTCACGCGCACGCACCGGAGCGCCGCGCGCCATGGCATAGCCATCACCACCGCGAGCGGCCGCCGACTCGTCTCGACCCCAGAGCACATGCACTTCGCCGGTGCCCCACGTGCAACTGGTCGCTGTAATCCACATATACGGTGGGTTACAGCGACCAGTACGGCTGAGGTGACCCTGTGCGCGCGGCCGGGCGAGGACTTCGGATCCACGGTGCGCACGCTCGAGCGGCTGCGGCCCGCGAGGATCCGTGCGCGCCTGAACCTGGGCGCCCATGTGCTGCCGTTCATGCCGGCGGCCCGCGTGCGCCCCGGCATGCGGATGGCCAGCGCCGACGGCACCTACGACGAGGTCGTACACGTCGAGGCGGTCGAGCTCGACGGGCCCGTCTACGACCTCGATGTCGAAGGCACCCACAACTTCGTCGCCGAGGGCCTCGTCACGCACAACTCGATCTACGCCTTCCGCGGCGCCGACATCCGCAACATCCTCGACTTCGAGGACGACTTCCCCGACGCGCGGGTCATCAAGCTCGAGCAGAACTACCGCTCGACCCAGAACATCCTCAGCGCCGCCAACGCGGTCGTCTCCAACAACCGCGGCCGCAAGCACAAGGCGCTCTGGACCGAGGAGGGCGACGGCGATCCCGTCCGCGTCGCCGAGCTCGAGGACGAGCACGCCGAGGCGCGCTACGTGACCGACCGGATCGAGCGCCACGTGGAGGAGGGCGGGTCGCGCAGCGAGGTCGCCGTCTTCTACCGGATGAACGCGCAGTCGCGCGTGCTGGAGGACATGCTCGTCCGCTACAACGTGAGCTACCAGGTGATCGGGGGCACGCGCTTCTACGAGCGCGCCGAGGTCAAGGATGCGATGGCCTACCTCACGTTCCTCGCGAACCCGCAGGACGTGGTGGCGTTCGAGCGGATCGTCAACTCGCCGCGGCGCGGGATCGGCAACACCACGCAGGCCCGGATCGTGAGCCAGGCGAACACGACCGGCGACCCCGTCTGGGACGTCGCCCTCGCCCCCGAGGAGATCCCGGGGCTGGGCGCTGCCGCGATCAAGGCGGTCGGCCGCTTCATGTCCACGATGGAGCGTCTGCGCGAGTGGATGAACACGGCATCGGTCGGCGACCTGGTCCAGCAGGTGCTCGACGAGACCGGCTACCTCGAGGCCCTGCGCGCGGAGCGGACGATCGAGGCGGAGGGCCGGATCGAGAACCTCGAAGAGCTCGTGAGCGTGGCGCGCGAGTACGACCAGAACGCGGAGGAGCCCGGGGTCGAGGAGTTCCTCCAGCAGATCGCGCTCTTCTCCGAGCAGGACAACCTCAGCGACGACGAGGGGACCGTCACGCTGATGACGCTCCACAACGCCAAGGGGCTCGAGTTCCCGGTCGTGTTCATGCTCGGCTGCGAGGACGGGGTGTTCCCGCACTCGCGCGCGATCGAGTCCGGCGACCTCGAGGAGGAGCGGCGGCTCTGCTACGTGGGGATCACGCGGGCGCGCAGGCAGCTCTACATGACCTTCGCCCGCACGCGGGTGCTGCACGGCGGGCGCGAGTGGAACATGCCGAGCCGGTTCCTGGACGAGCTGCCCGCCGAGCTGGTCGAGCGCGAGGCCCAGGAGGCCAAGCGCTTCCAGCAGACCTGGTCCACGCGGGAGAGCCTCGGGTCGGGCTCGCGCTTCGGGGGCGGCGGCGGGTTCGGCTCCGGGGGCGGCGGCGGGCGCGCCGCGCCGGCGCCGCAGCGCAGGGAGCCGATCGCGGGCGGCGGTGCGTCGTTCTCGCTCGGCGACGACGTGGTGCACGCCACGCTCGGCGAGGGCGTCGTGACCGGGCTCGAGCCGGGCGGCCTCGTGGTCGTGCGCTTCGCGTCGGACGGCTCCGAGCGCAAGCTCATGTCCGACTACGCGCCGCTGAAGAAGCGCTGACGGGCGCGGTAGATTCCCGGACCGTGGACGTACGACGCCTGCGAATCTGGGAGTGGCTCACCGGCCTCGCCGGACTGGCCCTCCTGCTGCTCCTGTTCGTCGAGTGGTACGAGCTGGGAGTGGACCGCAGCGTGGGCGTGAACGCGTGGGAGTCGTTCGCCGTGCTCGACGTGGTGCTCGCGATCGTCGCCCTGATGGCGATCGCGGTCGCGGTGATGGCGGCCGTGCACAACACGCCGGCCGTCTCGCTCGCCATCGCGTCGCTGCTCCTGACCATCGGGACGCTCACCTTCATCGCGCTGGCGGTGCGGGCGATCTTCGAGCCCACGATCGACTTCGAGGGGATCGAGCTCTCGGACGAGTACGTGACGCGCTCGATCGGGCTCTGGCTCGGCCTGGCGACCACGGCGCTCCTCACGCTCGGGTCCTTCGGGTGCATGCGCGACGAGCGCTTCCCGCGCGCCGCGCGTGCCGACGTGCCGGTGGAGACGCTGCCGCCGCCGGAGGGCGGCACGGCTTGACGACGGGCGCGCCCGCGGCGGACGCCGAGGGGCGCGGGGGCGGCGCTCCCGAGGAGCCGCGCGGCTTCGTCGGGCGCGGGGGCTGGCACATCGTGGCCTTCCTCGCGGCGCTGGCGCTGATCCTGGCGCTGTCGCTCGACTGGTACACGACCGAGCAGGGCGAGGAGTTCCGGCGCGTGGAGGACGCGGCGGGCCAGAGTCGCCAGGTCGATCCGAACCTCGACGAGGACGCCGCCCACGCCGCCGAGGGGCAGGAGGCGACCGCCTGGCAGGCCGACGCGTTCGTCGACCGTCTGATCCTCGTGGCGTGCCTCGCCGCGTTCGCGGCGGCGGTGGCGGGCGCGTTCATGCGCTCGGCGGGGCGCCGGCCCGAGCCGCCCTGGAACCCGAGCGCGATCGCGACCGTCGCCGGGCTCGCGGGGACCCTCCTGATCCTCTACCGGATCTTCCAGCCGCCGGGGCTGAACGAGGTGGCGATCGTGAAGCCGGGCGCTCCGCTGGGGCTCGTGTCCGTGGGTCTCCTGACGATCGGGGCGCGGCTGGCGACGCTCGCCGAGCGGGAGGAGCGGGCCGAGGCGCGCGGGGAGCGGCCCGCCGGGGCGGGCCTGGACGAGGACCTTGGCGGGCCGGAGGCCGAGCCCGCTGCGGGCCGGGGGCTGGGGCGGCGCGGGCGCGATCGCGGGGAGCGTCGCCCGCGACGGCGTCGGGACCGGCCGGTGGAGCCGGGAGCGGTCGCCGGCTCCGCGGAAGCGGCCACGCCCGGCGCCGAACCGGCTTCGGTGGACGCGATCGACTTCGACTTCCCGGCGCCCCCGCCCCCGGACCCGGCGCACCGTGAGGACGCGCCGCCGGCAGGGGAGCCGCCCCCGCTGCCCCCTGCGCCACCGTCGGCACCTCCGGAGCCGGAGGTCGGCTTCGGGGACCAGTCTGCGCCGCCCGACCGTCCTCCGCCGCAGCCGCTCTGGCAGCCTACGCCGGAGCCACCGCCGGTCGCCGACCACTTCGGAGGGGCGCCGATCGACGCCCGTCCGGTCGGGGCGCCGAATCCAGAGGAGGCCCCGGACTGGGCTCCGGCCGACGACTTCCCGGTCGAAGACGAGCCGGTCGAAAACGAGCCGGTCGAGGAACCGCCGGTCGCCGATCCCCCGGTCGATGCCCCCGACGACTCCGCCCCACCGGCCGGAGCCCCCGGAGATCCTCGCGGCGGCTGAGGCCGCCCGCTTACACCGCCCATCAGTCTGGCGCCCTGGTGCCGATTACGTGGAGGGCGAGCGGACTCACGGAGGACCACATGGAGCAGGACCCAGGGAAGGGAAGGACTTCGCCCACGCACGCCCCCCTCGGCGGGATGCCTACGCGCAGGGAGACGCTGCTCGGTGGCGTCGCAGCCGCGGGCATGGCGGCCTTGCTGCGACCGGTGACGGCTGAGGGGGATGACCCCACAGACCCGGCGGGGTCACGCTACGTCATCCGCACTCGGGTCGCTCTCAACGTGAAGGACAAGGGCGCCGCCGGCGACGGGACGACCGACGACCGCGCCGCGGTCCAGGCGACCATCGACGCTGTGGTCTCGGCGGGCGGAGGCACCGTCTTCCTGCCCGCGGGAACGTACCTGCTCGGCTCGGGAGCGGTGCCGGCGATACCCCGCACGAGTGCGGAGAGCGAGCCCGCGCTCACGCGCTACAGGGGGCTGCGCATCGTCGGCGAGTCGACGGGCGCCACCGTCATAAGGCTGAGCTCCACGGTCAAGCGCGCTTTTGACTTCGCGAAGCAGGCGGACCACGACACATTCGAGAACATCGAGATTGCCGACCTCACCGTGGACTGCGCGAACGTCGCGGCCAACGAGCACGTGGTCATCGGGACGCTGACGCCGTCGATGATCGCGCGCGTGAACTTCCGGCATCTGGCGATCCGCCGCGTGCACACGATCAACGTGCCGACGGACACCAGCGCGGATGTGAACGGACGCCGAAACGTGGCCCTCACCGTCCGCAACGACGGCGGCACCCAGAATGCGATCGAGGACGTCACGGTCGAGGACTGCCGGTTCGAGGGCGGCACGAACGGCGTGAACATCTCCGCGTACGACGCCAATCAGCAGGGATCGAACGTCCGGCTCGACCGGATCCGCTGCATCCGGGTCTGGCACGACACCGGGGCGACATGGAGCGGCACGCGCTGGTCCACCAACTTCCACATCGCCTCGTGGGGGTTCGGCGGGACCTGCGAGATTCGCGGTTGCCACGGGGCACGCTCCGGCGACGTGGGCATCGAGATCGACTCGATGACGTACTCGCTGGTCGACGACACCGTCATCGAAGACGCGCGGAACGCGAACTTCTTCGTGCGCAACTTCAAGGCACCGGAGCACGCCGCCGCACAGACGGCCGTCTTCCGCGATTGCCGCGCCCGGGTGGTGCGCCTGAATCCCGACACCGGCGCGGGAGTGGGCGGGCCCTCGGTCGGCTTCGAGATCGGGCACCCCTCGGCGCCGACCCCGCCGCTCGGGCACGTTTTGCTGCGCGGGTGCTCGTTCCATTCGGCGGCGAGCAACTTCTCCGTGCAGGGCTCCGCGATCCACTGCCAGGACGCGCCGGTCGGCCGCATCACGGTCGATGGCTTCACGGCGGTGCACGACTCGATCGCGTACACGCCGACCGCCAACCGGTTCCCGAACGCGATCAGGATCATCCCGCGAGGAACGTCACGGGTCGTCGTGCGCGACGTGGCAGTGCGGTTTGCGGGGACGGTGTCGGGCAGCAGCTACCTCGGCCCCACCGGGATGATCGTCTCGAGCTACGGCACGGACAGCCGGTGCACGTTCGACATCGACGGGTTCGACCTCGACAGCTCCATCTCCGCCGCGAACCTCGGGTCGACGATCGGGGTCCGCCTCGGCCTGAACGCGGGCTTGCCGGTCTCGACCCTCGGCGGGACGCTCTGCCGGATGCGCCTGTTGCAGTTCAGCGGCACTCCGACGTCCGGCGCCGTCATCTACGTGGACGGCACGGGCGCTCTCGAGGTGGATCCCTGCATCCGCATCGAGGACTGTGACCTGAAGAACGCATCGGGGGCATGGACCGACATCGGCCACGGGACCCCGAGCAACGCGGCGAAGGTGCTGGTTCGCGACACCACATTCAGGGCACCACCCCAGCCCACGGGCGTCACGGCGCCGGCGAACGGGACGGCGGTTCAACACGTGGACGGCCATGCCGCGCTCTACGTCTTCACCGGTGGCAGCAACCAGCCGCTGTCGACGGCGAAGATCGAGATCGGGATCGACGGCACGACGCAACCGGTGTTCACCGCCATCGGGTCGTCCGTCTCGGCCCCGGTCCAGCTCGTGCTCGACCAGGGTCATCACTTCCGCCTCTCGGGCTACGGCACGATGCCGACGATCTCCAAGGTCCCGCTGCGGTAGGACGGGCCTACGCCAGCCGCTCGGCCACGCCGCGGGCGACCCGGCGGGCGACGGCCATGATCGTCAGCATCGGGTTCGCGCCGAGCGCCGTCGGCAGGACGCTCGCGTCCGCGACGAACAGGCCGGGTACGTCGTGCGCCTCGCCGCTCGGCGCGACCACCGACGAGGCGTCGGAGGCGCCCATCCGCGCGGTGCCCATCGGGTGGAAAGCCTCGAGCCGCAGCTCGGCGGGCCGCACGGACCGCTCGTCGAGCGCCCGCTCCTCGCCCGGCCGCAGGACGCCCATCCCCGCCACCTGCGGGTAGACCTCGGTCGCCCCGGCGGCGAAGTGCATCTGCGCCGCGCGCGCGATCCCGAACGTGAGCTGTGCCGCGTCCTCGCGCGTGAGCCCGTAGCTCAACACGGTCCGGCCGCCGCGCACGCGCACCCGCCCCTCGGAACGATCGGCGAGGTGCACGCCCACGATCCCCATCTCGCCGTAGCGCTCGACCCGCTCGGCGAACCGCGCACCCGCGCCCGGCATCCAGTGCGCTCCGAACGGCAGCGGCGAGAAGGTGGCCTCGAGGAACAGGCGGCGATCGAGCCACTCGTGCACGCCCCAGGACTGCATGATCCCGTCCCAGCCGCGCACCTCCTGGCCCGCGTAGCGGGCGCCCACCCAGCAGGCCGGCTGGATCCGCAGGTGCCGGCCGACCCGGCCCGAGCCGTTCGCGAGCCCCTGGCCGAGCAGCAGCTCGGGGGTGCCGAGGGCCCCGGCCGCGAGCACGACCGCGCGGGCCTCGACCGTGAAGCCGGCGCGCCGAGAGCCCGGCGCGGAGCCGTCGCCCGGCCGACCGGGGTCAGAAACGTCCTCTATAGGGACGGAAGTGACCCCGGTCGGGCCGGAGGCGGCGCACGCCACCCCGACCGCGCGCCCGCCGCGCACCAGCACCTCGCGCACCCGCGCGCCCGCGATCACCCGCGCGCCCGCGGCGACCGCTCGCGGCAGCTCCGACACGTGCATCGCCCGCTTGGCGTCGAGCGCGCAGCCCATCGGGCAGGTCCCGCAGCAGGTGACCCCGCCCGCGGCGCGCGGCAGCGGCCGGTTCGCGGCCCCGATCGCCTCCGCGCCGGCGCGGCACAGCGCGGCGTTGCGCCCGGCGGTGGCCGGATCCACCGGCGCCACCGCGAGGTCGCTCTCCACCGCCTCGAACTCGCCCTCCAGATCCGGCGCCCAGCCGATCCCGTGCTCGTCGCGCCAGCGCGCGAGCACGTCGCCCGGCGGGCGCACCGCGGTGCCCGAGTTGATCACGGTCGTGCCACCCACGCAGCGCCCGACCGGCAGCGGGATCGGCGGCCGCCCGTCGCAGGCGGTGAGGCCGCCGTCGCGGTAGAGCGTCCGCAGTGCGTGGACCGGGTCGGTCCCGAACCCGCGCGCGTCGTGGTGCTCGCCCTCCTCGAGCACGACCACCTCGAGCCCCGCCTCGGCGAGCACGCGCGCCGCGGCGGCTCCACCCGCTCCCGACCCGACGACGGCCACGTCGCAGCGAACGACCTCGCCCGCGGGCGCCGCCTCCACCCGGAGGGGCGGCGGAGGCGAGTCGCCGGGGCCGGCCTCGCAGCGCGGCTCCCACCCAACGGCGGCCCGCACGCCCTCCTCGCGCGTGTAGGCGACGCACGTGAGCGTCTTCGCCAGCAGCACGATCGAGCGGCGCTGGAGCGAGCGGCTCGACTCCATCCGCTCGATGTGGCGAGCGCGCGCTTCCGGCGCGAGGCGCGAGAAGCGCCGGGGGAAGGGGGAGAGCTCGAGCGCCGCCAGCGCCGCACGGGCGAGGAGTCGCATCCGCGGCGGAGCGGCGCCGAGCAGGCCGACCGCCTCCGAGGCGAGCCGATCGGGCGGTTCCGGCAGGCGATCCGAGGGGGTGAGGAGGCCCTCCGCGAACGCGGTGAGCGTGCGCCGCGCGGCTCTTCAGCCGGGCGCCGGCTCCGCCCGTCCCGCGAGCGACCAGCAGAGCAGCGAGACCCCCACGAGGCTGCCGTCGACCAGGAAGTTGAGGAGGAGGATGAAGGCGTCGTCGTCGAGGAAGAACGCGCCCGTGGTGAGCGACGAGGCCGCCTTGCCGGCCGCCAGCACGAGCAGCAGCGGGCGGTAGCGGACCACGTCGAGCGAGACCACGATCGCGATCCCCGTGATCACCGTCATGTACGCGAACGCGAGCCCGAGCCAGAACCTCTGGTCGGTCTCGGCGCCCGGCGAGAAATCCCCGAACCAGTCGCCGACGTCGTCGATCGTGTCCACTACGCCGTCGGGCGTGACGATGAACAGGATGCCGACCACCGCGAAGGTCACCGCAAGTAGGCGCATCGTGAGGACGACGATGCGCTCGGCCGTCGCGGGGCTCATGGCGATCGCCATCCTAACCCCGGCGCGCGCCGCGGCGGACGACGCGCTCAAACGCCTGCGGCCGACGCTCGTCTACAGCGACGCCGAGCGCGACCGCACCACCTCCGTGGACCGCATCGCGCCGCGGCTCGGCGAGGGCGACCGGATCGACCTCAGGCGCGAGCGCCCCGCTCGCGAGGTCGTCTACGGCCACGAGGCCCGCGGCGGCGACGGCCGCAGGTGGCTCCAGTACTGGCTCTTCTTCCTGACCAACACGCAGGACCGCGGCATCGTGAGGACCGGCCGCCACGAGGGCGATTGGGAGCTGTTCCAGCTCCGGCTCGACGACGCCGGCCGCCCGGACCTCGCCACCCTAACCCAGCATTCCTGGGCGGAGGGCTGCCCGCCCGGCCGGCTCCGCAGCGAGCGAGGCGCGCCGGTGGTCTTCGTCGCCAACGGCTCCCACGCGCTGTATTCGGAGCCGGGCGTGGGCGACCGCCAGTGGCCCGACCCCGACGACGAGGCGGACGGCCGCGGCCGCCGCGTGCGCCCGGCGGTCGTCGCGATCGAGGACGGGCGACCGGGCTGGACCCGCTGGCCGGGCCGCTGGGGCGACAGCGAGGCCGGGCTCGTGCCGGGGGAGCAGTCGAGCCCGCGCGGCCCGGCGTTCTACGAGGACGCCGCCTGGCGCGACCCCTCCGGCTTCCACGCCGCGCGCGCCATCGAATGCGGCGCCGCACCGCCGCGGCGAGCGTGGCAGTGGCCCGCCGTGCTGGCGCTCCTGACGATCGCCGTCCTCTTGGGCGTGCGGCGCGCTACCTACAATCGCCGCCGATGATCGAGCGAGAGCAGGTCCTGCACGTCGCGCGCCTCGCGCGCCTGAAGCTGACCGACGAGGAGGTCGAGCGGATGTCGGGCGAGCTGTCGTCGATCCTCGACCACATCGAGAAGATCAACGAGCTTGACCTCGACGACGTCGCCCCGACCGCGCACGTGATCGACGTCGAGAACGTGCTCCGCCCGGACGAGCCGCGCCCGAGCATCCCGCGCGAGCGCGCGCTGGAGCACGCGCCGGACCCGAGCGACTCCGGCTTCCGGGTGCCGCCCACCCGGGCGGTGGAGCCATGATCCCGGCATGGCGCATGCGCGCCCGGGTGGGGCCGGGCGGCGGCTCCGCCTCGTGAGCGAGATCCTCGACCTGACCGGCGCGCAGGCCGCCGAGCGGATCGCCGCGGGGGAGCTCGACGCGCGCGAGCTGTTCGAGACCTACCGCGACCGCGCCGCGAACGAGGACCTGAACGCGTACCTCTGGGTCGCCGAGGGGCTGCCGCCCGACCCGCCGCCTCCCGACGCCCCGCTGGGCGGCGTCCCGCTGGCGATCAAGGACCTGTTCTGCGTCGAGGGCGTGCCGAGCCAGGCCGGCTCGCGCATCCTCGACGGCTACCGCCCGCCGTACACCGCCACCGCGGTCGAGCGGCTCGCGCGGGCCGGTGCGCCCACCCTCGGCAAGACCAACATGGACGAGTTCGCGATGGGCTCGTCCAACGAGAACTCGGGCTTCGGCCCGGTCCGCAACCCGTGGGACCGCGAGCGCGTGCCGGGCGGCTCGAGCGGCGGAAGCGCCGCGGCCGTCGCGGCCGGCCTCGCGCCGTGGGCGATCGGCACCGACACCGGCGGCTCGATCCGCCAGCCGGCCGCGCTCTGCGGCGTGGTCGGGCTCAAGCCCACCTACGGAGCGGTCTCCCGCTTCGGCATGATCGCCTTCGCGTCCTCGCTCGACCAGTGCGGGCCGATCACCCGCGACGTGACCGACTGCGCCCACCTGCTGAGGCACATGGTGGGCCGCGACCCGTGCGACTCCACCTCGCTCGACTACCCGGAGGAGGTCGAGATCCCCACCCGCGAGGACCTGAGCGGCGTGCGCTTCGGCGTCCCGCCGGAGCTGAGCGGCGAGGGCATCGAGCCGGGCGTGCGCGCGGTCTTCGAGGAGACGCTCAAGCGGATCGAGGAGCTCGGCGGGTCGATCGACGAGGTCGCGCTGCCGCACTCGCCGCAGGCGATCTCGGCCTACTACGTGATCGCCCCGGCCGAGGCGAGCGCCAACCTGGCCCGCTACGACGGGGTCCGCTACGGCACCCGCGCGGACGCCACCGACCTGACGTCGCTCTACGAGGAGACCCGCGCGGCCGGCTTCGGCGACGAGGTCAAGCGGCGCATCATGCTCGGCACCTACGCGCTCTCGTCGGGCTACTACGAGGCCTACTACGGCCGCGCCCAGCGCGTGCGCACCAAGATCGCCGACGACTTCCGGGCCGCCTTCGAGAAGGTCGACCTGATCGTCACGCCCACCTCGCCGACGGTCGCCTTCAAGCTCGGCGAGCGCACCGACGACCCGCTCGCGATGTACCTCTCCGACTACTGCACGGTCTCGATGCCGCTCGCCGGCATCCCCGCGATCTCGATCCCCGGCGGCCTGGCGGACGGCCTGCCCGTGGGCATCCAGCTCGCCGGCCCGGCGTTCAGCGAGAACCGCATCCTCGGCGCCGCCCACGCGCTCGAGCGCTCGATCGGCTTCGACGGGAGCGCCGCCCGTGGCTGACGCGCTCGCCGAACGCCACTACGAGCCGGTCATCGGACTCGAGATCCACGTCCAGCTCAGGACGCGGACCAAGATGTTCTGCGGCTGCGAGCTGTCGTTCGGCGAGGAGCCCAACACGCGCACCTGCCCGATCTGCCTGGGCCACCCCGGCACGCTGCCGGTCACGAACGCGGAGGCGGTGCACTTCGGGCTGATGATCGCGATGGCGCTGGGCTGCGAGGTCGCGCCGCGGTCGATCTTCCACCGCAAGAACTACTTCTATCCCGACCTCCCGAAGGGCTACCAGATCTCCCAGTACGACATCCCGCTCGGGAGCCACGGGCAGCTCGGCGACACGCGCATCCACCGGGTGCACCTGGAGGAGGACGCGGCCAAGCTCGTGCACGCCGGGTCCAGCGGGCGGATCCACGGGGCCGAGGCGAGCGTCGTGGACTTCAACCGCGGCGGCACGCCGCTCGTGGAGATCGTCAGCGAGCCGGACCTGCGCAGCGCCTCCGAGGCGGCCGAGTGGGCGCGCCTGCTGCGCGCCACGCTCAAGCGGCTCGGCGTCTCCGACGTGAACATGGAGGAGGGATCGCTGCGGGTGGACGCCAACGTGTCGATCCGCCCGGCCGGCGAGTCGACGCTCGGCACCAAGACCGAGCTGAAGAACATGAACTCGTTCCGCTTCCTCGAGCGCGGCATCACCGCCGAGATCGCCCGGCAGGAGTCGATCCTGCGCGAGGGCGGCGCGGTGGAGCAGGAGACGCTGCACTTCGACCCGCAGTCGGGCGCGCTGAGCTCCCTCCGCTCGAAGGAGGAGGCGCACGACTACCGCTACTTCCCGGAGCCGGACCTCGTCCCGCTCGCCCCGACCGAGGCGATGCTCTCGCGAGCGCGCGAGGCGCTGCCGGAGCTGCCGGCCGAGCGCGCGCAGCGCTTCGAGGCCGACCTCGGCCTGCCGCCCGCCACCGCCAAGCTGCTGGCGTTCCGCAGCGAGCTGGGCGACTACTACGAGGACGTGCTCGCGGCCGCCGGCGGCGGCGCCGAGCCCGGGGTCGTGGCGAACTGGGTGACCGGCGAGCTGCTCGCGCGGCTGGGCGACACCGAGCCGGCCGACTCGCGCGTGGAGCCCTCCGCGCTGGCCAAGCTCGTGGCGATGGTGTCGGAGAAGAAGGTCTCCGGCAACGCCGCCAAGGAGCTGCTGGGCGTGCTCGCCGACGAGGGCGGCGACCCCGAGGCGATCGCCTCCGAGCGCTCGCTCGGCATGGCGGACGCCGGAGAGCTCGACGCGATCGTGGACCGCGCGATCGAGGCGAACGCCGACGCGGTCGAGAAGGTCCGCGCGGGCAACGACAAGGCGATCGGCGCGATCATGGGCGCGGTCATGCGCGAGACGAAGGGCCGGGCGGACGGCGGCGAGGTGCAGCGCATGATCCGCGAGCGAATCCTCTAGCCGGGCGTGCCGAGGATCACACCGGGCCCACCCGGGCCGGGGCGTATGATCGGCGCTCGACCCGCTGTCACAGGAGGCGCCCCGATGTCCCGACTCATCCGCATGGACTCCACCGGTCACTCGACCCTCGCGGAGTGGACCGCAGCCGACGAGGCCGCCTACCGCCAGGCGTCCGAGGCCTTCCGGCGCGAGCTCGAGGGCGGCTACATCGGCGTGGTGAGCGACGGCCCCGGCCACGCGACCCAGGTGCGCGAGCTGCCGGCCGACGCCGACCTGGTGATCATGCGCCGTCCCATCGCCGGAGGCTGATCCGCCTCGCTGCAAACCATCGTCATCCAGCGTCCTCGGTCGCGGCCAGGCGGAGCCTTGCCCGCTCCCTGCGTCCTTGACTGACTCGGTTTTCGCGGGCGGACCGCCTCCGGGGGCGGCGACCCAGGCCCTCCCCGAGCTCGCCTCCGTCCCCTGGCGGCGGCGGGCCAGCGCCGCGAGCCTGCGCACGCGCGGACGGGTGTGGACCGCGTTCACGGTCGCCTACGTCATGCAGTGGATCCTGATCGCGGGCGTGCTGCTGGCGCTCGACCTGCGCACCGTGCCGGTCGCCGCCATCGGGCTGACCCTCGCGTGGATCGTGCCCAAGCTCTACGCCGCTCGCGGGGCCACCACCCTGCGCCCGGTCGCTGACCGGCACGAGCACGCCGAGCAGGTCGCCCAGGGGTTTCTCGGCGACCTGCTCCCGCACGAGGAGCGCGAGCTGCAGCGCGAGACCGGCCTCGCGATCGAGCCGGGCCGGCTCGGCACGTGGATCGTGGGCGAGCGCGGCGCGGCGGTCGTGACCGACGGTGGCAAGCGCGTGCACTGCTTCTGCGTCCGCACGACCGACCCCGAGCTCCCGCCCTCGGACCGGATCGCTCACCTGCTGCTGGCCCTGCGCGCCGACGAGGAGGGCTTCGCGACCGTCGCCAACCACACCTTCGCGGGCGCGCCCTGGCGGCTCGCGCGGCGGCTCGACAGGCGAGCGCGGCCGGCGATCGCGGCGGCGGCCGCCCGGGCGGCGTAGCCGTGGCCTGGAACGTGGTCATCGCCGGCGGCGGGTTCGGCGGGCTCTACGCGGCCCGGCGGCTCGAGCGGGTCCTGCCCTCGCAGGCCGCGCACGTGACGCTCGTCACCGACGTCAACTTCTTGCTCTACACGCCGCTGCTTCCCGGCGCCGCGGCCGGCACGCTCGAGCCGCGCCACGTCGTGATCCCGGTCCGGGAGGAGCTCGACAGCACCGAGATCCGCCTGGGCCGCGTCACCTCGCTGGAGCCCGCGCGCAACACGGTTTGCTTCCGCTCGGCGGACGGCCGCCAGGGGGAGCTGGGCTACGACCAGCTCGTGCTGGCGATCGGCTCGATCTCGCGCGTCCTCCCGATCCCGGGCCTCGCCGAGCACGGGATGGGCTTCAAGACGCTGCCCGAGGCGATCGCGCTGCGCAACCACGCGCTGCTCAGCCTCGAGATCGCCGAGCAGCTGGAGGATCCGGAGGAGCGCCGCCCGTACCTGACGTTCGTGTTCGTCGGCGCCGGCTACGCGGGCGTCGAGGGCATCGCGGAGCTGCAGGACTACGTGGGCGACGTGATCGAGCGCTACCCGCGCTGCCGTCTCGACGGCACGCGCTGGATCCTCGTGGAGGCCCAGGAGCGGATCATGCCCGAGATCTCGCCGAGCCTGGCGGCGTTCGCCACCGCCGAGCTGCGGGCCCGCGGCATCGAGGTCCGCACCAACACGCGCATCGACGCCGTCACCGAGGACACCGTCACGCTCACGGGCGGCGAGGTGGTCCCCTCTCGCACGCTCTGCTGGACCGCGGGAGTGAAGCCGCCGCCGCTCGTGGCGGAGTCCGGGCTGCCGCTGGGCGCCGGCGGGCGGATCGCGGTGGACGCGACGATGCGCGTGGAGGGCCACGACAACATCTGGGCGATCGGCGACGCCGCCGCGGTGCCGGACCCGGCCAAGCGCGGCAAGGGGCCGACCCCGCCCACCTGCCAGCACGCGCTGCGCCAGGGCAAGGTGGTGGCCGACAACGTCGCGGGCGCCCTCGGCCACGGCCGGATCCGCAAGTTCCGCTACCGCACGCTCGGCGTCTTCGTGGACATGGGCCGCAAGAAGGCGGTCGCCGAGGTGCTCAAGCTCAAGCTCCGCGGCTTCCCGGCCTGGTGGCTGGCCCGCACCTACCACCTCTGGATGATGCCCGGGGCGGCGCGCAAGGCACGGCTCGTCACGGACTGGACGGTCGGCCTCTTCTTCAGCCGCGGGTCCGCCGAGCTGGGCCAGCTCGGCCACCCGCCCGGGCTCGAGCCGCCGAGCGACTGAGTCTTGCGTGCCAGCCCCCGCGGGGTTAGCCTGACGGTGTAGGACCCTTTAGCAGCGCGCCCACGGAGGGGCCGGCCATGACCAGGACTCGCATCGCACTCGCCGCCGCCACGCTCGCGGCATCGCTACTCGGCAGCGTCGGGGTCGCTGACGCGAGCGCTCAGGGAGGCCTCGCCTTCGATCCCTGCGAGCCGTCGTGCGACGTGCTGGTCGAGACCGTGGTCGACGCCCCCGACGCGGAGCCGGGCGACGGAGAGTGCGCCTCGGCCGCCGGCGAGTGCACGCTGCGCGCCGCCGTGCAGGAGCTGAACGCCACGAGACAGGCGTTCCCCGACCCGTACTACAAGCGGATCGTGCTGCCGCCCGGCCGCTACGTGCTCACGCACCACGGCGCCGGCGAGAACGAGTCCGCCACGGGCGACCTGGACCCGAAGTTCGTCGGCTCGATCATCGGGTCCGGCGTCGGGAAGACCGTCGTCGACGGCGACCGCGCCGACCGCGTCTTCGCCCCGACCGAGTACGGCTTCGAGCTGGCGCACCTGACCGTGCGCGGCGGCCGGGTCGTGGGCCCGGGCGGCGGCATCCTGTCGCGGACGCAGCTCTACCTCCACCACCTCGAGGTGACGGACAACGAGGCGGTGGACGGAGTCGACACGGCCGATCCGCCGCCGGGTTCCCACTGGGGCGAGTCGCTTCCGGGGCACGGCGGCGGGATCGACGCCCACGACACGAGCGTCACCGACGTTCACGTGCACCACAACACGGCCGACTACGGCGGCGGGATGCAGTGGCACGGGCAGCAGGCGGGCTTCGGCCGGGTCACGCTCGACCACAACCACGCGCGCGTTTCGGGCGGCGGCCTCCGCTTTCCGGCGTTCGACGCGGGCTTCGGCCTGCTGACGGTCACCGACAACAGCGCCGGCGTGCGCGGCGGCGGGATCGAGGTCCTCGGCCCCGGAACCTTCTGGGCGCTCAACATGGGCGGCTCGACGATCGCGGACAACGCGGCGCCCGAGGGCGGCGGCATGTGGCTCTCCGAGCAGCCGGCGGACGAGCCCGGCGCCCGCGTGCACGCCGGGCTGCTCGTCACCGGCAACCAGGGCGGAGACTGCGCCGGCCCGACGCTCTTCCGGCCCGCGGACTCGAAGGGCGGCAACGCCGACAGCGACGGCACGTGCGGCTTCGGCGGCCCGGACGACGCCTCCGGGATCGACGCCGAGCTCGGGCCCCTCGCCGACAACGGCGGCCCGACGCCCACCCGCGCGCTCCTGGCCGGCAGCGAGGCCATCGACGCATGGTCGTGCACCTTCGCGAAGGCCACCGACCAGCGCGGCGCCCCGCGGCCCACTGGCACGGCGTGCGACTCCGGCGCGTTCGAGGTCGGTCCATGCTGCCCCGCGTACGAGACGCCCTCGTTCGAGGCGCCGAGAGGGACGGACCCGCCCGGGCCGCCGAACCCGCCGGGGCCGAACCCGCCCGGCCCCGGCCCGAACCCGAACCCGCCCGGCCCGAACCCGCCCGTCATCGGCGCCTGCGGCGTCAGGCAGCTCGGCACGGCGAAGGCCGACCGCCTCCACGGCGACGAGTCCCGCAACGACATCGCCGGGCGCTCCGGTGCCGACACGATCCTCGGCCTCGGCGGCGACGACTGCCTCTTCGGCAATGCCGGCGACGACGTGCTGAAGGGTGGCGCCGGCGCCGACCGGCTCGAGGGCGGCTCGGGCCACGACCGCCTCGTGAGCGGCGACGGCAACGACGCCGTCGACGCCGGACCGGGCAACGACGTCGTCGACTCGCGCGGCAAGGGCCGCGACCGGATCGACTGCGGCCCGGGGCGCGACAAGGCCCTCGTGGGGGACCTCGACCGGGTCCGCAACTGCGAGCGCGTGGTGAACGTCGACTAGCAAGGGTGGCGCCGCGGCGTTGTCGCGGTTACGCTGTCCACACGGAAAAACACCTTTAGCGCAATCGGTCATGGAGGACGGACGTATGAGGGGAACACTCAGGACACTTGCGACCGCGCTGGCGGTCCTCGGCGTCGCGGCGGCGCCGGGCGTGGCGCAGGCCGCCGAGACCTGGACCCA
>DASVVS010000135.1:0-8856 GCA_036386455.1 Thermoleophilaceae bacterium
GGGGCCGGGCGGGACCTTGACGCCTAAACCCGCGGGTGCGAACCTGCTCGTGCGGTGACCGAGAGCGAGCAGCTGAGGCAAGCGCGGGCGGCGGCGCTTGAGCTGCTCGAGCGCGACGCCGAGCTCTCCGAGCTGCGCGAGGCGGCGTGGGGCCTCGGCACGGGCCTGGTCGAGACCGCTGATGACGAGGACCTATGGGCGCGGCTCGGCGAGGCGGGTGAGCAGGTTCTTACGCTGACTGACGACCAGCGGCTGAAGCTCCGCGGCGCGCTCAGCATTGACTGGGCCGCCCTGCTGGACGAGGTCGGCTACCAGCCCCCGCCGCCGCCCGAGGCCTACGCAACCGAGCTCGTCGAGGCGATCCAGACGGCGCTCGAGAGCCTCGAGCCGGCGGACGTCCAAGGCGCCCGGGACAAGCTCCGTGCGCTCGGCCACACGCTCGCCGACCTGAGCGGGCACGAGGACGTGTCGCCTTCGCGCCTGCGGCGTTGGCTCCGCCGCGGTGTACGGGTGGCGGGCAAGGTGCTGGTGGTGGTCGGCGTGGCCGCCGCTGGTGTCGCGCTTGCACATGCCCTGCCAGCGCTAGCGCCGCTGTCACCCTTCCTGGTCGAGGTGGGGATCGAGGTGCTGAAGGACGGCGCCACTCGCGTGCTCGAATGGACGCTCGACCGGGTCCTGCCCGCAGATGGCGACGAGCCGGGCGCCGACGAAGCATCCGACCGCGAGGCGGTCGACCTGATCCACGGTATCCGCGGTGGCGAGCTCGGGAAGCTGCTGAATTCCTGGGACCTCGCGGCCGCCGGCGAGATCCCCACGCTCCCGCCGATCGACGAGACGCGCCAGTTCGTCGAGCACGCAATGCGCGCGCTTTACGGCGCCTGGGACGCCGCGATCGGTGCGCCCTGGTACGGCGGCGACCTAGCCGCGCACCTCGACATGCTGAGCACGGACCTCTTGCGGCTACGTCACGAGCTGACCGAGCACGAGCCGCGCGCGCCGACCGTTGCTGAGACGCTGCGCCGCGTCCGCGATGTCCTCGCGGGCGTTAAGGCGCTCCTCGGCAGGGCCATTGAACCGCACCGCTAACGCCCGCGGACCGCGCGCCCGAAGTTCCAGAGCCCCGAACTTCGGCCTGTGAAGGCGGGAGGGCAATGGCTGCTGCTCCTCGCGCAAATCACAAGCGCGCAGGTGCCGGCCCCGCGCGCCAAGCGGGAGATCAAAGTGACCGATCGGTCTGGTCAGCCGGCCGAAGTTAGGAGCCGCGCGGTGCGACAAGAGGCGGCGAAGGGACGGCTGCTCTCACCCGCTGAGCCCACGGGTAGGTACACGTGGCAGTCAAAGGCCCGAGACATCATCAAGGTGCGCACACTTCATCGCTCGTACAGCGAGTTCCTCCGTGCATAGGCAGGGGCCTCTCCGGAGTCTGCGGCGTATCCGTTAGACCGACACTCGGGGGAAAGCGGGGGGAAAGAAGACCTCCAGAGACAGGGTTCGGCTGGCCCGCGTGGACCCACCGCGGAGCTACTCCGAGCGACTCGCCAAGAAGCCGCGATCCCTGCTCAGGAGCGGAATTGCTGCTGTGAAGCGGAGGGGGAGGGATTCGAACCCTCGAGCGACGGAACCGCCGCTAACGGTTTTCGAGACCGCCCCGTTCAACCACTCCGGCACCCCTCCAGGTGCCCGCCGCACAGAGGCGGCCGGGACGCGCCAGAGGGTAGCCGCGCGCCCGCGCGCCGCCTAGCCCGTGCAGGAGTCCAGGCCGAGCTCGCGCGCCTGGTCGTCTCCGGCGGTCTCGCTCACCGCGTTGACCCGCTCCCGGTCGTCCGCGCGGATGCCCGCCTTCAGCTCGTTGAACGTCTTCTCCTGCGTCGCGACCCAGGCCTCGTAGTCGTCCTTCTTGCCCTCCGGCGGGTCGGCCGCCTTCAGGTCGGCGACGAACTTGTCGATCACGGCGACCAGCTCGTCCGACTTCCCGCTGGCGGCGCGGATGTCCTTGGTGGCGTCGCTGCAGATCTCGTTCACCTCGCTCGCGAACTTGTCCTCCTCGCTCTCGCCGCAGCCGGCGAGCACGAGGGCGAGAATGGCGAGGGCGAGCGTGAGGGGCCGTGTCGGCGAGAAGGTGGTCATGCGGCACACCTCCCCGGAGGGGGCGATACCTCAAACCGTTGGCGCATCGGCACTCGCGAGCGCATACGCTCTGAAGCGTGAGGGGCTGCATCGGGGCGAGGGTCCTGCCCGTCTGGGCGGGGATGGCGGTGCTCCTCGCGCTCGCGGTCCCGGCCTCCGCCCAGCTCCCGCAGCTTCCACCGCTGCCGGGCGTTCCGCCGACTGGCGGGAACCCGCCGGGCTCCGGAGGCAGCCAGCCCAGCCAGGAGCGCCCGGCGACGCCCGGCCCGGGGAGGGGCGACGTGGTCTCGTACCGGGGCAACCCCCAGCAGACCGAGTCCTATGCGGATGACTCCGTCTTCGGCCCGCTCGAACGGCTGTGGACGGTCGACTTCGGCGCACCGCCGAGCCAGCCGCTGATCGCCGAGGGCCGGGTGATCGTCAACGTTCCCAGCCGGGGCATGAGCGGATACGGCTCGCTCGTGGTCGCGCTCGACCCCGCCACCGGGAAGGAGATCTGGCGCCAGCCCACGCCGGGCACCTACTACTCGGCGCACATCGCCATCGACGGCGGCCGGGTCGTCTCAGCCAACCACGACGGCGTGGTCCGCGCGTTCGCCCTCGCGGACGGCCGACCGCTGTGGACGAGGCAGCTCGGCGGCGAGAACGGCGGCACGGCGGGTGTGGGGAACGCCCCGGTCGCGCGCGGTGGCACCGCGTTCGTCCTCACGTACACGAGCGTCGCCGACCAGGGGAAGATGTTCGCACTCGCAATGGACACCGGCGCGGTGCGCTGGACTCGCGACATCGAGCGCATCGACGGCGACGCCATGCCCGCCCTCGACGACCGGCGGGTCTTCGTCTCCGACGAATGCGGCAATGCGATCGCGCTCTGGCAGGCCGACGGCGTGCCGATCTGGCAGCGCGAGCGGACCCGGTCGTGCACGTCCGGCGCCGCCACCTTCGTGCACGACGGCCGCCTGTGGACGAACAGCCAGGGCGGCTGGATCTACGACACGGTCACCGGGCAGGACCGCGGCGTCCGTCCCGGCGGCGCGCCCGACGCGCTGGCCCGCGACCTCGGCGTCGAGCAGCTCTCCGACTGGACCGTCAAGGCCACCGACCTCGCCTCGGGAGCGACCCGCTGGGACGCCCGGGAGGGCGGCTCGTACCAGTTCGCGCTGCGGCCGATCGTGGCGGGCGAGACGGTCTTCGCCACCACGGGCAAGGGCGATCTCGCCGGTCTCGACCGCGCCACCGGCGGGCTGCGCTCGCTCACCCGCCTGAAGAGCGAGTCATACAGCTCGGTGGGCGGCATCCTGCCTGGGATGTCTGTCGGGCGCGGTGTCCTGGTCGCCCCGGCCGGCACGCTCCTCCACGCCTACGCGCCTGTCCTGCGACCGTCCGGTTCCGGCCTCGACATGGCGGCCTCGTCGTTCGACGTCCTGCACCGCGAGCTGACCTCGATCGTCGGCGGGCTGGGGTCGCAGCTGCGCGCCGGTGGCCCGCGCGACGTCGTGCTCGAGGCGGACCCGTACCCGTACGGGAAGTACGCCACCGCCGTCCGCGGGAAGTCGTTCGCCGACGGCGCCGCCTGGTTCGAGGCGCGGCCCGAGCGCAACACGCGCTACCGGGTGCGGATCCCCGGCGGGCCCGCCTCCGCTCCGATCACGATCTACACGTACCTGCGCAGCAAGTTCAAGTACCGGCGCCTGCGCAGGAGCGTGGAGCTGCGAGCCTCCCTCAGGGGCGCGAGCGACTTCCGCGCGGGGGGCCGCACCGCCTACGTCTACCTGCTGCGGCACAAGAAGAGCCGTCATCCGCGGATCGCCGCGGGGCGGCTCGTGCAGACCGGCCGCGGCCGCGCGCGGCTGGTCGCCCGCTTCCCGTACCTGCGCAACTCCGGGAGCAAGGACAGTGTCGTGTTCTGCATCCGCGGGCTACGGTCCTACGGGCGGCCGGACGACCCGTTCAACCGTCGCTGCGGCGCCGCGTCCATCAAGCTCTGAGGCGCACGCGTCAGGCGGGCTCCCCGCCTCAGCGCCGAGCCGCGAAGAAGCTCCTCAAGAGCGCCGCCGACTCGTCGCCGAGCAGCCCGCCGGCCACCTCGGGCCGGTGGTTGAGCCGCGGCTCGGCCAGCACGTCGAACACGCTCCCGGCCGCTCCGGCCTTCGGGTCGGTCGCCCCGAACACCACGCGTGGCACCCGGCCGAGCACGATCGCGCCCGCGCACATCGCGCAGGGCTCGAGCGTCACGTACATGACCGTGCCCGACAGCCGCCAGCTCCCGAGCACGCGCCCGGCCTCGCGGATCGCGAGCACCTCGGCGTGAGCGGTGGGGTCGTCGCGCAGCTCGCGCTCGTTGCCCGCGGCGGCCAGCACCTCGCCCTCGTGCGCGATCACGCAGCCGATCGGCACGTCGTCGTGCTCGGCCGCCCGCTCGGCCTCGCGCAGCGCGAGCCGCATGAAGTACTCGTCGCGCGGGAAGAACGGCGCGCGCGCCATCAGGCGCCAGTCACGAGCCGGCGCCCGACGTAGCGCTCCGCCACGCGCAGCCCGGCGACGAGCCCCGCCCGGTCGGCCACCCGCATCCCGGCGGACGCCACCGACAGCGCGGACATGCCGCGCCCGGCGAGCGCGCCCCGGGCGCGCAGCTCCTCGTACCACTCCACGGTCCGCCCGATCGTGGTGTCGAGCGGGCGAGTGCGGTAGCGCAGCTCGCGCTTCGCCTTCCGCGAGGAGTAGCGCCAGTTCTGGGCCATCAGCGCGAACGCCTCGGGCGCGATCGGCCAGCGCATGCCGAGCTCGGCCTGCACCCGCGCGACCGCCCCCGCCTCGCGCGGCAGCACCACGAGCGGCCGGTGCACGCCGCTCTCGACGGCGAGCCGGTCGATCAGCTCGACCCACGCGAGGTTGTAGCCGCCGAGGATGTAGCGCTCGCCGGCCTTCCCCGACTCCGCCGCGAGCACGTGCCCGCGCGCGACGTCCTCCACGTCCACGATGTTCGTGGCCCCGTCGACCACCGCCGGCAGCCGCCCGAGCAGGAAGTTGCCGATCACGCGCGTGGAGGTCTCCCCCGCCTGCGACGCGTCCACCGGCACGCCGAGCACGTACGAGGGATTGACCACGACCACCTCGACGCCCAGTCGCGCGCCGGCGGCCAGCGCCTCGACCTCCCCCTCGTGCTTGGAGTCCGCATACGCCAGCCCGAACTCGCCGCCGCGATAGACCTGCGACTCGTCGGCCGCCTCGCCGTGCGGCGCGTTGCCGATGGCGGCCACGGTCGAGGTGTGGACGACCCGCCGCACGCCCTCCGCCGCCGCGGCCTCGACCACCACCCGCGGCGCGAGCGCGTTCACCTGCCAGAGCCGGTCGGGCGGTCGCGAGCCGACGAACCCGGCCGTGTGGAAGACGACGTCGCAGCCGCGCATCGCGCGCCGCAGCGATCCGCGGTCGAGCACGTCGGCCCGCACGGTCTCCACGTCGAGCCCGCCGAGGCGCGTGAGCCGCGCCGGATCGCGGAACGAGACCCTCACCCGGTCGCCGCGCTCGACCAGCGCCCGGGTCACGTGGCCGCCGACGAAGCCGGTGGCGCCGGTCACGAGGCTGACAGCCACGCTAAAGCCCCTGCTTGGGCTGCAACTTCCTGCAGTTCCGGCTGTTCGTCCGAACGTACACTCGCTCGTGGACCGTAGCCCAATGCGAATCCGACTCCTCCTCCCGGCCGCGGCGCTCCTCGCCGTGCTCGCGGCCGTGCCCGCCGCGGCGGCGCCATACGCGGGCGACCGCGTGGTGGTCCGCTACGAGGAGGGCACGTCGCGGGCCGAGCGGGCGGATGCCCAGCGCGACACCGGCACCGGTTTCGAGGACGCGCTCCCGGGCGGCTCCCGCACGCTCACGATCGAGGACGGCGACTCGGTCGCCGAGACCGTGCGCGAGCTCAGGCGCGAGCCGGGCGTGGAGTACGCGGTGCCCGACTTCCGGCTGCGCAAGGCCCAGGGCGGCGGAGCCACGCCCGGCCCGGGGCCCGGCCCGGCCCCCGCCCCGTTCGTCCCGAACGATCCGGGCCGCGGCGGCTCCGGCCCGGACTGGCGCGAGCTCCAGTGGAACTTCGCGGGCCAGTTCGGCGTGAACGCCCCGCTCGCGTGGAGCTACACCCGCCAGGCCGGCGCGCCCGGCGGCGCCGGCGCGGTGGTTGCGGTGATCGACTCGGGCGTCGCATACCGAAACGCCGGCCGCTTCCGCCGCGCGCCGGACCTCTACAGCAAGCGCTGGGTCAAGCCCTACGACTTCATCGAGGAGGACCGCCTCCCGCTCGACGAGGACGGCCACGGCACCCACGTGGCCGGCACGATCGGGCAGGCGACCAACAACAAGATCGGCGTGACCGGCCTTTCCTACGGCGTCAAGATCATGCCGCTGCGCGTGCTCGACGAGGACGGCAACGGCGACGGCTCCGACCTCGTGCGCGCGCTCCGCTACGCCGCGCGCAACGGGGCGGACGTGATCAACATGAGCGTGGAGTACACCTCCGACCTCAGGGCCGCCGACATCCCCGACGTGATCGCCGCGATGCGCTACGCGCACGACAGGGGCGCCGTGCTCGTGGGCGTGGCGGGCAACGGCGCCGAGGGCCAGCTCTCCTACCCGGCGCGCTACAGCCGCGCCATGGCGGTCGGCGCGACCACCGTCGGCGGCTGCCTGGCCGACTACTCGAACGAGGGGTCCGGCATCGACGTCGTCGCGCCCGGCGGGGGGCAGGACACGGCCCCCGGCGCCAGCGACTGGGACCGCGCGCACTGCGACCCGGCACGCCGCTCGCGGCTCATCTACCAGCAGACGCTCTGGCGCGGCGTGTCGCGGTTCGCGCTCGTCGGGTTCGAGGGCACGTCGTCGTCGTCACCGCACGTGGCCGCCGCGGCGGCGCTCGTGATCGCGACCGTGCGCGCCCGCGGCGGCGGCACGCTCACTCCCACGGCGGTGCAGGAGCGGCTGCAGGCGACCGCGCGCGACATCGGCGCGCCCGGCTACGACAAGCGCTACGGCCACGGCCTGCTGGACGCGGCCGCCGCGGTCGCCCCCTGAGCCCGGCTCAGGTCGTACGGATGATCATCACGCTGCACGGAGCGTGATGCGAGACCTTGTTCGGGACGCTCCCGAGCAGGAACCGCTTGGCGCCGCTCATGCCCTTGTTGCCCACGATGATCAGGTCCGCGCCCTGCTCCTCGGCGACGTCGAGGATCGCGTCGGCCGGGTCGCCCTGGCGTGCGAACGTCTCGACCTCCACGCCCGTCTCGCGGATCGCCTCGGCCGCCTTGTTGAGCGTGGCCTCCACGTCCTCGCGCTCGTTGACCATCCACTGCATGTCCTCGGGGACCTGCTGACGCTCCTCGCGCAGCCGCTGGTTGCCCACCGGCTCGAACGCGCTGACGAGGTTCACGCGCGCGCCGACGGCCTTCGCCAGCTCGGTTGCCTGGCGCACGGCCTCGCCGGCCGTCTCGGACCCATCAGTACCCACCACGATCGAGCCGAACATCTGCCTCCTCTCAAGGCCTGGGCGCTTGCGGGGGGATCATATGGCGCGGGGGGCATGCCCGTCGTTCAGGCTGGCGCGGCCGCTATCCCTTGACGCGAGGCCCCACATCTACGATCCTGGCTACATGGCCAACACGAAATGTCTCGTGGTCGACGACCACTCGGTCGTGCAGCAGGGCCTGCAGCTCCTCTTCGGAGACCTCGACGACCTCGAGCTGGTCGGCGTCGTGGAGTCCGGCGAGGAAGCGATCGACGCCGTCGCGCGCCTGAAGCCGCAGGTCGTCCTGATGGACGTGCGGCTGCCCGGCATCGACGGCGTGTCCGCGGTCAAGCGCATCCAGCAGTCGGCCCCGAGCGTGCAGTTCGTGATGTTCTCGGCCTACGGCGACAAGCGCCTGCTCTCGGACGCGCTCGCCGCGGGCGCGCGCGGGTACGTGATGAAGGGCTCGCCGCCGGAGGACCTGATCCGTGCCGTGCGCACGGTGGCGGCCGGCAAGCCGTTCGTGGACCCGTCGCTGTCGCCGGCACTGGTGATCGCCGACGCCGTGGCCGCGCAGCAGTCGCTCAGTGAGCGCGAGCGCGAGATCCTCCAGCTCCTCGCCGAGGGGTTCCACACGGAGGAGGTCGCGCGCCGTATCGGGCTGTCCGTCGAGACGGTCAAGTCCGACACGAAGCGCGTGATCGCGAAGCTGCAGGCCGACAGCCGCACCCACGCTGTGGCGATCGCTCTACGCCGAGCTCTGATCGACTAAGTGAGCGAGCTCCCCCGCTTCTGGATCGCGATGCAGATCGTGATCGTGATCTGCGTGCTCATCAGCGCGGTCATCGCGATCGTGCGTCTCAGCTCCGGCTAGCGCTCCGGCCGGGTCGCGGTCGGAGCACCGCAGCGGCCGACCGGCGGTGCGCGGAGACCCTCACCCGGGGGGCTCTCTGAGCGAGCTTGCGAGCGTACCCCCGGGGGAGGCGTCTGCACGCGCCGACGCAGCGGCGCTACGCGCTACGAGGTCTTGCGCTCGAGGTTCGCGACCTCTTCGGCCTTGGCGTCGGCCTTGTCCTGCGCGTTCGCCAGCTCGTCCTTGGCGTCGCCCTTGCGCTCCTCCTGCTTGCCCTCGCGCTTCAGGCCCTTGTCGCCTGCCAGATCGCCCGCGGCCTGCTTGGCGCGGCCGGTGACCTTGTCCATGATGCCCATTGTCGTTGCCTCCTTGGGGGGGAACT
>DASVVS010000136.1:0-7902 GCA_036386455.1 Thermoleophilaceae bacterium
GACTATTGGGCCACTCTTGATCTTCCTCTTGCTCTTCCTCTTCTTGATGAGCAGCATGCAGGGCAGCGGCAACCGGGTGATGAGCTTCGGCAAAAGTCGCGCCAAGCGCATGACCAAGGACTCGCCGAAGGTGACGTTCGCGGACGTCGCGGGCGCCAACGAGGCCGTCCAGGAGCTCACCGAGATCAAGGAATTCCTCGAGTCCCCCCAGAAGTTCCAGCGCCTCGGCGCGAGGATACCCAAGGGCGCCTGGTTGGTTGGCCCTCCCGGAACCGGCAAGACGCTGCTAGCGCGCGCCGTCGCCGGTGAAGCGGGGGTGCCGTTCTTCTCCATCTCGGGGTCGGACTTCGTGGAGATGTTCGTCGGCGTGGGTGCCAGCCGCGTGCGCGACCTCTTCGAGCAGTCCAAGCAGAACAGCCCGTGCATCATCTTCATGGACGAGATCGACGCCGTCGGGCGCCATCGCGGCGCCGGCATGGGCGGCGGCCACGACGAGCGCGAGCAGACGCTCAACCAGCTGCTCGTCGAGATGGACGGCTTCGAGATGAAGGACAACATCATCCTCATCGCGGCCACCAACCGGCCCGACATCCTCGACCCGGCGCTGCTGCGCCCGGGCCGTTTCGACCGCCAGATCGTGGTCGACCGCCCCGACCGCAAGGGCCGCGCCCGCATCCTCGAGGTGCACACGCGCGGCAAGCCGCTCTCGCGCGAGATCGACCTGGACAACCTCGCCGCCCAGACGCCCGGCTTCACCGGTGCGGACCTCTCCAACCTCGTGAACGAGGCCGCCCTGCTCGCCGCCCGCCAGGGGCAGCGCGAGATCGACCACACGCACCTCGAAGAGGGGATCATGCGCGTGATCGCGGGGCCGGAGAAGAAGACCCGCGTGATGAGCGAGAAGGAGCGCCGCGTAACGGCCTTCCACGAGATGGGCCACGCGATCGTCGCCCACTTCCTCGAGAACACCGACCCGGTCCACAAGATCTCGGTGATCTCGCGCGGCCAGGCGCTCGGCTACACGATCTCGCTGCCGACCGAGGACAAGTTCCTCACCACGCGCGCGGAGCTGTCGGACACGATGGCAATGACCCTCGGCGGCCGCGCCGCGGAGGAGATCGTCTTCGGCGAGGTCACGACCGGCGCCTCGAACGACCTCGAGAAGGTGACCGCGACGGCCAAGCAGATGGTCATGCGCTTCGGCATGTCCGAGAAGCTCGGGCCGCGCGTGTTCGGCCACGACCACGGGCAGCCGTTCCTCGGCCGCGAGTTCTCGTCGGAGCCGGACTACTCGGACGACGTGGCCCGCGAGATCGACGGCGAGATCCGCCGCATCGTCGAGGAGGCGCACCAGCTGGCCCGCGACATCCTCGAGAAGCACCGCGAGGACCTCGACAACACGAGCGACGTGCTGCTGCGCCGCGAGACGATCGAGCGCGAGGAGTTCATCCAGCTCCTCGACGGCAGGCCCGAGGAAGAGGTCTTCGGCCCGGACGAGCCCGTCGTACCGCAGCCCTCGCTGCCGGCGGGCCCCGAGGCCCCCGCGCGCCGCCCCGAGCCGCGCCCGCAGCCGCTGCCGCGGCCCGGCCTCGCCGGCGGGACGGCCGAGATGCGGTCCGACCCGAGCTAGGGCTCCTCAACGGCAGCACTTGGGGAGGGGTGGTCTCGGCCGCCGCGTTCTGCCGTGGATCGGGGCGGATCTTCGAGGTGGGCCCTATTTTTCCCGCATAGCGGTACTTAAAGGGCCCACCTCCCGAATCGCCGCCACTCCCTCCCCCTAAGTGCTGCCGTTCTGAAGCGCCGCGTACTGTTGGGCGATGCCCGCGCAGCCGCTGCTCATGGGGGTCGTCAACGTGACCCCCGACTCGTTCTCCGACGGCGGTGAGTTCCTCGACGCCGATGCCGCCGTCGCGCACGGGCAGCGGCTCGCCGGGGAGGGCGCGGACATCCTCGACGTGGGTGGCGAGTCCACGCGGCCGGGCGCCGATCCGGTTCCGGAGGGCGTCGAGATGCAGCGAGTGGTGCCGGTGGTGGAGCGGCTGGCGCAGACGGGGGGCCTGCGCGTCTCGATCGACACGGTCAAGCTCGCGGTCGCGGAGGCCGCGATCCAGGCCGGCGCGCGGGTGGTGAACGACGTGACCGCGTTCCGCCAGGCGCCCGAGCTGGCCGGGCTCGTGGCGAGCTCCGGCGCCACCTGCTGCCTCATGCACATGCAGGGCGAGCCGCGAACGATGCAGCTGGACCCGCGCTACGACGAGGTCGTCTCGGACGTGAAGGCGTTCCTCGAGGAGCGGCTGGCGTTCGCGGTGGGCGAGGGCGTGCCGGAGGAGCGGGTCTGGCTCGACCCCGGCATCGGCTTCGGCAAGACCCTCGAGCACAACCTCGAGCTGCTGCGCCGGCTGGACGAGATCGTGGCGATCGGGCGCCCGGTCGTGATCGGCACATCGCGCAAGAGCTTCCTGGGGAAGATCACGGGCCGCGACGAGAAGCAGCGCCTGGGCGGGACGATCGCCACCAACGTGATGGCCTACGAGCGCGGCGCGGCGGTCTTCCGCGTGCACGACGTGCAGCCGGTCGCGGACGCGCTGAAGGTTGCCGCGGCTACAGTCGGCGTCGTAGATGGCTGATCCCGCGACCGCGCGCACGCGGATGACGAGCGATACCGGCGCTGGATCAGCGTCCTCGGGCTCGCCAATGGCTGCGACATTGGCCTCACCCTGCGTCCTTGACCAGCTTGGTCTCGCTCGCCCCCGCGCCCACGCTGCCGCGGAATCAGCCATCTCGTGATCGACGAGCCCGACGACCGCCTGGAGCCGGACGAGGACGACGAGGAGCGCGCCGATCCGGCGGTCACCGTCGAGATCGTCGGCCTCTCCGTCTACACCCACCACGGCGTGGGGGAGGCCGAGCGCGAGGTCGGCCAGCGGCTGATCTTCGACGTCGAGTTCGAGCTGGCCGAGTGCGACGCGCTCGTGACCGACCGGGTCGAAGACACCGTCGACTACGCGGACGTGTGCCAGCAGGTCTACCTCGCCGCGCAGGAGCGCTCGTACAAGACGCTCGAGCGGCTCTGCTCGGCGGTCGCGGACCGGCTCATCGACCGCTACGGCGCCGAGTCCGTCACGGTGCGCGCCGCCAAGCCCGAGCCGCCGATCGCGCTGCCGGTCGAGGAGGTCGCGGTCGAGGTCTGGAAGGACGCGTCCTGAAGGGCTATCTCGGGCTCGGCTCGAACGTCGGCGACCGCGAGGCCAACCTGCACCGCGCGTGCGAGCTGCTGGAGAGCCACGGCGTGCGCGTGGTCGGGCGCTCGTCGCTCTACGAGACCGAGCCGCAAGGCGAGATCCTCGACCAGCCCGACTTCCTCAACGCGTGCGTGGAGATCGAGACCGAGCTGGGCCCCGAGGAGCTGCTCGACACCTGCAAGGTCGTGGAGCGCGAGGGCGGGCGGATGGTCGCCGGCCCGCGGCACGGACCGCGGCCGATCGACGTGGACCTGCTGCTGCTCGGCGACCTCGAGTACGAGTCCGACCGGCTCACCATCCCGCACCGCGACGTGAAGAGCCGGCGCTTCGTGCTGGAGCCGCTGCTCGAGCTCAACCCGCACCTCACCCTGCCCGACGGCACGCACCTGGGCGACGCGCTCGCGGGCGTCCGGGACCAGCGCGTGCAGCGCACGGGATAATCACCCGATGCTCCTCGCGATCGACCTCGGCAACACCCAGACGCACCTCGGCATGTTCCGCGGCGACCAGCTCGTGGAGCACTGGCGCCTGGCCACCGTCCGCGAGACGACGGCGGACGAGCTGGCCACGCTGCTCGTGGACCTGCTCGCGCTCCGCAACCTCGAGCTGAGCGACGTCGACGCCGCGATCCTCTCCTCGGTCGTCCCGCAGCTCACGCCCGAGTACGAGCAGCTCGCCGACCGCTACCTGGCCGGCTCGCTGACGGTCGTGGGACCCGGCCTCAAGACCGGCATGGCGATCCGGATCGAGAACCCGCACGAGCTCGGCACCGACCGCCTCGTCAACGCCGTGGCCGCCTACGAGAAGTGCGCCGGCGCGTGCGTGGTGGCCGACTTCGGCACCACGATCAACTTCGACGCCGTCTCGGCGAAGGGCGAGTACCTGGGCGGCGTGATCGCTCCCGGGGTGGACATCTCGCTCGAGGCGCTGCACCAGCGCACCGCCAAGCTCCCGAAGGTCGAGCTGAGCGCGCCGGACCACGCGATCGGGCGCAACACGCTCTCGGCGGTCAAGTCAGGCGTGGTCTACGGGTTCGCCGGCAGCGTGGACGGCATCGTCTCGCGGATCCGCGAGGAGCTGGGGGACGAGGCCACCGCCATCGCGACCGGCGGCCTCGCCCACGCCATCGTCCCGTTCTGCGATCAGATCGACGAGGTCGACGACCTGCTCACGCTGACCGGGATGCGCCTGATCTACGAAGCGAACTCCTAGAGATCCCGCGGGTCGCGGATCGGTAGCTCGACGTTGCGGTCGGCGGCCTTGCCGCGGCCCTGGTTCGGACGGCTGCCGCGCGGTCCGAGGCCCTGCGGGTCGTTCGCCGACAGCACGCGCGCGATCGAGCCGAGCTGCGCGTCGGTGAACACGTTCGCGGGGGTCCCCGGCGCCGGCGGATCCACCGGAGCGCCCTGGTCGATCACCGTGTTGAACAGCGACAGCGTGCCGTCGCGGTTGTCCATCACCTCGATCTGACGTCCCTGCTGCGGGAAGTCGGTGTGCGAGGCGGTGTTGATCTGCCAGAACCCGGTCCGGCTGCTCTTGGTGAACGCCTTGATCTCGTTGCGATGGCTGTGGCCGGTCACGAACGCGATCACGTTCGGGTACTTGAGCATCAGGTCGCGGATCGTCTCCTTGCCCTTCAGGCCGCGGTGGATCGGCGTGGACTTGCGCGGGTCGCGGTCGCAGCCCGGCACGTCGCCGGCACCCTCGCACTTGCCCGCGGCCTCGTCGGCCGAGGTGGCCGTGAGGTCGTCGATCTTGTGGTGCGAGTAGATGACGATCAGCTTGTCCTTGTCCTTGTCGCGGACGAGCCGGTTGCCCTTCCACTCGGTCGACGAGCTGCGGTCGAGCTCGCGCTCGAGCCAGTTGTACTGCGGGTCGTCGATGTTGCCCGTCGAGCCGCCGCCCTCGGCGACCGTGTCCATCGAGACGAACCGGAAGCCGCTCTTCGGGCTGAACGCGTAGTACGAGGCGGCGCCCTTCGAGCGCTTCAGCTCGGTCTTGTCCACGTAGCCGTAGCCATGCGCCTTGTCGCCCGTGTTGTGGAGCTGCTTGTACTCCTCGGCGGAGACGTGGCGGCGGTCCGCATCCGGCGGAACGGGCCGCGCGCCCGCGAGGATGTCCTGCGTGCGCTGCGGGTTGTTCACGAGATCCTCGAAGACCTCCGCCTCGGTCTTGCCCTTGTAGATGTTCGGGTCGAACTTGTCGCTCGGGAACACCTTCGTGCAGCCGGTGATGAGCGCCCTAGCGAGGCTGAACGTCGCGTAGACGTTGCCGGTCACGAGGCCGTCGTGGTTGCCGCGCGCCGTGTACCACGGGTAGTCGGTGCCCGCGGCCTGGAACTGCTGCTGCGCGCGGTCGAGCAGACCCGGGTAGCGGGGCCAGTCGGCGTACGGCCCACCGCCGCCGGGCGGGGCCGCGTTCGGGTCCCAGTACGCCTGCTTGCGGGCGTCCGGAGCGGCGTAGTCGGCGTAGTCCTGGAGGCCGGTGTAGCGGCGCGCCGCGACGTCGGCGTTGAGCCGCGCGGTGGTCTCGGCGTCCTGGCCGCATGCGTCCGCCGGCTTGCCGCTGAACGGGTCCACCGTGCCGCCGTCGAGGATGCTCGTGACCCAGCGCGTCTCGTTGAACTGCTGGCTGTCGGCCATGTCGCCCGTGTTGATCGCGAACTGGAGCCGCGCGTTCTTGCCCTTGGCGGGCTTCACCGCGCTGGTGCGGTTGGCGTTCATGTTGCGGACCATCTGGTCGAAGAGCTGCGGCCCCATCGCCTCCCAGGGACGGTTGCCGTCCTGCAGCGGGCTGCCCGCCTCGTCGAGGAAGTCGAGCCGGACCGGCGACATCTCGTCGGCGAGCTGCGGGTCGGTGAACTGGCCGAAGAAGAGCAGCGAGCGCCGGCGCTTGTCCCGGCCGGACTCCGCGCGGCCGAGCTTCGACTTGCGCGTGACCATCGGGTCCCCGGGCGCGGATTCGAGCAGCTGGAAGCCGCTGCCGGAGCGCATCCGGATCGTCTCCTCGAGGGTGGTCTTGCCGGCGGGGTCGGCACCGCCGGTGGCGGGCACGGCCAGGACCACGGCCAGCACCACGAGCAGCAGGAAATTCAGCTTGCGAGTCACGCGCTCTCCTCAAAGGCGACGTCAGGGGCTTGGGCAAGCCTAGCCGCGACTACCGTTTCGTCCATGCGCCTTGACGAGCCGTGGACTCTCGCGGGCTTTCGAGTACCGAATCGCGTGGTGCTGGCGCCGCTCGCCGGGATCGGCAACTGGTTCGTGCGCCTCCAGGCCAAGCGGCACGGCGCCGGGCTCGCGTTCAGCGAGATGGTCTCGAGCTTCGGGCTCAAGTACGGCGACGAGCGCACGCTGCGCGAGTTCCTGCGGATCCACCCCGACGAGCATCCGGTGCCCATGCAGCTCTTCGGATACGACGCCGACGTGATGCGCGAGGCCGCCGCCATCGCGGCCGAGCACGGCGCCGACGTGATCGACCTGAACATGGGCTGCCCGGTGCGCAAGGTCTGCAAGACCGGCGCCGGCGCCTCGCTGCTGGACGATCCCGACCGCGCGGTCGCGATCGCGCGAGCGGCGGGTGAGGGGAGCGGCCTGCCCGTGACCGTGAAGCTGCGCTCCGGCCAGCGTCCGGGCGAGCGCAGCGGGTTCGACCTGGCGCTGCGGCTGGTGGACGAGGCGGGCGTGGCGGCGATCGCCTTCCACCCGCGGCACGCCTCGCAGCAGCACAAGGGGCAGCCCGACTACGCGCTGGCGGCGGAGCTCGTCGAGCGGCTCGACGCGCCGCTGATCCTGTCCGGCGGCCTCGCCGACGAGGACCGGACGCTGGCCGCGTTCGAGCGCACCGGCGCGGCCGCGGTGATGCTCGCGCGCGGGTCGCTCGGCAACCCGTGGCGGTTCGAGCGGCTGCTCGGCCTGCGCGAGGACGGGCCGAGCCGCCGCGAGATCCTCGACGAGCTGCTCTGGGTGATCGAGCGCGCCGAGGAGCACCTCGGGGTCGAGCGGGCGGGGCGCTACCTGCGCAAGTTCTACCCCTGGTACGCCGACACGCTGGGGCTCACGAAGCGCGAGGCGAATCCGCTCGTCACCGCGCCCACGACCGAGGCGGCGCGGGCGGCCATCGGCCACCTGTCCACTGGCGCGTCCGCACCCGTCGCGGCCTGAGCTATCCTCACGCGCCCTTCGGACCGGAGGAGCGGTTTTTCCCCCATGGCAAGAGAAGAGATCCTCACCCAGCAGGGGCTGGACGACCTCAAGCAGAAGATCGAGCACCTCTCGACGGTGCGCCGCCGCGAGGTGGCCGAGCGCATCAAGGAGGCGCGCGAGTTCGGCGACATCTCGGAGAACTCCGAGTACGACGACGCGAAGAACGAGCAGGCGATGCTCGAGAAGCAGATCGCCGATCTCGAGTCGAAGCTCGCGAGCGCGCGGGTGATCGACGAGAAGGACGTCGACACCGACGTGGTGAGCATCGGTACCACGGTGCACGTGAAGGACCAGAAGACCGACAAGTCGCAGAAGTTCAAGATCGTCGGCTCCTCCGAGGCCAACCCGAGCGAGTCCAAGCTCTCGAACGAGTCGCCGGTGGGCAAGGCCCTGCTCGGCCACAAGCGCGGTGAGATCGTCGAGGTCCCCGTGCCGCGCGGTCCCGCGCGCAAGCTGAA
>DASVVS010000137.1:0-3861 GCA_036386455.1 Thermoleophilaceae bacterium
TCGGTGACGAGATAGGTCGCCGAGAGTCGGGCGATCTCGCCGTCGTCCCGGCCGCGCCGCACGAAGCTTCCGCGGTACTGGGCCGTGGTGGCGTTCAGCACCGTGGCCTCGGACTCGAGGACCTCGATGCGGTGGAAGCCGCTGCTCTTCAGCCCCTCCGTCTGGTGGCCGAGAGCGGCCAGGACCTGCTCCTCGTCCACGAGAGTGCCGAACCCGGCGTCGGCCGAGAGCAGCAGCGGGACTCCCCAGTAGGCGAGCAGCGCGCGAGGGTCCTCCTCGCCTCGCCCGCACGCCGTGTACACCCCCAGGTACTCCTCGAACCACTCTGCGACGTCGCGCTCCTCCACGGACGCGACCCTACCGCCTGCCGCGTCGACCCGTCATGAGCTACAACCTGGCGTATGAGCGAGATCGTCCGGGCGGCCTGCCCGCACGACTGCCCGGACACGTGCGCGATGCACGTGACCGTCGAGGACGGGCGCGCCGTGGCCGTCACCGGCGATCCCGAGCACCCGGTCACCCGCGGCTTCCTCTGCGGCAAGGTCTCGAACTACCTCGAGCGCGTGTACGCCGAGGACCGGATCCTCGAGCCCCTGGTCCGCACCGGACCGAAGGGGTCGGGCAGCTTCCGCCGGGCCTCCTGGGACGAGGCGCTCGACGTCACGGCCGGCGCCCTGAACGCCGCGCGCGAGCGCCACGGCGGCGAGTCGATCCTCCCCTACTCGTACATGGGGACCCAGGGCGTCGTGCAGGGGAACCTGATGAGCGCTCGTGTGATGAACGCGATCGGTGCGAGCGAGCTGGTGCGCACGATCTGCGCCAGGGCGGGCATCGAGGGCACGGCCTCGGCGCACGGGGCCTCGCCGGAGGTCGATCCGGAGGAGTGGCCCCACGCCCGCTACGTCCTGATCTGGGGCTGGAACCCGATGTCGACGGCCCCGCACCTCTGGCGCCTGCTGCTGGATGCCCGCGCGAACGGTGCTCGCCTCGTGGTCGTGGATCCGCACCGCAGCCGCACCGCCCGGGTGGCCGACGAGCACCTGCGCCCGCTACCCGGCACGGACGCGGCCCTGGCGCTCGGGATGATGCGGGCGATCCGCGACGCCGGCCTCGTGGACGAGGACTGGTGCCGAGCCCACGCGAACGGGCTCGACGAGCTGCTCGCGCGCCTGGACGACTTCCCGCTCGACCGCTGCGCCCGCATCACGGGCGTCCCCGCCGCCGACATCGAGCGCGTCGGCCTCGACTTCGCGCGCACCCAGCCGGCGCTGCTGCGGCTCGGCGTGGGCGCGCAGCGCCACCTCGGCGCACCGGCCGCCTACGGGACCATCGCCGCGCTCCCCGCGCTCGTCGGCGCCTGGCGCCACCGCGGCGGCGGCTGCTCCTACATACCGACGGCCACCGCGGGCGTGGTCGACTCCAAGCCGGTCAGCCGGTCCGACCTGCGCGAGCGCCCCGTCCGGCGGATCAACATGTCCCAGCTCGGCGACGCGCTGACCGACGGGCAGCTCGACCCGCCGGTCGCCGCCCTCGTCGTCTGGAGCTCCAACCCGGCCCAGATCGCGCCCGACCAGACGAAGGTCCTCGCCGGCCTGCGCCGCGACGATCTGTTCACGGTCGTGCTCGAGCAGTTCATGACCGACACGGCCATCCACGCCGACGTGGTGCTGCCGGCCACGACGCAGCTCGAGCACCTCGACGTGATCTTCTCCTGGGGGCACCACTACCTCACGCTCAGCCGGCCGGCAATCGAGCCGCTCGGCGAGGCGAAGCCGAACACGGAGATCTTTCGCATGCTCGCCGCCCGCCTCGGACTCGACGATCCCTGCTTCTCGGACTCCGACGAGGAGCTCGTGGAGGCTGTGCTCGCCACCGCCCCCGCGCATGTGAAGCTCGACGGCCTCGAGGAGCGCGGCTGGGTGAAGGTGGACCTCGGGCAGGGACCGGCGCCCCACGCGGACGGCGGCTTCGGCACCGCCGACGGGAGGCTGCAGCTTCATTCGGAGTACCTGCCGCCCGCCGAGGTCGCCGACACGGAGCTGGCCGAGCGCTACCCACTCGCGCTGATCACGCCCAAGACGCACCTGTTCCTCAACTCGACCTTCGCCAACCAGGAGCGTCAGCACCGCGCGCAGCCGCGGCCGTTCGTAGTGATCAACCCGCAGGACGCCGCCGCGCGCGACGTGGCCGGCGGGCGGGTGCGCGTGTTCAACGACCGCGGCTCATTCGAGCTGGACGCGGTGGTGTCGGACGACACCCGGCCCGGCGTGCTGGTCGCCCCGATGGGCTGGTGGAGCGGCGACTACCCCGGCGGGATCGGGCCGCAGGCCACGACCTCGCAGCGCCTGACCGAGGTCGGCGAGGCCCCGACCTTCAACGACAACCGCGTGGAGCTGCGGCCCGTCTAGCGCGCTGCCGCGGGTCGAGCTGATGACGTGCCCCGGCTGCGGCCTCGTGCTGCCGGCGACGCCCGGCCTCCCGACCCATCCCTACATCGGCTCCTCGGGGGAGTGCTGGGCGAAGTACGGAGAGCTGCTGGCCCGCGAGTACGAGAGCCCTGCCTACTTCGGGGTGCACCAGCTCACGGTCGACGCGTACGCGGTCCAGCACCCGGGTGAGCCCGAGCGCCGCTCGATCCAGTCGGTCGCGCTGCACCTGATCACGCTCGGGATGGTCATCGAGCGCGGTGTGGACCCGCGGCTGGGGCCCGCGATGCACAGGCGCCTCGCCGAGACCGAGACCTTCAGGTGGCTCGAGCCGCCCGAGCGGCGCGGCCGCATGACCGTGCTCGACGTGCTCGCGGCGGATTCCCCGGAGGCGCACGAGCGGCTCGTCCGCGCCTGGGCCGCCGACGTGTGGCAGGCGTGGGCGCTCCATCATCCGGCCGTCCGGGGCTGGATCGACCGCAGCCTGCGCTGAGTGTTCCAAACGCGCCAAGTGGGGACACCTAGAGCATGCGCAGACGACTCACCGCGCTGACGGCCTCGCTCGCCGCGGCCGTGCTCGCGGCACCGGCCTCGGCTGCCGCCCACGACTCGGAGTTCGAGGCCAAGCTGCGCCTGACCTCCGCCCAGCCGGGGAGTCCCAGCGGAGCGGTCCTGAACCTGACCCGTCCCGACGAGCCCGACGGCAAGCCGAAGGCCGAGTCCCTCGGCGTCTTCCAGCTGCCGAAGGGCACGAGGATCAGCCACCGCGCGGTGCCACCGTGCGAGCTCGACGACCTGACCCTGCAGATCCAGGGGACCGCCGCGTGCCCGGCCTCCTACCTCGGCGCCGGCTCGGCCACGCTCGTCACGGGCCTCGGCTCGCCCGTGGACCCGTACACGCTCCGCCAGCACTGGTACTACGCGCCGGGCGAGCTCGTCGTGCTCTACACGAACAACTCCGGTGACTCGCCGGTCCTGAAGGTGGGCCGGGTGCAGATCGAGGACGCGACGTTCACAGCCCACCTCGACCTCCCGCCGGGCTACCCGCCGGGCTCGAAGACGGTCCCGAAGGACACGGACATCGCGATCGACCGCTTCGTCGGGCCCAACGGGGCGTTCATCACCACCCCGCGCAAGTGCCCGCGCAGCGGCAGGTGGGTCACGACGGTGCGCCTGACCTACGACGACGGCAGCATCGACCAGATCAGCGACGCGATGCGGTGCCGCAGGCCGTCGCGACGCCGCGGCCGCTAGCCCTCCGGCGGAGCCCCCACCCCGTCGGCTGCCGTCAGTGCCGCGCACTCCGGATCGCGCGTGCGCACCTCGAAGCCGAGCGCCTCTCCCGCGTCCTGGATCGTACACGCCACGTGCGTGCCGATCGTCGGCGAGACCATCAGCGTCCAGTGGTCCGGGCACGCCGGGTCGTAGGGGATGC
>DASVVS010000138.1:0-11559 GCA_036386455.1 Thermoleophilaceae bacterium
GCCCAGTGTCCTGCCGGCGAGAAGGTCATCGGGACCGGCGCGACGCCGACCGGCGCGGCGGCACCGAACATCGAGATCCGCCAGGTCATCCCCACGCACGACCTCCAGCACGTGCTCGTCAACGGCGCCGAGGACGAGCCCACCAACGGCCCCTGGGGCGTCATCGCCTACGCGATCTGCGCGAAGGTCGCCTCGTAGCCGCCCGGCACACCCCGCAGGATCCCTCGGCCCCGGCGAAGTTCGCCGGGGCCGTCTGCGTTCAGGGGCGGCCCGACCCTGACTCGGGGACGGCCCGGAGGTTCAGGGACGGAGTTCAGGGGCCGCCCCCGATGTGCGGGCGGGCGCCAGGCCGGAAGCTGCGGAGCATGCACACCGACCTCAAGGAGCACACCATGTTCAGCAGCATCCGCACCCGCCTCACCTTCTCCAACGCGATCGCCTGCATCGCGCTGTTCGCCGCCCTCGGCGGCACCTCGTACGCCGCGGCGAAGATCACCGGGGCGAATGTCAAGGACAACTCGCTGACCACGAAGGACATCCGCAACAAGTCGCTGCTCGCGAAGGACTTCAAGGCCGGGCAGCTCCCTGCCGGCCCGCAGGGTCAGCAGGGGCCGCAGGGCCCGACCGGCCAGCAGGGCCCGCAGGGCGCGACTGGCCAGCAGGGTCCGAAGGGCGACAAGGGCGACAAGGGCGACACCGGCGCCCCGGGCCTCAGCGGCTACACGCGCAGCTTCGCCGAGGTCGACACCCCGGCCGGTGACGAGAACAGCAACACGGTGCTCGTCAACTGTCCCGGAGGCAGGAGGGCGATCGGCGCTGACGCGAGCATCGACGGGCCCGGCCAGCGTCACGTGGTCCTGAACGAGGTCGCGGTTCAGACGAACATGACGAGCGTCCGGGTGACGGCGTTCGAGGGTCCGGTGGAGACCAACCAGGCGTGGTCGCTGCGCGGCATCGCGATCTGCGCCGAGGTGGCCGGACCGTAGCCCGCCACCCGAGGAGCCCAGCGAGCCCCGGCCACCGCGGCCGGGGCTCGCCGCGTTTTGGGGCCGGGCGCGCGCGGGTACGCGAACGGCGATGGCCCCTCGCTCGATCTGGAACGGCACGATCGCCTTCGGGCTCGTCGCCGTCCCCATCAAGCTCTACAGCGCGACCGAGTCGCGGACCGTGCACTTCCACGAGGTGCACCGCCGCGACACCGCCCGCATCGAGCACCGGCGCTTCTGCTCGAAGGAGGACAGGGAGGTCCCGAACAAGCAGATCGTCAAGGGCTACGAGGTCTCCGACGGCGAGTACGTCGTGCTGTCGAAGGAGGAGGTCGCCGGCGCCGACCCGAGCCGCGGCAAGGTGATCGAGCTCGAGCACTTCGTCTGTGCCGAGGAGATCGACCCCGTCTACTACGACAAGACCTACTACGTGGGTGCGCAGGACGGCGACGCCGAGGCGGCGTACCGCGTGCTGCACGAGGCGCTCGGAGAGTCCGGCCGCGTGGGCATCGGCCGCTTCGTCTTCCACAACAAGGAGCAGCTCGTGGCGCTCCGCGCGCGCGACGACCTGATGGCGCTCCACACGATGCGCTTCCACGACGAGGTCGTTCCCGCCAAGGACGTGGAGATCCCGAGCCCGCAGAAGAAGCCGGCCAAGCGCGAGGTGGACATGGCCGGCAGCCTCGTCTCCTCGCTCGAGACGAAGTTCAGGCCGGAGAAGCACGAGGACACCTACCGCGACGCGGTGCAGAAGCTGATCGACCGTAAGGCCAAGGGCCAGGAGGTCGAGCTGCCCGACCGCCACGACACCGAGCTCGCGCCCGACCTGCTGATGGCGGCGCTCGAGGCGAGCGTGGGGAAGGGGAAGCGCTGATGCCGCGCTCGCTCTGGAACGGGTCGCTCAGCTTCGGCCTAGTGAACGTGCCGGTGGCTCTCTACAGCGCGGTGCGCGACGAGGGCGTGCACTTCCGCCAGATCCACGAGAAGGACGGGGCGCCGATCGACACGCGCCGCTTCTGCTCCGAGGAGGACGTGGAGGTGCCGTGGGAGGAGATCGTGCACGGCTACGAGGTGAGCAAGGGCAAGTGGGTCACGCTCACCGACGAGGAGCTGGCCGCGGCCGAGCCGCGCAAGACGCGCACGATCGACATCGAGGAGTTCGTCGCGCTCGACGAGATCGACCCGATCTACTTCGACCACCCCTACTTCCTCGCCCCGCCGGACAGCGAGGGCGCCGCGCGCGCCTACCGGCTGCTCGTGGAGGTGATGGACCGCGAGGGCAGGGCCGCGCTCGGCCGCTTCGTGCTGCGCACCAAGGAGTACCTGGTGGCGATCCGCGTGCGCGACGGCGCGCTGTCGCTCACCACGATGCTCTTCCACGACGAGGTGCGGCCGACCAAGGGGATCGCGCCGTCTAAGAAGAAGTCGACGGCCCCCGGCAAGGCTGAGGTGGAGCAGGCCGTGGCACTGATCGAGGCGCTCGGCACGGAGTTCGACCCCTCCGCGTACAAGGACCGCCACCGCGAGCGGCTGCTCGAGATCATCCGCGACAAGAAGAAGGGCCGCAAGATCAAGCTGGCCGAGCCGCAGGACGAGCCGAAGGCGATCCCGGACCTGATGGCCGCGCTCGAGGAGAGCCTGGCGAAGGCGAAGAAGGGGTCGAAGGCGGCGGCGTAGCGGGCGGCGGCGGCACCCGTGGGCGCCGCGGTCAGCCGCCGCTCCATCGCTTGAGCCGGCGCCGCGCACGCGAGAGGCGCGACCGGACCGTCCCGATCGGGACCCCAAGCGCGCTCGCGGCCTCTTCGTAGGTGCGGTCCGCCAGCAGGCAGAGCAGCACGACGTCCCGCTCGCCCGGAGGCAGGCGGCCGACGAGGACGAGCGCCCGCCGAGCGGACTCGGAGGCGTCGAGCCGGTCGGGGATGTTCTGCGCGAGATCGGGTTCGGTGGCGGTGCGGGGAAGCCGGCGGATGGCGGCCTCGCATCGACGGCTCGCGCGCATGTGGTTGCGGATGACGTTCTGCGCGACTCCGTAGAGCCACGGCAGCGCCGGCTGGGTCAGGTCGACCTCCGCGCGGCGTCGCCAGGCCTCGTAGAAGACGATCGACCGGACGTCCTCCGCCTCCGCCCAGTTGCCGACGCGGCGAAAGCTGTAGCGCAGGATCTGCTCGTTGTGAGAGCGGTACAGCCGGGTAAACCGATCCGCCTCTGCGGCGGCGTGTCCTGCGTCGCCGCGACCTTCCATCTAACGGACGACTGTCCGCAGCGGGAGGACGAGTTCTCAGTAATCGATTCTGCTCGTGCAGTGTCACCCGGGGCGCCCACCGGGAACCCGTCAGCGCCCTCCGGACATAAGGGGGCAACAGCAATCACCCCGGCGGGGCCACCGTCCCGCCGGTGCGACATCGAGGAGGAGAGATGGACTGGCCCGGCACACTGCCGTTGTCGAACCTGGACAAGCTTCGGATCGAAGCCGCGTCCGACGAGGCGCTCCGCAAGCAGCTGATCAACGACCCCGCGTCCGTGCTCGCCGAGCGCGGCATCGAGATCCCCAGCGGGGTCACCGTGCGGATCGTCGAGGACACCCTCGACACGTACAACCTGACGCTGCCGCCCTACGTCGGCGGGGACCTGTCCGCCCAGGCCCTGAAGGTGGGCAGCGCGCAGGCTTCGACCTACGAGTGCACGACGTGCACGGTGACCACCCCGATCTGCTTCGGGTCGCTCGCCTCGCTCGTCTGCGCGGCCGCCAAGTAACCCCTACGCCAAGCGGCGCGGTTCCGACTTGACTGCTCAGGTGGAGCCGCGCCGTGCGGCGGAGGACGTCGGGGCTCGTCTGGGCCTCGACCGCGCCGTCCGGCTCAACCGAGAGCCCGTCGTGCCCGAGCTCACGAGGCCGGTCGTCGACGCCGCCGCCAGCGATCTCTCGGACTGGGCCGCCGCCCGCGGCCGGACCCTCGAGCCCTCGCTGGCCGGCGACGCGGTGGACTGGTTCCGCCAGATCGTGGCGCGGCTCACGAACCTCGTGGTCGTCCAGCGCTTCGCCGGCTTCCACCTGGCCCACGATCCGCTCTGGCGCCCGCGCGAGGCGCCCCCCGGCGACGCCGTACCGGAGCGCCCCCGGGCGGTGCTCGACGCCTACGTCGAGTGGGAGACGCGCGAGGGGCTGTTCACCGCCCAGGGGCCGTATCCCGAGCTCGCCCGCCTGCTGAGCAGCGCGCGCGAAGCGTGGCTCGGCGCGGTAGCGGAGCTGGTCGAGCGCACCGATGCGCACCGGCCCGCGATCGCCCGTCTGGCCGGGGTCCAGCCTGGGGCGCTCGGTCCGCTGACCCGGGCCGAGCTCGGCATCTCCGACCTGCACGACGGTGGCCGCAGCGCCGCGATCCTCTCGTTCGAGGGGGCGCGCGTCGTGTACAAGCCGCGCTCGCTGGACGGCGAGGCCGGCTGGACGGAGCTCGCCACCGACGTCATACGCGGCGGGCTCGGCCTGCCCACGGCCATGCCGTCGACGGCGATCTTCGACGGGTACGGGTTCATGAGCTACGTGGCGTCGGCTCCATGCCCGGATCGCGCCGGGGTGCGGCGCTGCTTCCGGCGATACGGGGCGCTGCTCGCGCTCGCGCACGCGACCGGCACCTGTGACCTCCACCACGAGAACGTGATCGTGTCCGGCGAGCACCCGACGGTCGTCGACGCCGAGCCGCTCCTTCGCGCGCGGCTGGCGCTGTCGGCGGAGGGAACGGCGCGCGTCGACTTCGAGCAGGGTCTGGTCGTCGACGACATAGAGGTGAGGGAGTCGGTCCTGGAGCTCGGCCTGCTTCCACTCGCGTTCCGGAGTCCGCTGCCGATCGGGGACGGTGGCCACCGGCCGGAGTTCGACGTCGGCGCCCTGTGTGCGTATGGCAGCGACGGCATGGAGGATGCCGTGCCCTGTGGCCGCGGATCGGACGACCTCCAAATGCGGATCGTCCCTCTGGTCGCGGAGCGCTTCCCGAACCTGCCGGAGCTCGACCGGTCCCCGCAGTTGCCGAGCGACCACGTCGACGACCTCATCGAGGGGTTCGAGGCGGGCTACGCGTACCTGAGCGCGCGGCGGCACGAGGTGCTGGCCGCCGGCGGTCGACTCGACCGGCTCGCGACCTGCCGGGTCCGGCTCATCCCGCGCCCGACGATGGACTACTCGACGCTCCTCGCCCGTTCGCTGACGCCCGAGGCGCTGCGGTCCTCCGAGGCTCGGCACGCTCGCGTCGAGTCGGACCTCCAGACGCTGGGGAGGTGGCGCCTCGACGGCGTCGACGCCCTCGCGGAGCTGGAGACGGCCAGCATCCTCCAGGGCGACATCCCCCGCTTCGAGGTTCGCGCCGGCGCGCTCCGGTGCGGCCCGGCGGCGCTGATGGAGCCGCCCCTCGAGAGTGCGCGGCGCCGCTACTCCGAGTTCGGCGATCTCGACCGCGGGATGCAGGTCACGTCGATCCGGGAGCGCTTGGTCCGTCCGGAGCTCAGCCTCGCCGCCGAGCGCCCCGATCCGGCCGACCGCGTTGGGCTCTTGCGTCACGGCCTCGATGTGATGGCCCACCTCGCGCGGGCGGTCCGGTCGCCGGATCGTCACCCGCACTGGGTGTACGCGAGCTACGCGCCGGGCGCCGGCGCGACGCTGGTGCACGCGGATCGCGAGGCCCTCTACGAGGGCGGCGCCGGCACGGCCCTCGCGCTGGCGGAAGCCGGGCGGCTGTCCGGCAACGGCGACTGGCGGGACCTGGCGGTACGGCTGTTCGATCCCCTCCTGGGGGGCGAGCCGCCGAGGAGTGCGCGCCGTAGCGGAGGCATGGCGCGGGGGCTGGGCGGGTTGCTCTACGGGATGGCGCGCGTGGCCGATGCGACGTGCGAGGAGCGGCTGTTCGAGGCCGCCACCGCACTCGCGCTCGAGTACGGGCCACGGCTTGCGCGCGAGGACGCGCTCGACGAGGTGCTGTACGGGCGAGCCGGGCTCCTGCTGGCCGTGCTCGCGCTCGACCGCCGGCGCCCGGACCCACGACTGCGGACGGTCGCCGACACAGCCGCGAACGAGCTCTTGCGCCGCGGCGTTCGCACCGGGGCAGGCCGCTGCTGGCCCGCGAAGGGGCGAGCGATGCCCCACGTCGCCCACGGCTCGGCGGGTGTGGCGATGGCCCTCGCCCGGTGGGCGGCGGCCCGCGGCGCGCCAGAGGGTGCCAGGGCCGCCGAGGCGGCGCTGGCATTCGACGACAGCTTCTGGCGTCCGGCCGAGCGCGGGTGGACCGATGCCAGGCTCGCCGCGGGGGGCGAGGACAAGCAGACGACCTGGTCGTGGTGCAACGGCCGCGCCGGTGCGCTGCTCGCGCGGGCGAGCATCGCTCGCGAGATCGGGCGGAGCTTCCCGGGCGAGCTGGAAGCGGCCGCGGCCGGGGCCGAGCCGGACGATGCGATGGCCGACAGCTCACCCGGTCTCTGCTGCGGGACCCCCGGCGTGGTCGACGCGCTTCTCGAGGTTCGGGCTCAGTGCCCCGAGACCGTGCTCGATACGCGCATCTCGGCCGCGATCAACCTGCTCGCGGACGCACCGCGAAGCCATTACTCGGGTCTCACGGCGTCGCTCTTCGGCGGTGCGGCAGGGCTCGCGTTCGGGCTGTTGCGCGCGGGCGCACCAGCCGAAGTCCCCGCCGTGCTGGCGTTCGCGTGACCTAGCCGCCGTCGCCCGAGCCGGGCTCGGCCATGCGGCGGTGCATCTTGGCCTTGAGGCGATCGGGCATGACCTTGCCCGCGTGACCCTGGAGCTTGGTCGAGGCCGAGCCGGCGATCACCTGCTCCTCGCCCTCCATGAGCGCCTCGTAGCCCTGGCGGGCGACCAGGGCCGGGTCGTCCTGCGACGAGGGATCGCCGCCGACGTTCGTGTCGAGCATGTCGGCGCGCTCGAAGAACTCGGTCTCGGTCGGTCCGGGCATGAGCAGCGTCACGCTCACGTTCGAGTCCTTCAGCTCCTCGCGCAGCGCCAGCCCGAGCGACTGCACGTAGGACTTCGTCGCGTTGTACACGGCCTGGAAGCTGCCCGGCATCGTCGACGCGATCGACGACGTGATCAGCAGCCGCCCGGCGTCGCGCGCGACCATGTCGCGCAGCACGAGCTTGGCCAGGTGAGTGGTGCCGCGCACGTTCAGGTCGATCACCTCGAGCTCGTCCTCGAGCGGGTTCTCGACGAACGGGCCGCCGCGTCCGATCCCGGCGTTCAGCGCGGCCGCGTCCACCGGCCGCCCGCCGCTCTCGATGCGCGCGTAGAGCTCCTTCACCCCGTCCTCGGTGGCGAGATCGACCTGCACCGCCTCGGCGCCGGCGCCGGAGTCGCGTATGCCCTGGGCGGCGGTGTGCACGCCGGCGTCCTCGGCGGCGACGATCAGGTCGTAGCCGCCGGCGGCGAACACCTTCGCCAGCTCCAGGCCGATGCCGGACGAGGCTCCGGTGACGACCGCGAGGGGACGGGCCGTGGCTTCCATGGCACCCGGCGTTACCCATGCGCCCGCCACCCGAAAACCACCCCCGGTCAGGGGGGTGCGATCGAGGTAGGGTCCCGCATGAGCATGTCGCCTCGCCTGATAGCCGCCGTGGTGGCCGTCCTGGCCGCCGGAGTGCTGATCGGCGTGCTGATCGCGGGCGGCGGCGACGATGACGGCGGCGGCGGCACGGCCGAGAAGACGGTCCCGGCGATCGGGCCGGGCCCCTTCAGCCCACAACTCGACTTCATCGAGCCGCCGGAGCTCGCCGTCGGGGACGGGCCGGTCGAGCTCGAGGCCCGCAACGGCAGGATCCTCGTGAGCGATGTAAAGGTGTCCGAGGCGCAGAGCTACGTGCCGGTTGGGGCATCGGAGGTCGCGGAGGAGCCGGGCCTGCTCGGGCCGACCCTGACGATCGACCCCGGCGAGACGCTCGACATCACGCTCGACAACCAGCTCACCGTGCCGCCGGGGATCACCGGCCACTCGGCCGAGACCTGCGGCGGCGCGGACCATCCCGGTGGTGACCCGGCCGGAGAGCACGGCGACGCCCCGACCACCGGGCCGCAGTTCACGAACCTCCACTTCCACGGCCTGCACGTGACGCCCACGACCCGCCGCGAGGAGGGCGTGCGGGTATTCGGCGACAACGTCCTGCTGGACGCGCCCAAGGGTACGTCGCGCTTCCGTTTCAAGATCCCGCCCGACCACGAGCTCGGCACCTTCTGGTACCACGCGCACCGCCACGGCTGCACCGACGACCAGGTCTTCCGCGGGCTAGCGGGCATGCTGATCATCGGCGACTCGCGCACCGAGCTGCCCGAGCCCTACCGGGAGGTGAGCGAGCGCGTGCTTGCCCTCAAGGACATCCAGGTGGAGCCGCAGCCGGAGCCGGACGGCTCGCACGCGATCCCCGCCGATCACGACTGGGCGAACCCGACCCACCGGACCGTGAACGGCCGGGTGAACCCGAAGATGAGCATCCGCCCGGGCGAGACGCAGCTCTGGCGCGTGGCGAACGTCTCGTCGGCGCTCTGGTACCAGGTGGCGCTCGTGAACCCGGCGGCCGACGACAACCCGGATCAGTTCACCGTGGTCGCCCAGGACGGCAACACGCTCGAGCGCGGGCGGACCGAGGACGGGGTGCTCCTGGCGCCCGGCGAGCGCGTGGACGTCCTGGTCAAGGGTCCCGAGAGCGGCACCCGGGTGCTCAAGACGCTGCCGTTCGACCAGGGCCGGCTCGTGTTCGGCGAGGACACTCTCGCGACGCTCGAGGTGAAGGACGAGGCCGCGCCGGCGCTACCCGAGCTCGGCCCGCTCAGCCCGCGCCTGCGGCCGTTCCCGAAGCCGCGCGGCGAGGATCGCCGGTTCGTCTTCGACATCAAGGGGCAGGGCCCGAACAAGCCGCCGCTGTTCACGATCAACGGGAGGGTCTTCGATCCGAGCCCGGACAGCCCGCCGCTGGCCGAGCCGGAGCTCCGGACCACCGAGACCTGGACGCTGCTCAATCGCTCGGGCGAGTACCACCCGTTCCACATCCACCAGGACGACTTCAGGGTCGTGAGCATCAACGACAAGCCGGTGGACGAGGGGAGCAAGATGGACGTGATCCCCCTGCCGCCGCTCGTGAACGGCAAGCCGGGGAAGGTCGTGATCGAGATGCCGTTCCAGGACTTCGACGGCAAGTTCGTCTTCCACTGCCACATCCTCGATCACGAGGACGGCGGGATGATGGGGCGCGTGGACCTGGCGCCGGCCGCGCCGAACTGACCCCCCGACCGCGTGGACAAAGCAAGCACCGGATTTTTGGACATGCGCACAAGGGCGCGAACCCGCCGGCGCCGCTAGGTTCCATCCACACTTCAAATCCAGTTTGAGCCTCGACCGCACCCGGCCGCCGGGTGCGTTCCCGCGTCAGGAGCCAACACATGCAGAAGCTGCGCCATCCGAACGTCTCAGCCGCCAAGTGGAGCGCCAACGGCGGCGCGATCGGCGCCGTGGACCTCACCGACGGTTCGGGGGGATACCCCTTCGGCGAGAACGTCTTCTCGGTCGAGGCGCAGCGCGAACGGCTGCCCCAGGAGGTCTGCGACCGGCTCCAGGCGACGCTTCGCAACGGCGAGGCGCTCGACCCGTCGCTGGCCGACGCCGTCGCGGCCGGGATGAAGGAGTGGGCGCTCGAGAAGGGCGCGACCCACTACACGCACGTGTTCCAGCCGCTCACGGGCCTCACCGCCGAGAAGCACGACTCGTTCTTCGGGCCGGACGGCGAGGGCAACGCGATCGCCAAGTTCTCCGGCAGCGAGCTGATCCAGGGCGAGCCGGACGCATCCTCGTTCCCCACCGGCGGCGTGCGCGCGACCTTCGAGGCGCGCGGCTACACGGCCTGGGACCCGACGAGCCCGGCGTTCATCCTCGAGAACCCCAACGGCGCGCTGCTGTGCATCCCCACGGCGTTCGCCTCGTGGACCGGCGAGGCGCTCGACGCGAAGATCCCGCTGCTGCGCTCGATGGACGCGCTGTCCAAGTCGGCGATCCGCGCCCTGCGGCTGCTCGGCGACGACGCCGCGCAGCGCGTGTTCACCACCGTCGGGCCGGAGCAGGAGTACTTCCTGATCGACGAGCAGTACTACTTCGAGCGCCCCGACCTGATCAGCACCGGCCGCACGCTGTTCGGCGCGCAGCCGGCCAAGGGCCACGAGCTGGACGACCACTACTTCGGGGCCATCCCCGAGCGCGTGCTGGCCTACATGATGGAGACCGAGCGCGAGCTCGCGCGGCTCGGCGTGCCCGTCAAGACCCGCCACAACGAGGTCGCCCCCGGCCAGTACGAGATCGCGCCGATCTTCGAGAACTCGAACGTCGGCTCCGACCACCAGCAGCTGACGATGCAGATCATGCAGAACGTGGCCCGCAAGTACGGGCTGGTCTGCCTGCTGCACGAGAAGCCGTTCGCCGGCGTGAACGGCTCCGGCAAGCACAACAACTGGTCGATGAGCACCGACACCGGGCAGAACCTGATGGAGCCCGGCGACACGCCCGCGGACAACCTGAACTTCCTGTTCTTCTGCGCGGCCGTGATCAAGGCGGTCGACAAGCACCAGGGGCTGCTGCGCGCGTCGGTCGCGAACATCGGCCAGGACCACCGGCTCGGCGCGAACGAGGCGCCCCCGGCGATCATCTCGATCTTCCTGGGCGGGGAGCTCGAGAAGGTGTTCGAGGCCATCGTCTCGGGCTCCGGCGACCCGCACACGCCGGCGTCGTTCCTCAACCTCGGCACCGAGGTGCTGCCGCCGCTGCCCAAGCACGGCGGCGACCGCAACCGCACCTCGCCGTTCGCCTTCACCGGCAACAAGTTCGAGTTCCGCGCGCTCGGGTCGAGCATGTCGCTCGCGTTCCCGAACACCGTGCTGAACACGATCGTCGCCGAGGCGATCGACGAGCTGGCCGACAAGCTCGAGGCCGCGTCCGGCACCGACCTCGCCGAGAAGGTCACGCAGGTCGTGAAGGACGCGTACGGCTCGTCGAAGCGGATCGTCTTCGGCGGCGACAACTACGCCGAGGAGTGGCACGCCGAGGCCGAGCGGCGAGGGCTGAAGAACCTGCGCACCACGCCCGAGGCGCTGCCCGAGGTGATCTCCGACCAGACGGTGCAGACGTTCGAGCGCTACGAGGTGCTGAGCCACCGCGAGCTCGAGTCGCGCTTCGAGGTCTGGCAGGAGCAGTACACGATCCGGGCGAACATCGAGGCCGAGACGGCCGCCCACATCGCGCGGACGATGCTGCTCCCCGCCGCGGCGCGGCACATCGCCCTCCTGGAGGCGGCCGAGCTCGGGGCGCTGGCCGGCGAGGCGCGCACCCACACCGAGACGTTCGCGAACGCGATCGTGGACCTCGAGGCGGCGAACCTATACCCGGACGGCGTGGAGGGGCTGAAGCTCGCGGAGTACGCGCGCGACAGCCAGCTCACGGCGCTGGCGCGGGTGCGCGAGCTGGCCGACCAGCTCGAGAAGATCGTGGCCGACGACCTCTGGCCGCTGCCGAAGTACTCCGAGATCCTGTTCGTCAGGTAG
>DASVVS010000139.1:0-1945 GCA_036386455.1 Thermoleophilaceae bacterium
CGCCATGGAGGGCTACCGCGTGATGCCCGCCGAGGACGCCGCCGCGGAGGGCGACGTGTTCGTGACCGCCACCGGAACCCGCGACGCGCTCACCGCACGCCACTTCGAGGCAATGCGCGACGGCGCGATCCTCTGCAACGCCGGCCACTTCGACGTGGAGATCGACCTCGCGGCCCTGGCGGAGCTGACCGAGTCGAGCGCCGAGGTCAGGCCGCTCGTGCACGAGCACCGGCTGGCGGACGGCCGCCGCCTGCACCTGCTGGCCGAGGGGCGGGTGGTGAACCTGGCGTCGGCCGAGGGGCACCCGCCGGCCGTGATGGACGTGGGCTTCGCGACCCAGGCGCTGGCCGTCGAGCGGATCGTGCAGGGCGGTCTCGAGCCCGGCGTGCACGGCGTGCCCGACGAGATCGACCGCGAGGTGGCGCGGCTCGAGCTCGAGGCGCTGGGCGTGCGGATCGACGAGCTGACCCCCGCGCAGGTCGAGTACCTGCACAGCTGGCTCGCTTGACGCAGGGGCCGCGCTGGCGCAAGCTGGAACCGATGCGCCGAGGGTCATGGACGGCTGTGGCGGCTCTCTCCGCCCTGCTCGCGCTCTGCGCGCCCGCGGCGGCCGCGGACGGCGACCTCGACGTCTCGTTCGCGGGGGACGGCGTCAGCCACCTCGAGCGCGGGCGCCTCGCGGAGGTCGCGCTCCAGCCCGACGGGAAGCTGATCGTCGCCGGCGCGTCCTTCGGCCAGGACGGCGAGGCTGTCGTCGGGCGGCTCACGGCGTCCGGCTCGCCGGATCCCACCTTCGGCGAGGGCGGCTACGCCTCGCTCGGCGCCGTGGCCGGCGAGATCAGCGTCCGCGACGTCGCGCTCCAGCCCGACGGCCGGATCGTCGTCGTCGGGTACCGGGGCCAGGAGGCGTACGCCCTCCGCCTCACGGACGGCGGCGACCTCGATCCGACCTTCGACGGCGACGGCTTCACCGCCTTCCGCTTCGACGGCGCCGCGCCCACCTGGAGCGGCGGCCAGGCGGTCGCCGTGCAGGGGGACGGCCGCATCGTGGTGGCGGGCTCGCACGACACGGGCACGGAGTCGGCCGCCGGAGTTGCGCGCCTCGACCCCGACGGCAGCTTCGACGAGACCTTCGCCGGGGACGGGACGACCCTCGTGGACGTCGGCGATGCGGAGATCGCGTTCCACCTGGCGATCCAGGGCGGTCGGATCGTGGTCGCGGGGCACAGCGGCCCGCCCGTGTTCCCGTACTTCGAGTTCTGGGCCGCGCGCCTGGAGGCCGGCGGCACGCTGGACGAGACGTTCGGCACCGAAGGCGTCTTCACCACCAACACCCTCATGTCCGAGGACGGAATCGTCACGGCCGGCGGCGGACTGCTCTTCACCGGCACCGGGCTCAGTGCGGGGGAGGCCCGCGACGCGGCGCTGCTCAAGCTCGACGCGGACGGTCACCCCGACGAGGCCTTCGCGCCGGGCGGCCTGTGGACCCACGACGTCGCGCCCGGGGGCTCAGAGAGAGGCATGGCCGTCGCGGAGAACCACGCGGGCGACTTCACGCTCGCGGTCGAGGGCGGCGGGCGGCTGGCGGCGGTCAAGGTGTCCCCGGCCGGCGCGCTGGTGACGAGCTTCGGCGACGGCGGCACGCGCCTGTACGACTCGATCGGCCCGTTCGCGGCCCGCGACGCCGTGCGCCAGCCCGACGGGAAGCTGGTCGTCGGCGGCGACGACGGCGAGGGGATGGCGGCGGTGCGGATCCACGACACCGCGCCGCCCACGCCGCCGGCTCCGCCCGCGCCGCCGGCTCCGCCCGACGCCCCCGGCCAGCCGCCCACACCCCGGCCGCCGCTGCTCGAGCTGCTCGGCGGCTCGGCCGCCGAGGGCGGGCCGCTCGTCTTCACCGCCACGCTCAGCCGCCCCAGCGACGTGCCGGTCAGCTTCTCCTACG
>DASVVS010000140.1:0-1737 GCA_036386455.1 Thermoleophilaceae bacterium
CGCGGCGGCGACATCATCGACGCAGGCGACGGCGACGACACGGTCGACGGCGGCTCGGGCGACGACCGCATGCGCGGCGGCGAGGGCGCGGACCGCCTCTACGGCCGGCGCGGGCGCAACCGCTACAACGGCGGGCCCGGCAACGACGTGATCTACGCGCGCAACGGCGTCGCCGAGATCGTCGAGTGCGGCCCCGGGCGCGACCGCGTCAAGGCCGACCGCAAGGACCGCCTGCGCCGCTGCGAGCGCGTCTCGCGCTAGCGGCGGGCGCGTCTCGCGCTAGCGGCGGGCGGCGCGGGCTTGACGAAACGTCCGGCCTGCCGCAAGCTGATCCCGTGCGGCGAAAGTCATGGACGACGCTCGCGGCGATCGCGACCGCGCTCGCGCTCTGCGCCCCGGCCTCGGCGGCCGACGGCGACCTCGACGCGAGCTTCGGCGGCGACGGGATCGTGGACGTCGGTCGCGACTCCGAGCGCACCCGCACCGCGATCCAGCCGGACGGCAGGATCGTCGCGGCCGGGCAGACCCCGGGCGGCGACTCGGGCACCTATGTCGCGCGCTTCCTGCCGAGCGGCGAGCTCGACACGAGCTTCGGCGCCGGCGGCTACGTGACCCTCGCCAACCCGGACAACGCCAGGGCCTTGACGGTGCAGCCGGATGGGCGGATCGTCTTCGTCGGCGGGATCAACAACGACATCCCGGGCGACGTCGTGGTCGTTCGCCTGCTCGGCAGCGGGTCGCCCGACCCGGGCTTCGGGGGTGACGGCGTCGTGGAGTTCGACTTCGCCGGCGCGGTGGACAGCGAGCCGGAGGCGGTGGGGATCGACATGGCCGGGCACGTCGTGGTGGCCGGGAGGGGCACCACGGACGGCGACTTCGAGGTCGCTCGCCTGGACGCCGCCGGCAGCCTCGACGAGACCTTCGGCGGCGGCGACGGGCGGGTGAGGGCGGACCTCGGCGGCGATCGCGAGTCTCCGGCCGCCATCACGTTCCAGGGCAGCCGCATCGTGGTCGGCGGCAGCACCAACCTCCAGCGCACGGGGGACACCTCGAGCATGCACTTCGCGGCGGTGGCGCTCACCGGCTCGGGCCAGCGCGACACCTCGTTCGGCGGCGGGGACGGGGTCGCCACCGCGCAGTTCGGATCGAGCTCGCTGGCGCGCGACCTCATCCGGACCCAGGACGCGGGGCTCCTGCTCGTCGGCAACGACGTCGTCCCCGCGGAGGGCGAGACCCTTCGCTCGCGCTGGGCGATCCTGAAGCTGACCGGATCCGGGCAGCCGGACACGGCGTTCGGCCCGGGCGGCGTACAGCTCCCCGATCTCGGTCCGGGCTCCGGTGCCGCCTGGTCGGCGGTCACCACCGGCGACGGCAGGCTGGCGGTGGCGGGCACCCAGGCCGGCCGCATCGCGATCGTCAAGCGGACCGTGGGCGGGACCGTGGTCACGCCCTTCGGCGACGGCGGAGAGCGCCTCTACGAGCCGCTCTCCGGCGCCCCGCAGGACATCGAGCGCCAGGCCGACGGCAAGCTCGTCCTCGGCTTCTCCCGCGACAACATCACGATGCAGCTCGCCCGTGTGCACGACGCCGGCTCGTCGCCCGACGCCCCCGGCCAGCCGCCCACACCCCGGCCGCCGCTGCTCGAGCTGCTCGGCGGCTCGGCCGCCGAGGGCGGGCCGCTCGTCTTCACCGCCACGCTCAGCCGCCCCAGCGACGTGCCGGTCAGCTTCTCCTACG
>DASVVS010000141.1:0-10668 GCA_036386455.1 Thermoleophilaceae bacterium
AAGGCCTCCACGGGCGCGACCTCGCGCTCCTGCACGCCGACCGGTGAGGGTGGCTGCCCGACCAACGGCAAGTGGTAACAAGCCACTCCGTCTAGCAAGACCGAGCAGTACCGAGAGGCGGGCTTCGGCCCGCCTCTCGGCTTTTCTCGTAGGCTTGCGGCCCCGTGGCCCAGGTCACCGTCAACGGAATCGACGAGCTCCGCGCCCTCATGGGCCAGGAGGTCGGCCCCACCGAGTGGCGCGAGGTCACCCAGCAGGACATCGACGACTTCGCCCGCCTCTCCGGCGACGATCAGTGGATCCACGTCGACGTGGAGCGGGCCAAGACCGAGAGCCCGTTCGGCACCACGGTCGCCCACGGCAACCTGACCCTGTCGAAGATCGACGGCCTGCGCCTCGACCTGATCGAGTCGAAGGGGTTCAAGCTGGGCGTGAACTACGGCTGGAACAAGGTCCGCTTCCCCGCTCCGGTCCCGGCCGGCTCGAAGGTCAGGGCGAGGGCCGAGGTGACCGCGGTCGACGAGGTCGGCGGCGGCTGGTACCAGGTCGTCACGAAGTTCACGGTCGAGGTCGAGGGCTCGGAGAAGCCCGCCTGCGTGGGCGAGAGCGTCGGCCGCGCTCTGCCTGAGTGACGACACGCCCGTGAACCCCGCCCCAGAGAGCCTCTGCGCGCTCACCGACCGCTTCGACCCCGAGGCCTTCGACGCCCCGGGCGGCCGCGCGCGCGTGCGGCTGACCGTCGAGGGCGAGGGCGAGTGGGACGCGGTCATCCACGGAGCGGCGATATCGCTGCGTGATCCGCGCGGCGAGCCCGACGCGACGATCCGGGCCTCGGCGAACGCCTGGACGCGAGTGGCGTCGGACCTCGCCGGCGGCCTGGCCGAGCACGAGTCCGGGCGCCTCGCGGTGCGCAAGAACCTCCACATCGGGGTCGGCTTCCTGGCCGCCGTCAGCGCGCGCCGCGCCGACGGGCGCCGGCTCCGCTTCGACCGCGTCAAGACCAGGCACGGCACGGTGGCGATCCAGGAGGCCGGGGCCGGCCCGCCGGTGCTGATGCTCCACGGACTCGGCGGGACCAAGATCTCGTTCCTCCCGACCCAGGCGGCGCTGGCCGGCGACTTCCGCACGATCGCCGTGGACCTGCCCGGCTTCGGCGACAGCGACAAGCCGCTCCCCGCCGCCTACGACGCGCCGTTCTTCGCCAAGTGGGTCGTCGCCCTGATGGACGAGCTCGAGATCGACCACGCGCACGTGATCGGGCACAGCATGGGCGGCCGGGTCGCGATCGAGCTCGGGATGGCCCATGCCGACCGGATCGACTGCCTCACGCTGATGACACCGTCGCTCGCGTGGCTGCGCGACAAGCGCTGGACGACGTACCTCAAGCTGGTGCGTCCCGAGCTGGCCGTGCTCCAGCCGGCGCCGCGGCCGGTGGTGGAGCGCTTCGTGCGCGCCGCCGTGCCCGGCGCGAAGGACGGCTGGAGCGCCGCCGGGATCGACGAGTTCCTGCGCGCCTACCTCACGCCGCGCGGCCGGGTCGCGTTCTACGCGGCGGCCCGCAACATCTACCTGGAGGAGGGCGACGCGTTCTGGTCGCGCCTCGAGGCGGTCGAGGCGCGCTCGCTGTTCCTGTGGGGCAGGCGCGACCAGCTCATCCCGATGGGGTTCTCGCGGCACGTGAGGAAGGCGCTGCCGGCGGCCGAGCACGTGGTGCTCGACTGCGGCCACATTCCCCAGTTCGAGCGGCCGGCCCAGGCCCATGCCGCGATAAGCCGCTTCCTGCGCGGGGTACCTGCACACGGTGGACGCACACGCTCACGAGGAACCCGCGCGGCCCGGCGGACCACGTCCGGGCTCGGCTAGCGAGCGAGCGCGCCGGGTCGGCCGGCGCGCCTGGCGCTACCTGAGGGCCCTCTACGTCAAGGGCTACGAGGACAACGTCACCGGCCTGTCGGGCATGGTCGCGTACAACCTGCTGCTGTCGCTGTTCCCGCTCGCGCTCGTGGCCCTGTTCGTGGCCGGCAGCATCCTCCAGTCGCCGGAGGTCGAGGAGAGCGTGCTGTCGGACCTGCGCGAGCTGTTCCCCGACGCGACCGAGAACACGATCTCGGACACGCTCGGGCGGGTGCGCGACAACTCCACGAGCTTCGGGATCTTCGCGCTGATCGCGAGCATCTGGTTCGGCTCGTCGTTCTGGGGCGCGCTCGACACCGCCTTCTGCCGGATCTACCACGTGAAGTGCCGCAAGTGGGTCGAGCAGAAGCGCTTCGGCCTCGTGATGCTCGTCGTGATCCTCCTGTTCATGGCGGCGACGGTGCTGCTGCCGACGATCCAGACCACGCTCGTGCGCGGCGCGCGCAACCTGCCGTTCGGCCTGGCCGACTACGGCGACGAGGTCTTCCTGGTCACGCTAGTGGTCGGCCTCCTCATCCTGTTCGGGGTGCTCTGCGTCATCTACTCGGCCGTGCCGAACCGGCTCGTCCCGTGGCGCGCGGTGTGGCCGGGCGCGCTCGGCGCCACCTTCGCCATCGCCACCATCGACTACGTCTTCCCGGCCTACCTCGCCGAGTCGCCGCTGACGCAGGTCGGGAGCACGCTCGTGTTCGTGATGATCGTCCTGATCTGGTTCTACGCGATCGCGTTCGTCATCCTCGGGGGCGGGCTGATCAACGCCCTACGGTTCGAGAAGCACGACACCGGCCGCCTGGCGGTCGAGAGGACGGAGGGATGAGCGACCGCACACCGGAGCGGATCCGCGAGGAGATCCTCGCGCTGGTCCGCGAGTACCACGACGCCTCGCGCGGCGGCCCGTTCGTGCCGGGCGAGTCGCCGGTGCCGGTGTCGGGGCGCGTCTACGACGAGGAGGAGATGGTCCACCTCGTCGACAGCTCGCTCGACTTCTGGCTCACGACCGGCCGCTTCGCCAAGCGGCTCGAGCGCGGGCTCGCGCGCTTCGTGGGCACCCGCCACGCGCTGCTGTGCAACTCGGGCTCGTCGGCCAACCTGCTCGCGCTCTCGGCGCTCACCTCCGACCGCCTCGGCCGGCGGCGGCTGGTGGAGGGCGACGAGGTGATCACCGTGGCCGCGGGCTTCCCCACCACCGTCAACCCGATCATCCAGAACCGGCTGAAGCCGGTGTTCGTGGACGTGGACGTGGCCACCGGCAACGTGATCCCGGAGGCGCTGGCCGAGGCCGTGGGGCCGCGCACCCGTGCCGTGATGCTCGCCCACACGCTCGGCAACCCGTGGGACGCGGACGCCGTGAAGGCGGTCTGCGCGGAGCACGACCTGTGGCTCGTGGAGGACAACTGCGACGCGCTCGGGTCCACCTACGACGGCCGGATGACGGGCACGTTCGGCGACCTCGCGACCGTCTCGTTCTATCCCGCCCACCACATCACGACCGGCGAGGGCGGCTGCGTGTTCGTGCGCAGCGGCAAGCTCAAGAAGATCGTCGAGTCGTTCCGGGACTGGGGGCGCGACTGCTGGTGCGCGCCGGGCGACGAGAACACCTGCGGCAAGCGCTTCGAGTGGCAGCTCGGCGACCTGCCGGCCGGCTACGACCACAAGTACACGTACTCGCACGTGGGCTACAACCTGAAGATGACGGACATGCAGGCCGCCGTAGGGCTCGCGCAGCTCGAGAAGCTGCCGGAGTTCATCGAGGCCCGCAAGCGCAACTGGCGGCGCCTGCGCGAGGGACTGGAGCGCCACTCCGACGTGCTGATGCTGCCCGAGCCCACCCCGCGCAGCGACCCGAGCTGGTTCGGCTTCTCGCTGTGCGTGCGGCCGGACGCGCCGTTCGGCCGGCCGGAGCTCGTGGCCTGGCTGGAGGCGGCCGGGATCGGGACCCGTCAGATCTTCGCCGGCAACCTGATCCGCCAGCCCGCCTACCGGCACATGGAGCACCGCGTGGCGGGCCCGCTCGACAACACCGACCTGATCATGAACCAGGGCATGTGGATCGGGGTCTACCCGGGCCTGAGCGACGAGATGATCGACTACATGCTCGCCGCGTTCGACCGCTTCCGCGAGGTTCGTAAGGCGGCATAGCGCCGCTACACTCCCGGCTGACCTCGCGGCCCCTGCGAGGTCGTTCTTTCGCAGGGGGCCGTTTCACCGAAAGACCGTCAGGGAGCCATGGCCCGCGGAGACGTCCGAATCGCCGTGACGCTCGCTTGTGAGGACTGCAAGCGGCGGAACTACCAGTCAGAGAAGTCCAAGCGCAACGACCCGAACCGGATCGAGCTGCGCAAGTACTGCCGCTGGTGCGGGAAGCACACCCCGCACAAGGAAACACGCTAGGGCCTCCACGTGGCTCGCGACCGCCAGAAGGCGAAGCAGCGTCAGCAGCAGCGCCGCGAGGAGCGGCTCCGCGAGCGCGGGGAGGCACAGCCGCGGGACGGCGCCGAGGGCGCCTCCGACGCCGCGGGCGCCGACGGCGCCAAGGCCGACCCCTCCGATCCGGCCGAGGTCGGCCGCATCGCGGGCGAGACCGGCGCGCCGCCCGAGAACCTCGGGCACAGCGACGCCTCCCTCGAGGCCGACGCCAACACGCCGCGCGGTCCCCGTGACCACGACCGCCCCGACCTCTCCGAGGAGGAAGAGGAGGAGCTCTTCCTCGACGAGGAGGACTTCGAGGTCGACCAGGAGGAGCTGGCTCAGGCCGAGGCCGAGCAGGACTCCGGATCGGGCGCCGAGGTGGCCACCGCCGGCCCTCGCGGCAAGCGCGGCGACCGCGCGCCCGCGTCGGGGGAGCCCGTCAAGGCCGGCGGCCTCGCTAGGGTTGTCGCGTTCCTGCGCGCCTGCTGGGCCGAGCTCCAGCGAGTGCAGTGGCCGGACCGCCGTCAGACCACTCAGCTCACGGCGATCGTCCTCGTCTTCATCGTGATCATGGGCGGCTACCTGGGGCTGCTCGACGCGATCGTCTCGCGTGTCGTCCAGGAGATCATCTAGCTAAGGATTCAATGTTCCGCTGGTACGCAGTCAACACCTACTCAGGGCACGAGAAGAAGGTCAAGCAGAACCTGGAACATCGCGTCCAGTCGCTCGGCCAGCAGCGCAACGTGCGCCAGATCGTGATCCCCACCGAGCAGGTCTCGGAGATGAAGGACGGCCAGAAGATCCAGGTCGAGAAGCGCACGATGCCCGGCTACGTCCTCGTGAACATGAACCTCGACGAGGACTCGTGGACGGTCGTGAAGGGCACGCCGGGCGTGACCGGGTTCGTGGGCGCGTCGCAGAAGCCGGTGCCGCTGTCGCAGCCCGAGGTCGACCGCCTGCTCAACCGCGAGGTGGCCGAGCGGCCGCGCACGCGCGCGCAGTTCTCGATCGGCGAGAGCGTCAAGGTCGTCTCCGGCCCGCTGTCCGACTTCTCGGGCGAGATCTCCGAGATCAACGAGGACGCGGCCAAGCTCAAGGTGCTGGTCTCGATCTTCGGGCGTGAGACGCCTGTCGAGGTCGGGTTCGACCAGGTGAAGAAGGTCTAGCCCGGAGCGCTACGCTCCGCCACCACCATGGCCAAGAAGGTCCTCACCACCATCAAGCTCCAGGTCCCCGGCGGCGCCGCCAACCCGGCTCCGCCCGTCGGCCCCGCGCTCGGCCAGCACGGCGTGAACATCATGGAGTTCTGCAAGGCGTTCAACGCCCAGACGCAGGACCAGGCCGGGCGGATCATCCCCGCCGAGATCACCGTCTTCGAGGACCGCTCGTTCACCTTCATCACGAAGACGCCGCCGGCCGCCGTGCTGATCAAGGAGGCCGCCGGGATCGCGAAGGGCTCGGGTGAGCCGAACCGCGAGAAGGTCGGCAAGATCACCAAGCAGCAGGCGCGCGACATCGCCGAGGCCAAGCTGCAGGACCTGAACGCGTCCGACATCGACCAGGCCGCGAAGATCATCGAGGGCACCGCGCGCTCGATGGGCGTGGAGGTCAACTGATGGCCAAGCGCGGCAAGCGCTACCGCGATCTCTACGCGCGCGTGGACCGCGAGCGCGACTACACGCCCGCCGAGGCGGTGCAGCTCGTCAAGAGCCTGCAGTCCACCAAGGCGACCGAGACGATCGAGATCCACATCCGGACCGGTCTCAACGTGCGCCACGCCGAGGAGCAATTGCGCGGCACGATCACCCTTCCCAACAGCGAGGGCCGCGACGTGACCGTCGCCGTCTTCGCCCGCGGCGACCAGGCGCGCGCCGCTGAGGCCGCCGGCGCCGACGTGGTCGGCGACGAGGATCTCGCCAAGCGCGTCGAGGAGGGCTGGACCGACTTCGACGTGGCGATCGCGACGCCGGACATGATGCCGGTGGTCGGGCGCCTCGGCCGCGTCCTCGGTCCGCAGGGCAAGATGCCGAACCCGAAGGTGGGCACGGTCACCCCGGACGTCGCGAGCGCGGTCTCCGAGGCCAAGGCCGGCAAGGTCGAGTACCGCACCGACCGCTCGGCCATCGTCCACCTGGCGATCGGCAAGACTGACCAGGACGAGCGGGCGCTGCTCGAGAACTACGCGGCGCTGATCGACGAGATCGTCCGGGCCAAGCCCGCGGCCGCGAAGGGCCGCTACCTGCGCACGATCACGCTCGCCACGAGCCACTCGCCGGGCGTGCGGGTCGACCCCACGCGCACGCGCGACATCCTCGAGGAGGCGCTGCCCGGCGGGAACGGCGACGGCGCCGCCGACGGGGCGGACGCCGCCGACGGCGCCGCCGCTCCGGAAGCGGCCTAGCGCGGCAGCACCGGCGGATGCGCTTCCTGCGCCGCCGGATCGACGACGAGCCCGACCTGCCGGAGCCGCCGGTCGCCGACGCCCCGGGGACGCTGCCGCCGGACGTGCCGGAGCTGCCGCCGGGCCGCGCGCTCGTGTCGGATCCGGACGCGACCGAGGTCGGCTGGATCAGCGACGAGCACTGGAGCGCCTGGTCGGAGCTGGCCGAGCTGTTTCCCGGGAGCGGCCTCTGGCCCGTCCTGGTGGCGCCCTATGGCGGCGACGACCGCGACCCGCTGGAGGAGCTCGACCTCGAGCTGGGCCGCGGCCCGGTCGCCGAGACCGATGCGGCGGCGGTGCTCGCCGAGCTCTGGGGCGTGGACGCCGAGGACGCGGACGACCCGGATTTCCTGGAGGTCCTGGCGCCGTTCGGAGCACGCTTTCCGGGACTCGCCGGCATTCGTCCCGAACGTAGGCCGGGCGGCATCGGCAAGGCCGTGAAGTCGATGGCCAACTGGTCGCGGCTCGCGCTCGTCCCGGTCACGCGCGGGGCGGACGTGCCTGCCGCGATCGGCTGGAGCGGCCCCGTGAACCTCACGGACGAGGTGTGGAAGCTCTCGGTCGTGCTGCGTTCTTGGGAGGAGCGCTTCGGCGCGCTTGTCGTGGGCATCGGGTTCGACACGCTCACGCTGGCGGTCCGGCGGCCGCCGGCCGGCGACGCGGCGCTCGCCGTGGCGGCCGAGCACTTCGCGTTCTGTCCCGACAACATCACGCAGGGCGCGGGCACGATGTCGCGCTACGCGCGCGAGATCGACGGAGCGGTCGCGTGGTCGTTCTGGTGGGACTGACGACCCGCTAACCTCAGCCGCACAACGAGCTGCCCGAGACCCCCGGCCGGCGTTTCGCCGTAAGACCTGGGCAGGTGGATCGGATGAGCATTCGCTCTACCGAGCCCGCCTGTGTGCGGGCTCTTTTGATCTTGGAGACGAGCGAGTGAACAGGGACGAGAAGGCAGCGGTCATCGACGAGGTGGCGGAGCGGATCGAGGGGTCGCAGGCGATCTTCGCGATCGACTACCGCGGGCTGTCGGTCAAGCAGGCGGTCGAGCTGCGCCAGCGGCTGAGCGACGCCGACGCTCACTTCCAGGTCGTCAAGAACCGCCTGACGATCCGGTCGGCCGACAAGGCCGGCGCGGAGGACCTGAAGACCTTCCTCGAGGGGCCGACGGCTCTGGCGTTCGTGCAGGGCGACGTCGCGGTCGCCGCGAAGGCGCTCGCCACGTTCCGCCGCGAGAACGGCCTGCTCGAGTTCAAGGGCGGGACGCTCGACGGCGACGTCCTCAGCACCGAGCAGATCGAGTCGATCGCGCGGCTGCCCGCCCGCGAGGTGCTCCACGGCCAGTTCGTGGGCGTGCTCGCCTCGCCGATCACGGGCCTGGTCCGCGGGCTGGCGTCGATGATCGGCGGGCTGGCGAGCCAGCTCCAGCAGATCGCCGACCAGGGGCTGGTGACGGGCGAGGCCCCGGCGGCGGCGGAGGCTCCGGCCCCCGCCGAGGATGCCGCCCCCGCCGAGGAGGCTGCGGCTCCGGCCGAGGAGGCTCCGGCCCCCGCCGAGGATGCCGCTCCGGCCGAGGAGGCTGCCGCTCCGGCCGACGCCCCCGAGGAGCCCGACGCCGGCGCGGACGCTCCGGCCGAGACCGCCACCGAGGAGGCCCCCGCCGAGGAGACCCCCGCCGGCGACGCTCCCGCCGAGGGCGCCGGCGACACCCCCGCCGCAGACGCATCGGGCGACGAGCCCACCCCCGCCGAGGAGGCCCCCGGGTCGCCGACCGCGGAGGCCGAGACGGCCGAGCAGGAAGAAGCTTCGGAAACCACTGACACGCCCTCCGAGGGCGAGACGGAACAGGAGGGCTAAATGGCCACCAGCACACAGGAGTGGATCGACGAGCTGAAGGGCATCTCGGTGCTCGAGCTGTCCGAGCGCATCAAGGCGCTCGAGGAGGAGTTCGGCGTATCGGCGACCGCCGTCGCCGCAGCGGCCCCGGCCGCCGGTGGCGGAGCCGCCGACGGCGCGCCCGCCGAGGAGGAGTCGAGCACGGTCGACGTAGTGCTCACGAGCTCCGGCGACAAGAAGATCCAGGTCATCAAGGTCGTCCGCGCGGCGACCGGCCTGGGCCTCAAGGAGGCCAAGGCGCTCGTCGACGAGGCGCCGAAGCCCATCAAGGAGGGCATCGAGCGCGACGAGGCCGAGAAGCTCAAGGGCGAGATCGAGGAGGCCGGCGGCTCCGTCGAGCTGAAGTAGCCGGTCCGGGCGGCACGCACCGCCCACCAAGCCTCAGCGAGCGGCGGCCCCCGGGCCGCCGCTCTGCGTTGGGGCGGCAACGGAAGCAGTGAGGCGTCAACCGCGGGCGCTGGGGGCCGGCGCGCGGGGGTGCTCCGAAGGGGGCTCTCTGAGCCGCGAAGCGGCGTACCCCTGAGGAGCACCGCACGCGGGCCGGCGACGCAGCGGCCCGGGCCAAGGTGGTTTTCCGCCCGACTTGCGGGTAAGATCGCCCCTGGCCAATAGCCGCAGCCGTCCCTCAGCAGCCGCTCCGCCATATATCCGCGGAGCCTCGGGACGGGGTCCGTGACGGCCTCTGATGCGCCCCGCAAGGCGGCGCGTTTCGTCGTGCTATTCTGACCGGTCGCGATTGTGCGCCCCAGCGCGCGAGCGATAAGTCCTCCACCTCGTCCGACCTCAAGGAGCCGCCGTCTTGGCCCGTGTTGATGCCCCCCGCGTGCGCCGCAGCTTTGCGCGCCTGGAAACCCCGCTCGAGCTTCCCAACCTGATCGACATCCAGAAGGCGTCGTTCGATTGGCTGGTGAACACCGAATCAGGGGGGCTGCGCGAGACCATCGACGACGTCTCGCCGATCGAGGACTACACCGGCAACCTTGCCGTGGTCTTCGAGGAGATCGCCTTCGACGAGCCCACCGCCTCGATCGAGGAGTGCCGTGAGAAGGACCTGACCTACGCGCGCCCGCTGAGCGTCAAGGTCGCGTTCCAGAACCGCGAGACCGGCGAGATCCGCGAGCAGTCGGTCTTCATGGGCGACTTCCCGTGGATGACGGAGTGGGGGACCTTCATCATCAACGGGACCGAGCGCGTCGTCGTGACGCAGCTGGTCCGCTCGCCCGGCGCCTACGTCATGGAGCCGAAGGACCGCGAGAAGCAGGTCTTCATCGCCAACCTGATGCCGGCCCGCGGCTCGTGGCTCGAGCTCGAGATCGACAAGAAGGGCCGCGTCTACGTCCGCATCGACCGCAAGCGCAAGCTGCCCGTCACGGTCCTGCTGCGCGCGATGGGCTACGTCGAGGACGAGCAGATCCTCGAGATGTTCGACGGGTCGCTCTACATCCGGAACACGATCGACGCCGACACCGAGGTCACCCGCTCCGAGGAGGGCGCGCTGATCGAGCTGTTCAAGAAGCAGCGCCCCGGCGAGCCGCCGAGCGTCGACAACGCCCGCGCGCTCCTGAACACGCTGTTCTTCGACCCCAAGCGCTACGACCTCACGCGCGTCGGCCGCTACAAGCTCAACAGCCGCCTGGGCCTGGACGAGGACCTCGACACGAGGACCCTCACCCACCGGGACATCATCGAGCTGATCAAGGAGCTCGTCACGCTCCCGCGCGATCTCGGCATCCCCGAGAGCGGCGAGTTCTCCGAGGGCGAGCCGATCAAGGACTACGCGCTCGAGGCGCAGATGATCCCGCGCGACCCGATCGCCGACCGGCTCGACGAGTACGAGCACTTCGGCAACCGCCGCCTGCGCACCGTCGGCGAGCTGATCCAGGAGGCCTTCCGGATCGGCCTCTACCGCATGGAGCGGGTCGTGCGCGAGCGCCTCACCACCGAGGACGCCGACACGATCACCCCGCAGACGATCATCAACATCCGCCCGGTCGTGGCAGCGCAGAAGGAGT
>DASVVS010000142.1:0-45007 GCA_036386455.1 Thermoleophilaceae bacterium
AGCCGCTCGCCGGCCTCGACGGCGGGGCGGGTCAGCACGATGCGGTTGACCTCGCGCCGCGACAGCGCGGCCACCGCCATCGCCACCGCCAGGAACGACTTGCCCGTGCCGGCGGGGCCGATGCCGACCGTGATCGTCTGCTCGCGGATCGCGTCCACGTAACGCTTCTGGTTCACCGTCTTGGGCGCGACCTTCAGCCCGCGGTGGCGCCAGACCACGTCCTCGAGGATGCGGCTCGGGCTCTCGTGCTGGTCGAGGGCGCTGGTGATGGCGGCGATCGTCCCCGGCGCGATCTCGTGGCCGGCGCGGACGAGGTCGGAGACCTCGCGCACGACCTCCTCGGCCGCCGCCACGTCGCCCTCGTCGCCCTCCAGCGTGAGGATGTTGCCGCGCAGGAAGATGTCCGCGCCGAGGTGCCCCTCGAGGGTCTTCATGATCGCGTCGCCCGGGCCGGCCAGCTCCTTGGCGACGTCGTTCGTCAGCTCGACCTGCGTGCGCACTAGGCCGTCAGGCGCTCCTTGACCAGAGCGCTGACGCGCTTGCCGTCGGCCCGGCCCTGCACCCGCGACATCACCATCGACATCACCCGGCCCATCTCCTTCGGCGAGGCGGCGCCGGTCTCGGCCACCACGTCGCCGACGATCGCGGCCAGCTCGTCGTCGGACATCTGCTCGGGCAGGTACTCGCCGATCAGCTGGGCCTCGCGCTCCTCGCCGGAGGCGAGGTCGTCGCGGCCGGCCTCGCGGTAGGCGGTGGCCGACTCGAGCCGCCGCTTGCGCTCGCGCTGCAGCACCGCGACCTCGTCGACCTCGCTGCCGGAGGCACCGTCCTTGTGGGCCTTCTGGAGCTCGGACGTGATCATCCGGAGCGCGGTCACGCGCTCGCGCTCGCCGGCCTTCATCGCCGTGGCCGTGTCGGTCTGGACCCTGTCGAGCAGAGACATCGAGTCCAGTTTAGGCTCCCGCCGATGCGCCCCACGATCGCCACCTTCGACTGCTACGGCACCCTCGTCGACTGGGAGGGCGGCTTCGGCTCGTTCCTCTACTCGAAGGCGCTCGCGCTGGGCGAGGAGGAGCCGCCGCGCGGCCGCGACCTGCGCGAGCGCTTCGAGGCGATCCAGTTCGAGCTGATCCAGGGCGAGTACCGGCCCTACAAGGAGATCCTCGCCGAGACGATGCGTCGCTTCTGCGAGGAGCGCGACTGGCCGTGCGACGACGCGGACGCCGCCGCGCTCGTGCGCGCGATGCGGAGCTGGCAGCCGTTCCCCGACACGCGCCCGGCGCTGGGCCGCGTGCGCGCCGCGGGCATGCGGCTGATGATCGTCTCCAACACCGACCGCGACATCATGGCCCACAGCCTGCGCCACCTCGAGGTGCCGTTCGACATCGTGCAGGTGGCCGAGGACGTCGGGGCCTACAAGCCGAGCGACGCCGTCTTCGAGGCCGCGCTCGAGCGCATCGGCGAGCCGCCCGAGCGCGTGCTGCACGTGGCCTTCGGGTTCAAGTACGACATCGGCCCGGCCCACCGCGCGGGGATGGGCACGGCCTGGGTCAACCGCCACCAGGAGCCGCCGCCGGGCACGGCGCCGTACGACCACGAGTGGCGCGACCTCTGGGGTCTCGCGAGCCTCGCCGAGGACCAAGCGGAGCGGTGAGCCGCCCGCCGGCCGGCCCCGGCGGCTCGGGCGGCCCCGGCGGCTCGGGCGGCCCCGGCGGCCCCACCGCCGGCGGCTTCGTGGAGTTCCTCCGGCGGGAGACCACCGGCGGGCAGCTGCTGCTGGCGGCGACGGCGATCGCGCTGCTGTGGGCGAACCTCGCGGAGGACTCGTACGCGTCGTTCTGGAGCACCCAGGCCGCGCTGGGCCCCGATTGGCTCCACCTCGACCTGACGTTCGGCGACTGGGCGGCCGACGGGCTCCTGGCGATCTTCTTCCTGGTCGCGGGGGTCGAGCTCAAGCGCGAGCTGTCGGTCGGCGAGCTGGCCGAGCGGCGGGCCGCGGCGCTGCCGATCTTCGCGGCCGTCGGCGGGATGATCGCGCCGGCGCTGGTGGCGCTGGCCGTCTCGGGCGGCGATGCCGCCGAGGGCGGTGCCTGGGCGATCCCGGTGGCGACCGACATCGCCTTCGCGCTCGGCGTCCTGGCGATCGCGGGCGCGGCGCTGCCGACCGGGGTCCGCGTGCTGCTCCTGTCGATCGCGGTGGTGGACGACCTGCTCGCGATCCTCCTCATCGCCGTGCTGTTCTCGAGCGACCTTGCGCCGGGCTGGCTCGCGGGCGCCGCCGTGCTCAGCGCGCTCTGGGCGCTGGCCTTCCGCGCGCGGTTCGACCAGTGGCCCGTGCTGCTCGCCATAGGCGTGGGGGTCTGGATCTGCGTGCACGCGGGCGGGGTCCACGCAACGGTGGCCGGGATCGTCCTCGGGCTGCTCACCCCGGTCCGCGCGCGGGCGGAGGGCGAGGAGGCGCCCAACGTCCGGCTCGAGCACCGGCTGCACCCGATCTCGGCCGGGCTGGCGGTTCCGGCGTTCGCGCTCGCCGCGGCGGGGATCTCGGTCGGGGCGCTCGGCGACGCGCTGTCGGACTCGGTCGCGATCGGCGTCTTCGCCGGGCTGCTCGCCGGCAAGCTGGCCGGCATCACGGGCGGCGCGCTGCTGGCCATCCGCCTGCGCCTCGGCACGCTGCCCGAGCGGGTGGGGCTGGGCGACGTGGTGGCGCTCGCGATGCTCGGCGGGATCGGCTACACGGTGAGCCTGCTGATCGCGCGCCTGGCGTTCGACGACCCGGCCGCCGCCGAGCGCAGCGCGGCGGCCGTGCTCGCAGCGTCGGTGCTGGCGTCGCTCGTCGCGGTGGCGCTCCTGCGCCGCCGGTCGCGGGCGCCGTAGGCCGCCGGATGGCGCCGTGGGCCGCCGGATGGCGCCGTAGGCTGGGCGCTCCGCCCGGCGCCTGACAAGCTTGCCGCGTGCACGAGGGCGAGCTGATCCTGGTGGCGGCGGCGATGCTCGCCGCCGGCCTCGGCGCGTCGCTGATGGCGCGGCGGCTGCGGATGCCCAGTCTGCTGCTGTTCCTGGCGGTCGGGATGGCCGTCGGCTCGGAGGGCACCGGCTGGCTCCCGTTCGACGACTACGAGCTGGCGCGCGCCGTCGGCGTGATCGCGCTGTCGCTGATCCTGTTCGAGGGCGGCATGTCGGCGGGCTTCGCCGAGATCCGCCCCGTGCTGCGCTCCGTGGTCGGCCTGGCCCTGGTCGGCACCCTCGCCACGGCGGCCATCACGGGCCTCGCGGCGGCCTGGCTCTTCAACCTCACCACGCTCGAGGGGCTGCTGCTCGGTGCGGTGGTCTCGGCCACCGACGGCGCGGCGATCTTCGCCCTGCTGCGCAACTCGACCCTCGAGCGCCGCCTCGCACGCACGCTCGAGGGCGAGTCCGGCATGAACGACCCGATCGCGGTGCTGCTCGTGCTGGGCTTCATCGAGTGGATCGAGCAACCGGACTACGGGGTGCTCGACATGGCGTGGCTGTTTGTCGAGCAACTCGGGATCGGGGTCGCGATCGGGATCCTGGTGGGAGGCGCCGCGGTCTGGTCGTTCAAGCGGGCCGAGCTCGAGACCGCCGGGCTCTATCCGGTGGCCTCGCTCGCCACGGCGGGACTGGCCTTCGGGGCGGCCGACACGATCGGCGGCTCCGGCTTCCTGGCGGTCTACCTCGCGGGCCTGATCATGGGGAGCGCGGCGATCCCGGCCAAGCGCACGATCGTGACGTTCCACCAGGGCCTCGCATGGGTCGCCCAGATCGCGATGTTCCTCACGCTCGGGCTGCTGGTCTTCCCGACCCACCTCGGCGACGTGCTGCTCGAGGCGATCGTGCTCACGCTGATCCTGGTGTTCTTCGCGCGTCCGGTCGCGGTGTTCGTGTCGACCCCGTTCGACCGCTTCAACCACCGCGAGCGGCTTCTGCTCGGCTGGGCCGGGCTGCGCGGCGCGGTCCCGGTGGTGCTCGCGACGTTCCCGGTCATCGCCGACGTGCCCAACAGCGTCGAGTTCTTCAACATCGTCTTCTTCGCGGTCGTGATCTCCACCCTGCTCCAGGGGGCGACCTTCGAGCCGCTCGCGCGGCGGCTCGACCTGACCACCAGCCAGCCCGCGCTGCCCAGCCCGCTGGCGGAGGCGGGCACGATCCGGCGGCTCGGCGCCGAGGTGCTCGAGTACCCGGTGGGGCCGGAGGACGCGATCGTCGGCCACCGCGTGCGCGACCTCGGGCTGCCGCGCGAGGCGGTCGTGAACGTGATCGTGCGCGGCGACGAGGCGATCCCGCCCCGCGGCTCGACGCGGCTGCGCGCGGGCGACCGCGTGCACGTGCTGATGCGGCGCGAGGCGGCCCGGCGGGTCCCCGCGCTGATGGCGTTCTGGCGCGACGGGCCGATCGGGCCCCGGCCCCGCCCGCCGCGCACGCCCGAGGGCCGCGAGCCGATCATGACCGCCCGCCCCTGGCGCGAGGTCGACGGCGACCCCGCCCACCCCGGCACGATCGCCGACCGCCAGATCATCGACCAGCTGCGAGTGCGCCGCGACCGGCCCGGCGGCCTCTTCGTCCTCGACGACGGCCGCTACGCGCTGGCGGGCCCGGTGCTGGCCGTCGGCGGCCGCACCCAGCTCTCCCACTGGTGCCGCCGCCGGATGGGCCGCGTCAGCCAGGACGAGCGGGCCTGGCTCCAGACCGTGATCGGCGCCCTCGCGACGGAGGTCCCGGAGTAGCTGTGAAGACTTTCTCGGTCTATAGACCGGGTAAGTCTTCACAGGTGAGGAGCAGGGCCGACCAGCCGCGATCGGTGAGCCGGCGGACCTCGCGCATGCCCCAGGCGGCCGAGACCTCGTCGGCCTCGTGAGCCAGGAGCCCGGAGAGGATCGCGACCTCCGGCCTCTCCCTCATCGCCGAAGTGAGCGCGAGCAGAAGCGGGCGCATGAGGTTGGCGGCGACGACCCGGGCCGTGGGCGGCGGCGCGCGCCGTAGGTCGAAGCGCTCCACGCCGTCGAGGACCACGCCGTTGTCACGCGCGTTGGCCGCAGTGGCCTCCACCGCCGCGCGATCGCTGTCGTACGCGCAGACCGGCCCGAACCCGAGCTTCGCCGCCGCGATCGCCAGCACTCCCGACCCGCACCCGAGGTCCGCGAACGACCCGCCCGGCTCCAGCTCCAGCATGAGCTCCAGGCACAGCCGCGTTGTCGGGTGGGTCCCGGTGCCGAACGCCTGGCCCGGGTCGATCACGATCTCGTGCACGCCCGGCCGCAGCGCCGGCTGCTCCCACGGCGGCCGCACCCACAGCCGCCCGCCGACCAGCACCGGCACGTGGAAGCGCTTCCAGCGCTCGGCCCAGTCGTCCGGCACCGGCTCGCCGCGGACGACCACCTCCACCCCGCCCACCTCGGCCGGGCCCTCGGGGAACGAGGGGAGCTCGCCCGGCGCGCCGTAGATGGCGAACTCGACGAAGCCGGGGCCGTCACGCTGCTCGACCCCCGAGGGGGCCAGTTCTATGAGTGCTGCGAGCACCTGCTCGGCCACCGCGGCGTCCGAGCGGAACGCCAGGCGGATCAGCGGAACGCCCGGCGCATCCGCGCGAACAGCGAGCTGTTCTCCTCGTCGCGGCGCAGGTTGTCGTCGGTGAGCGTTCCGCGGAAGCGCTCGAGCATCTCGCGCTGCTCGCGCGAGAGCCGCTGCGGGATCACCACGTTCACGAGCACGCGCTGGTCCCCGCGGGCGCCGCGCCGAAGCGACGGCATGCCGCGCCCCGGCAGCGTGATCACGGTGCCGGGCTGCGTGCCCGGGGCGATCTCGACCATCTCCGGCCCGTCGAGCGTCTCCACCTCGACCTTCGTGCCTAGCGCCGCGTCGGGGGCGGACAGGTGGAGGGGCGAGACGAGGTCGTTGCCGTCGCGCACGAAGCGGTCGTCCTCGGTCACCCGGACGAGCACGTACAGATCGCCGGGCGGCCCGCCGCGATCGCCCGCGTGGCCCCGGCCACTCAGGCGGATCCGCTGCTCGTCGGCGATGCCGGCGGGGATGTCCACGCTGAGCCGCCGCCGCGCCGCCCGGCGCCCGCGCCCGCGGCACTCGGCGCACGGCTGCTTGGCGATCTTGCCGTCGCCGCCGCAGACGTCGCACACCACCTGCCGCACGAGCTGCCCGAACGCGGTCCGCTGCACGGCGCGCAGCTGGCCGGCGCCCTCGCAGCGCGAGCACGTCTCGATCGGCGTGCCGGGCTCCGCGCCGTTGCCGCGGCAGTGCTCGCACACGTCGACGGCGTCGTACTCCACGTCCACGCTCGCGCCGCGCGCGGCGTCCTCGAGGGAGATCTCGACCGCCACCGCCACGTCGCCGCCCTGCGCCGCGGCGCTGCGCATCCCGCCGCCGAATGGCGAGTCGCCCCCGAAGAACGCGTCGAAGATGTCGCCGAACGAGCCGAACCCGGCGAAGTTCGAGGAGAACCCGCTCGACTGGAGCCCCTCGTGGCCGTAGCGGTCGTAGACGCTGCGCCGCTCCGCGTCGGTGAGCACCTCGTACGCCTCAGCCGCCTCCTTGAACTTCTCCTCGGCCTCGGGGTCGTGCTGGTTCACGTCCGGGTGCAGCTCGCGCGCGAGCCGCCGGAACGTCTTCTTGATCTCTCGCTCGTCGGCGCCGCGATCGACGCCGAGGACCTCGTAGTAGTCGCGCTTCATTCGTCGTACAGCTCGCTCACGAAGCGCGACAGCTCAGCCGCCGCCTGCCGCACCGACGCGATCGCCGTCGGGTAGTCCATGCGCGTCGGCCCGACGACGCTCACGGTGCCGAGGTTGCGCCGCGGGATGCCGTAGTTGGCCGCCACCACGCTCCACGATCGCAGCTCCGGCGCCTCGTTCTCCGCGCCGATCCGCAGATACACGCTCGGCTCCTCGAGCGCGCTGCGCAGCATCGACAGCAGCACCACGCGGCGCTCGAGCACCTTCATCAGGTCGTTGATCTGGGAGAGCTCCTGGAGCCGGTCCTCGGACATGAGGCGCGCGGCGCCGCCCACGTAGAGGTCGTCGCCCGCGGTCTCGTCGAGCTCCGTGAACGCCGGCTCGAGCGGGAGCAGGAACTCGCGCTCGGCCTGCCCCAGCTCCGGATCGCGCAGCTTGGAGTGCAGCATCCGCCCGCCGACGGCCATGCCGCCCAGCACCTCGTTCAGATAGCTGTGGGCCCAGTTCACGAGCCCCGGGTCGACCGGGCGCTGGTAGCTGACCACGCGCTTGGTGACGCCCCCGGTGGAGGTGATCACCACGATCATCGCGACCTGCGGCTGGAGCAGCAGCACCTCCACGTGCTTGACCGTCGTGGTGCCGAGCGGCGGCGCCGAGACGATCGCCAGCAGGTTCGTGACCTGCGAGAGCTGCTCGGTGGTCACGCGCATGGCGGCGTCCACCTCGGCGCGCATGGCGGGCAGCTTCACGACCGGCTTCTCGAGCTGGGCGCCGCCCGCCTCGAGCAGGCCGTCGGCGTACAGCCGGTAGCCGCGGTCGGTCGGCACCCGCCCGGCGGAGGTGTGCGGGTGCTGGAGCAGGCCGAGCTCCTCGAGCCGCGCCAGCTCGGCGCGGATCGTCGACGGCCCCCAGGGCATCGCGTAGTTCTCCGCCAGCCACTTCGAGCCGACGGGCTGGCCCAGGGAGACGTGCGCCTCCACGACGTGGCGAAGTACGGCGGACTGCCGGGCGGTCAGCTCCACAGCCCTATTTTCGCTGAGAGCGTCTACTCCGAGACGGCGATCTCGGCCTCGGCGTTGCGGATGATCCGGTTCTCGCCCTGGGCCGCCTCGGTGTCGACGACCGCGCGGCCCTCGCGGACCTCCCGCACGGTGCCGCTGACCACGATCTCCTGCTCGGGGAAGCCCATCCCGCGGAACTGGACCGAGAGGCGCTTGAGCGCGCGCGGGTCGCCGCCCGCGGCCTCGGTCTGAGCCCGCGCGACCTGGGCCATCGAGTAGAGCCCGTGCAGGATCGCGCCGGGCAGGCCGACGTTCTTCGCGAACTCCGGATCGATGTGGATCGGGTTGTAGTCCCCGGAGGCACCGGCGTAGCGGTGCGGCAGGTACTTGTCGGGAGTGACCCGCAGCTCCGGGATCTGCTCGCCTTCCTTCACCTCATCCTCCTCGCACGATGTTCGTCCACGTGCCGCGAACGGTCTCCTGGCCGTCCTGGTTCGTGGAGACGGACTCGAAGACGTAGAACTTCCTGCCGTCCTTCTCGTACATGTCCTTGACCGACGCGTTCGTGGTGATCGTGTCGCCGGCGCAGACCGGCTCGCCCCACACGAACTCCTGGCCGCCGTGCACCATCAGCATCAGGTTGATGCCGATCTCCGGGTCCAGGATCGCCGGCCCCATCGCGCCCGCCGAGTAGACGACCACGAACATCGGGGGCGCCACCACGTCGCGGAAGCCGGCCGCCTGCGCGGCCGCGCGGTCCTGATGGACCGGAGCCGTCTCGCCGACCGCGTTCGCGTACTCGCGGATCTTCTCGCGCCCGACCTCGTACTCGAACGAGGGGTAAGTCTTGCCGACCTTGCTGGTGTCCACGGCGCGGCAGTCTACGCGGCGAGCGACGCGTCCAGCGCCTTGGGGAAGAGCGCCTGCACGCTGCCGGCCATCGCGCGCTCCTCCACGATGATCCCGTCGGCCACCGCGGCGGTCTCCTCGTCGCCCGCCCGCTGGGCCACCCGCCTCAGGAGCTCGTAGCCGCCGATCTCCAGGTGCTCGAACGCGTAGGCGAACGCCGCGAGCTTGCCCGGCGTGTCCGGCTGGGCCTGGAAGAAGGCGCCCCAGTTGAGCGCGCCGAGGCGCATGGCGGCGTCCTGCAGGCGGTTGGGAGAGGCGTCGTGGGCGGACAGCCGCTCCTCCACGCGGCGCTGCTGGTCGCGCGACTGCTCCAGGTGCCGCGCGTACAGCTCCTCGAGCTCCGGCACGCCGCCGATCTTCGGGCCGCGCTGCAGCAGCTGGATCGCCTGCGCCTCGATCGCGTGGGCGTCGGCGAGGTACTTGGCGAGCTGCTCCTCGAGGTCGTCCGGGTCCACCTCGCGCAGCGACGCGTCGGCGGCCTCGTCGAACAGGCCCGCGATCCGCTCGCGCATCCGCGTCTCCTGGTCGCGGATCAGCCGGGCCGCCTCGGCCACCTCGTCCTCGCCGGCGCGCTCGGCCACGCCCATCAGCAGCTCGTAGCTCGCCTCCTCGAGCGCCTCGTAGGAGTGGGAGTGCACGGTGAGCTTGCCGGTCGTGTCCGGCTGCGAGCGGGCGAACAGGATGAACGCCTTGCCGCCGAGCGCCATGACCGCGTCCTTGATCCGCGAGGGCGACGCGCCGCGCTTCTCCAGCAGCGCCCCGATCCGCTCCTCCTGCTGCTCGGTCTCGGTGAGGTGCTCGGCGAAGATCCGCTCGAGGTCGGGGTGGCCGGCGAGGTCCGGGGCCGTGCGCATCTGGGCGAGCGCCTGCTGCTCGATCGAGTACGCGTCGGTCAGGTACTTGGTGAGCTGCTCCTGGAGATCGGCCATGGTCCGGTCCTACCCCGCGAAGCCGCCGCCAACCGTCCGGCCGCCCCGCGATTCAGGACGTGAGGCGGTGAACCGCGGCGTCGGCCTGCTCGCCGCTCAGGACGGCGTCGAACGGGCCGACGGTGGGGAACTGCCCGGAGAGCTCGCGCAGCGCGCCCGCGTGCCGCGCCTCCACCTGCGCGATCGAGGCAGCCGCCTGGAGCAGGTCGGCCGCCCGGATCTGCGTGGCGGCGCCGTTGTAGGCGGAGACGCCGACGTCCTCGAGGTCGGCCGCCACGCTCAGCACCTGCCGCTCGTCGGCGAGCTCCGGGATGTTCACCTGCGGAGCCGGGTCCGCCTTGCCGCCGAGCTGCTGGATGGCCTGGGTGAGCGACTGCACGTGCGCGTTCTCGTCCTTCGCGACGGTCTCGAGCACCTTGCGCACGCGCGGGCTGAGCGTGCGCACGGCGAGGGCGCGCTTGTAGAACTCGGCCTCGATCCTCTCGAGGGTAAGCGCGAAGTTGGCGATGCCGATGTCGCCGCCGCTGAACGCGCCGTGCTTCTCGTGCGCGAACGCGGTGCCGGCGCCGGTCGCGCCGTAGAGCGCGCCGGCCGCGAGCGCCGCGCGCGCGAGGAACGCTCCGCGCGTGATGCCGTGGACCTGGATGTCGGCGACGCTCGGGTGGGTCATACGCTGAGGAAGGGCTGAACCTGGCGGTCGACGTCGGCGGTCGGCGACGGGCTGGCGAACGGCCCGTCGGGAGTGATCGCCGCGCCGCGCAGCAGGGCGAGCGCCGCGGCGTGGCGGGCCTCGACCGAGTGGATGGAGAGCGCCGCGGCGAGGATCTGCTTGCTCTGGATGCGGCGCACCTGGCCGAGGTAGGCGCCGGCGCCCACGGCCTCGAGCTGCGCCGCCGTCTGCACGATGCCGGCCTGGTTCTCGAACACGAAGTTGAACTTGGGCGTCTTCGGCTCCTTGCCGCCCAGGCGCCCGAGCACGCCCTCGAGCGACGTGATGTGCTGGCGCTCCTCCTCGCCGAAGCGCTTGGCGAGCTCCAGGGCGCGGCCGGTGAGCTTGCCGCTCTTCACCGCGCCGTCGTAGAAGGCGGTCTCGAGCCGCTCCAGGAACAGCGCGTAGGCCACGATCCCGGCGTCGCCCTGGCCGAACTGCTTGGTGCCGACGCCCGCGCCGCCGTACGCGTCGCCGATCGTGCGGTCCTTGCCGCAGGCCGCGATCGTGGCCGACAGCATCGCCGCCACCGCGCCGCCGCCGGCCATGCGCAGGAAGCGCTTGCGCGAGGACGGGTCGTTCGCGAGCTCGTCGAGGGCGCTGGTCGGAGTCGTCGGCTCCATGCGGCGAGGGAAGGTATCGGATCGCGTCCGGCCCGATACGGTCCGCGGCGTGAGCCCGACGACGGCGGCGCCGTGAGCCTCACCCCGGCCGAGCACCGCGGCCTGCGCGAGCTGTACGCGTCGGCCAGCCAGCTGGCCGATCACTGGGCCGTGCTGGCCGAGCGGCTCGGGGGCGAGGAGGCCGTGGCGCTGCGGGGCGGAGCGGCCCAGGCGGAGCGGCTGCTCGAGGAGCTGGGCGAGCGGATGGCCGAGCACGGCCTGGCCGGCTTTCCCGCCGCACGGAGCGCCGGCGGCGGGCTCTCGTCGCTGCGCAACCGCCTCGGCGACGCGGCGCTCGAGCGCAACCAGGCGCTGCGTCTGGCCGTGCTCGACGTCCAGCACCTCGGCACGCTCCTCCCCTACCTCGCGCGGCTGGCGCGCACGCGCGGCGACGAGCGCCTGGCGCGCTGGCACGGCGGCTGGAAGCGGCGGCTGGCGGCGGTCGAGAAGCCCGCGCGCGAGCTGGCGGTGGCCGCGGGCGACGATCCCGAGCGGGCGGTGGAGCCGCTGCTGGGCGGGCCGGCCGGGCGTGCCGCGCACGGCGTGGCGTACGCGATCGGGACGCTCGGGGAGTGGGTCGACACCAGCCCGGTCGGCCGGGCGGTGCGGCGGCGCAAGCGCCGCTGAGCTCTAGCGGCTCGGCTTGACCCGGATCGAGGCGCGCGCCGGGCGGGCCGCCGCGGCGGTGGCGTTGGCCGGGTGGGCGCCGGCGCGGCGGATGCGGGCTCTGATCGTGGCCACGCCCTTTGAATCGGTTCGCGCGCGGATCCCGGCCAGGCGCACGCGCGCGCCCGCCACCACCCGCCACCTGCCGCTGCGCTTGGCGTGCACGGTCAGCCGGTAGCGGGTGAGCTTGCCGCTGCGGGTCACGCGCGGGGTCACGCGCAGCCGCAGGGGAACCCGGGCGGCCGGGGCGGAGCCGTCGGCCCGGACGGGCCCGGGCTCCACGGGCGCACGCGGATCGGAGGCGCCCGGGGCACCCCCGTTCGCGCCGCCCCCGCCGCCGGCGCCGCCTCCACCCGAGGCCGGCCCGACACAGCCGAACCGGGCGAGCTCGGAATCCGAGGCCGACGGCGGCCGCACCGCCGGCGCCGCGCCGAACTCCGTGTTCGGCGACGCCCTCGTGGTGAGCCGCAGCGTCTCCCCCCGCCGCAGCGAGGCGTCGTAGAGCCACGCCCCGCCCAGGCGCCGCCCGCCGAGCGAGGCCGCCGTTACGTAGGGCCGCAGCGGCGACGCCCCGGGCGCCTCGACCACGAACGGCGCCGCGCCGTCGGGGCGCACCTCCGCCCGCTCGAACACGGGCGAGCCGATCACGTGGAAGGGCGCCCCGGGCGTGACCGGCCCGACGCCCAGCATCGACCAGACGAGCCAGCCGCTCAGCCCGCCGAGGTCGTCGTTGCCCGGCATCCCGTTCGGCTCCGGCCGGAAGACGCGCTGGATGTCGCGGTGCTCGGACATCGTCTTCCACGGCTGCCCCGCGAACGGGTACATCCACGGGGCCTGGAGGTCGTGCTCGTTGCCCGGCGCGTACTGGGGCAGCCGGTACACGGTCCCGAAGAACGTCGCCTGGTTCTGCGCCTCCGGCGGCGCCGCGAAGAGCTGGTCGAGGCGCTCGACCGCGGCCGCGTCGCCGCCCATCCGGTCGTAGAGCCCGCGCGCGTCGTGCGGGGCGAGCCACGAGTACTGCCACGAGTTGCCCTCCTGGAAGCCGGTCTCGTCGGTCGGGTCGAACGGCTCGTGCCAGGAGCCGTCGGCGCGGCGCGGGCGGATCCAGCGCGTGGAAGGGTCGAGGATGTTGCGGTAGCGCAGCGAGTCCGCGCGGCGGCGGGCCGCCTCGTCGCCGCGGCCGAGGACGTCGGCCAGGAGCGCGAGCGCGAAGTCGGCGCCGCCGTACTCGAGCGTCGTCCCCGGCCGGTCGGGCAGGTAGCCCAGCTTCGCCAGGCTCGAGTCGCGCTTGCCGGCGAGGGCGATCGAGGCGTCGAGCAGCGCCTCGGCGTCCGCCCTCGTGAGGATCTCGCGGCAGGCGCCGTCGGCGATCATCGGGATGATCGGGTCGCCCGACATGTGGGCGGCGTCGAAGTTCTGCTCGCCCCAGCGCGGGAGCCGACCGCCCTCGCGGTGGTTGGCCAGCAGCGTCAGCAGCATGTCGCGGTAGCGGCGTGGCTGGAGCGTGGCCAGCAGTTGGTTCTCCCCCTTGTAGGTGTCCCAGCCGGAGAAGTTCGCGTACTGCGTGCGCCCCTCCGCGCGGTGCACCTGCTTGTCGAAGCCGAGGTAGCGCCCGTCGACGTCCGTGAACACGTTCGGGTGCAGCTGCGCGTGGTAGAGCGCGGTGTAGAAGGTGGTGCGGTCGAGGTCGGTGCCGCCGCTCACCCGCACCCGCCCGAGCTCGCGGTTCCACGCCGCGCGCGTGCGCGCCTGCATCCCGGCGAAGTCGAAGTCCGGCGCCTCGGCCTCGAGGTTGCGCCGCGCCCCGTCGAGGTCCACGAACGAGATCCCGATCCGCGCGGTCACGGCGCCGCCGCCCGTCGTGGTGTCGAAGGTCACGTAGCCGCCGGCGCCGGGGCCGTCGGTCTTGAACGCGTGCGAGGAGGTGTACGGGCGGTCGAACTTCGCCACGAAGTAGACGGGGTAGCGCCCGCGCGTGTGCCCGCTCACCTCGTCCTTGCCGCTGAAGCGGATCGAGCCGTCGTGCACGCCCTCGACGCTGCGGGTCACGTCCACGATCACGTTCGACTGCGGCGACGGCGGGAACGTGTAGCGCTGCATCGCCGCGCGGGTGGAGGCGGTCAGCTCGACCTCGGTGGCGTACTTGGCGAGCCGCACGCGGTAGTAGCCCGCCTGCGCGTCCTCGGTCGCGTGCTCGAACGGCGAGCCGTACACGTTCGGGTCGTTGCCCGTGACGGGGCCGATCGTCGGCATGAACGGGACGTCGCCCGCCTTCTTGACCCCGGGCCCGCTCAGGTGCACCAGGCTGAAGCCCTGGATCTGCGGGTCGGCGTAGAGGTAGCCGCTGTAGGCGAACTCGCCGCGCGTGTCGGGCGAGTTCTGGACCATCCCGAACGGGGCCGCCGCGCCCGGGAAGACGAAGCCGGGCGGCCCGGTCCCCACCATCGGGTCCACGAACGAGACAGGGTCGCGCTCCTGGGCGCTCGCCGGCGCCGCGGCCAGAGCCAGGAGGGCCGTGATCACGATCAGCCGCCGCATTGCCTGAAGTGTCGCCTTCCTCGCGGCGAAAAGCGCCACGCCCCCCGACCCGGTCAGGTCGGGGGGCGCGCCGTTTGCCCCCCTTGGTCAACGGACTCCCCCCGCCAGCCCGTTGCCCCAACGCGGTATCCCACGGCTGCGCTACGGCAAACCGGGTAATTGGCGCGGCGGGCCGCTTGACAGCCTGTTACTCTCCCCCGCTGCGAAAGTTCTTGCGACAAGCAGGTATTTTTCGCTTGACATAGACGCCGAGTCCACGACCTCCAGGGGTCGAGGAGCGGGGGAACCAACGCCGGCCCATGGCCGGAAGGGGCGAATCGCCACAGGTGTGGCGTAGCGCGATCTCCAGCGCGAGCCCGTCAGCTCACCTCGTAGGCGCGACCTGGAACAAGGCAAGGAGAACGTCAGTGGCCCCTGCGCAAAGAGATCTTTCCTCGACCGACCTGTGGTACGAGTCCCTCGAGCGCTCGCGGCGTCGCCGTGAGCTGTCGGAGCTGGCCCGCAAGCATCAGTCGCGGCAGAAGGGCGCGTCGCTCGCCGTGACCGCCGCGATGGCCACGACCCCGATCGCCCCCACGCTGTCGGCGTTCAAGGGCAAGCCGTCCAAGCGCGCGAGCACGAGCACGCACAACCTGAAGCTCGAGGCCAAGGAGAACGGCGGCGCGCGCGTGCTGCTGGAGCGCGGGATGACCAACAGCGCGGTCTCGCTGGTCCAGGAGGAGCTGAAGATCACGGTCGACGGCGTCTTCGGCCCGGTGACCGAGATCGCGGTCGAGCGGTTCCAGAAGCGCAAGCACCTGCCGGCCAACGGCAAGGTCGACGTGCGCACGTGGCTCAAGCTCTTCCCCGACGGAATGGTCGTGTTCGACCCGTCGCAGGAGACGGCGCAGCTGGCCGCGCACGTGCCGAGCGGTGCCGTCCCCGGCGTCCTCGGCTCGGCCACGAACGGCACCGGGACGAGCAGCAACATGCTGCCCGCAACGGGTGCCCCCGAGAGCGACGACGACGTCCGCCGCGCTCAGATCCAGGCCGCCCAGGGCGGGGCCCCGGAGGGCGCGGAGGCCGACGGCGGCATCCTCCCCGACCGCGACGCGCCCCGGAAGGCGCGCCACCGCGACCGCGACGAGAAGCGGAGCACGCACTCCAGCAAGCGCTCGCGCGGAGACGGCGAGGGGGCCACGCGCAAGCGCTCGCGCGGCGAGGGCTCGTCGGCGAGCAACGGCTCGTCGCGCGGCTCCGGCGGTGGTGGCGGCTCGACGGGCAGCGGTCCGGTCGGCGGCCCGATCAACGTGTCCCCCGGTCTCGGCAGCAAGGCGGAGATGATCGCCGCGATGATCGCGGCGGCCAACAAGATCGACCGGGCGGGCTACTCGTACAAGTGGGGCGGCGGCCACAACCCGAGCTTCTCGGGGCCGTACGACTGCTCGGGCGCGGTCTCGGCCGTGCTGCGCGCGGCGGGGCTGATCAACCGCCCGATGGTCTCCGGCGAGTTCATGCGCTGGGGCCGTCCGGGTCCGGGCGCGGTCACGATCTACGCGAACGCCGGCCACGTCTACATGTCGATCAACGGCCGCTTCTTCGGCACGACCCGGGCCAACCCGGGCGGCGGCGCCGGTTGGTTCAACGGCAGCCGGCGGGCCGGCTTCGTGGTCGTGCACGTGCCGTTCGAGTCGATGAAGTTCAAGAAGTCCGCGAAGACCATGGCGGTCAAGCGGACGAGCACGAAGACCACCGCGGCCAACGGCAAGCGCGAGCCGGCGAAGCAGTCGGCGAGCCGCGACACGCAGTCGGGCGGCGCGACGTACGCGTCGGACGGGACGTCGTCGCAGCAGGCGTCGTCGCAGCAGGCCCCGGCGCAGCAGGCCCCGGCGCAGCAGGCACCGGCCGAGCAGGCCCCGGCGCAGACGGCTCCGGCGCAGCAGGCTCCGGCCGAGCAGGCGGCGGCTCCGGCTCCGGCCACCGAGGCGGCTCCGGCCGCCGCGGCACCGGCTCCGGTCGAGACCGCTCCGGCGGCTCCAGCCGCGACGGCTCCGGCCGCCCCGGCGGCGCCCGAGACGGCGGCTCCGGAGGCGCCCGCTCCGGCTCCGGCCGAAGCGGTGACCCCGGCCCCGGAGGCCGCTCCGGCGGCGCCCGAGGCGGCGGCCCCGGAGGCAGCTCCGGCAGCGGAGGCATCGGCTCCGGCCGAGTCGGCTCCGGCCGCCGAGGCACCCGCCCAGCAGCCGGCCGCCGAGGCGGCTCCGGCCCAGGCCGAGTCCACGGCCTCCGATGCCACGTCCGCGGCCGAGTCGGCCGCCGGCGAGGCAACCGGGACGGACGACGAAGAGGACTCCGCCGCGGAGTCCGGCTCCGGCGCGACGGGCTAGCCGCCGCACAGAGACATCGCTCCCGCCCCCGGCTGCGGCCGGGGGCGGCGAGCCACCGCCCGAGCGGCGTGCAGCGAGCCACCGCCCGGGCGGCGTATAGCGGACCGGTGGCCGGGGCCCCGGCGGCTCGCGCCGGCGGTACCTTCCGCCCCGTGCAACCCGAGGAAGCCGGCCTCTACGGCCTTCCGCTCGACGAGTTCATCCCGGCCCGGACCGCGCTCGAGAAGCGGCTGCGCAAGGAGGGCGAGCGCGAGCGGGCCGCCGCGGTCAAGAAGCTGCCGAAGCCGAGCGTGGCGGCGTGGGCCGTCAACCAGGCCAGCCGCAGCCAGCCGCAGGCGCGGCGCGACCTGCTCGACGCCTCGGCCGAGCTGCGCGAGGTCCAGGATCGGCTGATCGCCGGCGACGCCACCGCGTCCGACCTCGAGGCGGCCACGACGCGACAGCGCGCGGCGATCGACGCGCTCGTGGACGCCGCCGCCGGCCTCCTCACGGGCGACGGCAAGTCGCTCGGCGACGCCACGCTCGCGCGCGTCCGCGAGACGTTCGCCGCGGTGGCCTCGGACACGGAGCTGGCGGACCTGGTCGAGGCGGGAACCGTGGATCGCGAGCGCCGGCCGTCCGGGCTCGGCTTCCCGTTCGCCGCCCCCTCCCCCGCCGAGACCGCCCCCAAGGGCGGCAGCGGCGCCGGCAAGGCCCCAAAGGGCGGCAGCGGCGCCGCCAGGGCCCCCGCGGGCCGCGCGCAGGAGCCGGCGAAGGAGCGCAAGCAGCGCGAGAAGGACGCCAAGCGCCGGGAGCGCGAGCTGCAGGCCGCGCGCGAGGCCGTGAAGTCGGCCAAGACCGAGGAGAAGGAGGCCGCGCGCCGTCGCAAGGCCGCCGAGCGCGACGCGGCCAGGGCGGCCAGGGAGCTCGACCGCGCGGAGCGCGCCGCGGAGGAGGCGCGCGCGGCCGCCGAGGCGGCGCAGACGGAGCTCGACTCCGCCACCGCTGCCGCCGAAGCGGCCGTCGGCGCCCGTGAGGACGCGGAGGCCCAGCTCGAGAGCTTCGGCTGACCACATCGTGATCCGTTTAGGGGGCTGGAGCACCGCAAAGGGATCACGATCGCGCGGGACCGCCCGGCTGCGCTCCCACGGGTAGGCTCGCGCCATGCCCGACGTCCGCGAGCTCCACGCCGGCGAGTCGCACCTCGCCGCCGCCGCCCTGCTCGAGCTCAGGCCCCAGTACGAGACCGCGGAGCGCATCGCCGCCCGCATCGACGAGCAGCGCGCGGGCGGCTACCGCGTCGCCGCCTCGTTCGAGCCCGGCGACGATCAGGCCGCCGCGGCGGCCGGCTTCCGCATCGGCACGAACCTCTCCTGGGGCCACCACGCGTACGTGGACGACCTCGTGACCCGCGCGGCGCTCCGCGGCAGGGGCCACGCCGACGCCGTCATGGCCTGGGTCGAACACGAGGCCCGCCGAGCGGGCTGCGCGCAGCTACACCTGGACTCGGGGCTCGGCCTCGACCGCGCCGACGCCCACCGCTTCTACTTCAGGCACGGGCTGACGATCGTGGCCCATCACTTCGCGAGGGGGCTGGCGCCGTAGGCGCCGTCACGGGGCTCGCCACCCTCCCGGAGCGGCAGATCGCGTCGTCGATCTCGTCGAGCCCCTCGCTCAGCTTGCGCATCAGCGGTCACGCGTCGTCCATCTGCTCGCGGTCCACGACGATCCCGAAGTCGAGGTGGTCGCGGTACGAAAGCACCGTGATGTTGAGCCCGGCCCCGTCGGTGATCACCGACACCGGGTAGTTCGCGATCAGCTCCGCGCCCGCGAGGTAGAGCGGGTCGCGCGGCCCAGGCACGTTCGAGATGATCACGTTGAGCGGCGGCCGCGCCACCTCGGCGAGCTCCGCCACCACCCGCGACGCGCGCGACATCAGCGCCGGCGGGATGAACTGGGTCGCGTCCTGCATCAGGTTCGCCGGCAGCGCGTTGTGCCGCTCCTTCGCCACCCGCATCGAGTCGTGCACGAGCATCAGCCGCGTGCGCGGGTTCGGCTCGTTCGTGGGCAGCGGCACGATCATCGTGGAGACCCGGTTGCCGAACGAGCCGCGCTCGTCGTCGCTGCGCACCGACACCGGCACCATCGCCACGAGCGGATCGCGCGGCAGCTCGTCGCGCTCGAGCATCCACTCGCGCAGAGCGGTGGCGCACAGCGCCATCACCACGTCGTTCAGCTTGATCCCGAGCTCGTTCTTGATCGCCTTGGCCTTGTCGAGCGACAGCGACCCGAACGCGAACCGCCGGTGCGGCGAGATGCGCCCGTTGAAGCGCGTGCGCGGCGCCTGGGCCACGCGCTGCTCGAGCACGCCGCCGTCGCGCGAGCCGCGCGCCACGCGCGTGGCCATCCCACTCACGAGCCCCGCCCCCGGCAGCGAGCTGGCGACCGGCACGTCGCCCAGCCCGGGCAGGACGCCCGGCAGCGCCCGCAGCGCCCGCAGCGGCTGGCGCGGCGCGCCCAGCAGGCCGCGCCCGAGCATCTCGATCTGACTCGGCATGCTCTCCCCGCAGTCGCGGTCGGGAGGCGGCACCTCGCGTCCGGCGGGCGAGGAGTCGAGCAGGATCGACAGGATCTCCGCGCCCGACATGCCGTCCACGGCGGCGTGGTGGATCTTCGTGAGGATCCCGACCTTCCCGCCCTCGAGCCCGTGGATCAGGTAGAGCTCCCACAGCGGCCGCGAGCGGTCGAGCGGCCGCGCGGCGATGCGCGCGATCTGGTCGCCCAGCTGCCGCGCGCCGCCCGGCGGCGGCACGGCGGTCTCGCGCACGTGGAAGTCGAGGTCGAAGTCCGAGTCCTCGACCCAGTACGGGTGGTCGAGCCCGAGCGGCACGGTCGCGAGCTTCCAGCGGAACGGCGGCAGCAGGTGGATCCGCTCGCCGACCAGGCGGCAGAGATCCGCGCGGGTGAGCGCGCCGCCCGGCGCGGTGGTCGGGTCGTGGACCGCGAACCCCCCGACGTGCCCGTACGTCCGTGCCGTCTCCATCGCCAGGAACTGCGCGTCGAGACTGGTGAGCTGCCTCATCTACCTACTCCTTCCCCCGCTGGGCCGCATCCAACTCCCCGCGGTAGGGCCAGCGGCCGTGCCGGTCGAAGAACTCGCGCGCCTCCTCCTCGCGGTCGCGGTCCGCGTTGCTCGCGAGCCCGGCGCGGAATATGAAGATCGACAGCGCCAGGAGCGCGGAGGACCCGAGCAGCGTGTAGCCGGCCGCCTGGGCCTCGCGCCCGCCCACGAACACGAGCACGAGGCCGCCGGCGACCATCGCGACCGGCAGGCCGATCCGTAGCGCGCGCGTCACGCTCGTAGTCTCTCGCACCGCCCCCATGGACGCGCTCGAAGCCATCGTCCTCGGGATCGTGCAGGGCCTCACCGAGTTCCTGCCGATCTCCAGCACCGGCCACCTGCGGATCGTGCCCGCCTTCCTCGGCTGGGACGACCCCGGAGCGGCCTTCACCGCCGTGACCCAGCTCGGCACGATGGCGGCCGTCCTCCTCTACTTCCGCAACGACCTGTGGCGGATCGCGGTCGGCTGGACCCGCGGGCTGCGCGACCCCGAGATCCGCCGCACCACCGAGTCGCGGCTCGGCTGGTACATCCTGATCGGCACGATCCCGATCGCGATCCTCGGCTTCGCCTTCAGCGACCAGATCGAGGACGAGGCGCGCAACCTAAAGCTGATCGGCACGACCCTGATCGTGCTCGGCCTGGTCCTGCTGGCGGCCGAGCGCGCCGGCAGGCGGGAGCGCGACCTCGGCGACCTCACCGCCCGCGACGGCATCGCGATCGGCTTCGCCCAGGCCCTCGCACTCGTGCCCGGCGTGTCGCGCAGCGGCGCGACGCTCACGATGGGCCTGTTCCTCAACCTCGAGCGCGCGGCGGCCGCGCGCTACTCGTTCCTGCTGAGCGTGCCCGCCGTGGTGCTGAGCGGGCTCTACGAGCTGAAGGAGATCGGCGGCGAGGGGTCGGTCGGCGCCGGCCCGACCGCGCTCGCCACGCTGCTGGCCTTCGTCTCCGGCTACGCCGCGATCGCCTTCCTGATCAAGTTCCTGGCCACGAACTCGACGCTCGTGTTCGTGGTCTACCGCGTGGTGCTCGGCGCGCTCGTGCTGGCGCTGGTGGGCGCCGGCGCGATCGACTGACCGCCCCGGCGCCCGGCGCAGTGACTACTCGAGCTTGCCCGCGCGGGCCTGGCTCCCGCTCTGCCAGTAGAACCAGTTGAAGCCCTGGCTCGTGGTCGGGCCGAGCGCGAGCGTTCCCGGCACGATCTCCAGGCTCGACTCCATGAGCTGCGGCGTGCTGCCCGGCATCGCCCACACCTGGCGATTGTCGCCGGGGCCGTTGACCCCGCCGCTGTTGGCGTCGAACTCGCCGATCCAGACGACCCCGCCGTCGCGGTTCATCGCCATGTCGGTGACGTACGTGCTCGACTCCTCGTTCGGTGCCGAGGTCCCCGACGCCCCGTTCGCGGAGCGCACGATCTTGCCGGTCTTGATGTCGCGCACCACCACGGACTGGTCGCCCGCGATGAGCCCGCAGACCGTCTCCACGTAGCCGACGAGCTTGCCGCTCAGCACGAAGCCGCTCGCGGCCGTCATGTTCTGGCACTCCTGGATCCAGCCCAGGAAGCGCCGCTTGTTCTGCGAGTACAGGCACGCGTACGCCTTGCGCTCCTGGCCCCCGGACGCCGGCAGCGTGAACACGCGCGCGCTCGAGGTCGAGATGATCCCCTTCGCGCCCTTGCCGCTGCACTTGGAGGCAGCCGCGGCCGGCGCAGCCGGCAGCACCGCCATCAGCCCCGCGACGGCGAACGCCGTCAGCAGCAACCGCACCTTCATCCCCTTGCCCCCTTGATCGCTTGGAGGCGGGAACCCTACCTGGTGGCCGGCTCCCCCTTGCGGGTGACCTTGCCCCGCTTGATGGCGCGCTTGAGCGAGTCCGGCTTGGTGAAGATCTGCTCGACCCGGCCGTCGCCGACCGGCACGCCGAAGCGGTGGGCCAGCTCCTCGAGCCCGGCGAGGTCGCCCTCGTGCACGGCCTTCGTCTCCGCCGTGGTCTCCGGCACCGGGGTCTGCGACCCGCCGGCGGTGCACGGCTCCGAGACGATCTGCTGCGGGTCCGGGAGGTCCGGCGGCTCCATGCGCGGCTTCGACCAGTCGAAGGTGCGCCCGATGTTCGTGGCGTAGCGGTCGCGGATCGTCAGGTGCCCGAGCCCGAACCGGTAGCTGATGAACTTGATGATCGACTCGAAGCCGAGCGTCGCGTGGCTCACGCGCGCCTTCGCGTTCGAGGTCTTGGTCGACCACGGCGAGACCGCCACGGCCGGGATCCGGAAGCCCATCTGGCCCCAGTCCTCCTCGAGGTTCGCGTTCGCGCGCACGTCCGGGACGCGCGGCGGGCGCACGTGGTCCCAGAACCCGCCCCACTCGTCGTAGACGAGGAACAGCGCGCCGCGCCGGTAGTTCGGCGAGGCCATGAACGCGTGGACGATGTCCGACATCCACGCCTGGCCGAGCCGGATGTCGCCGTGCGGGTGCTCGTCGGCCGACACGCCGTCGCCCCCGCCGCCGTCGCGGAACGGCGGGTCCACGATCGAGATGTTCGGCAGCGTGCCTGTCGCGCAGTCCGCGTAGAAGCGCTCGAGCTTGTTGGTCCAGGTCGCCCCGCGCGCGCCCCAGACCGCCGAGAACGGCAGGTCCGAGTTGTAGTAGCGGGCGCTCAGGCCGCTCCCGAGGGCGCGGTCGAAGATCGTCTCCCACTGGTTGCCGGCGGTGTCGACCGGCGGGCTGTTGGTCTTGCGCCCGCCCGCCTGCGCGGACCACTTGTAGTAGCGGTTCGGCCAGGTGGAGGTGAGCGCCGAGCAAAAGAAGCGGTCGTAGACCGTGAACGCCTTCCCCGCCGGGTGGATGAACCCGCACTCGCCCTCGTTGTAGTAGCTGAGCGCGAACTCGTCGTTCTCGCTCCCCTCCGCCAGGAAGCCGCCCTTGAGCTGGGCGCGCCCGCTGTCCCAGCCGTGGCCGGGGTCCGGGTGGCCGCAGCCCTGCCACGGCGCCTCGAGCGAGCCGGCGTGCCTGGTGGCCACCGGCTGCCCCTGCTCGTTGGGGTAGCTCGCCTTCTGCGTGGCGTCGGCCACCCCGTTCAGCCAGCCGAAGTAGTGGTCGAAGGACCGGTTCTCCATCATCACGATCACGAAGTGGTCGATCGGGACGTCGCGCGGGCGCGGCAGCGGGATGCGGCGTGACTGCGCGGCGGCCGCCTCCTTGAGCAGGAAGTCGGCGGGCAGAGCGCCCGCGGCGCTCGCGAGGCCGGCCGTGTAGGCCGTGCGAGTCAGGAACTCGCGCCGGCTCAGAGCGTGGTCGTCCACGCCCGGGTTGATACCGGACCGCGCCCGGGCGTGCGCTACCCAGGCGTTAAGCGGCCGCCACTTGGGGTTATATGCCATCCGTGAGGCTCCGCTGGATCCTGCTCCCGCTCGGCGTGCTCGCCGTCGGGGCGGCGGTGGCGTACTACCTCTTCTGGGTACCGCCGCAGCTCGCCGACGACTACGAGGAGAAGGCCGAGCCGGAGCACGCGAAGATCGGGCAGACGCTCAGTCAGGTGACGGGCGAGTTCAACAACGTCGTGCTCGGCACCATCGCCTTCAAGCGCAAGGACGCGCGGGCGTACATGCGCACGTACCTCCGGGTGGCGGCGCGGGACATGCGTGAGCAGCGACGCGCGCTGCGGAGGGTGCGGCGGGCGCGGCGGGAGCTCGCTCGGATCGACGAGTCCGCGCTGACCGAGCCGCCGGACTGGCCGCTGCTCGGGAGCCGCGGCGACATGGAGGATGCGCAGGCCCTCGCCGGCAAGGAGCGCGACTACCTGCGGAAGGCGCGCGCGTTCCTGCGCGACTTCGCCGCGCTGCTGGCCTACGAGGTCCGGGCGGACCGCTGGATCGGCCGCCACAACCTGAGCTTCGCCCGGGCGGAGACCCGCATCCCGAAGGTTGCGACCTCGCCCGGCCAGATCACGGGCCCGCTGGACGCCGCGGCGCTGCGTGCGGAGCTGGCGGTGCGCGGCTACAGGAGGCTGAAGCCGCCGAAGCCGATGCGGGCCGAGCACCGCCGAGTCGCCCGCGAGATGCAGCGCGACATACGCGACCAGCGTGCGATCTCGCGGGCGGTGAAGCGCAACGACTTCACACGCGTGCGCGCCATCGAGCGCAGGGTCAAGCGGGACCTCAAGCGCCGCAATCGCGCTTCGCGTGCCGCTCTCGCGTGGCTCGTGGACCGCTCGCGCTACGCCCGCCAGATCGAGGATCTGAAGCGACGAGAGACCAAGGGCTACGAGGCGTTCGAGGACCTCTAGCCGGGCATGCGCGCCACATGAGACGGGGACTGATAGCGGGGATCGTCGCGGGCGTCGTGGCGGTTGCCACGGCGGTGGCCCTGCTCCTCTACCTGCTCATGGCGCCCGAGAAGCTGGCCCGCAACTGGGAGTCACGCGCCGAGCCCCAGCACGAGGAGGTGGACAAGGCGCTCGAACCGGTCTTCTTCACCTTCTCGGCCCGGTCGCTCGGGCAGGACGTCCGCGAGATCGAACGCGCCGACGGGCCGGGCGAGTACGTCCGTGCGGTGGAGCGGGTCACGAGCCGCCAGCTCCGCGACCTGAGGCTGCCGCTCAGCGCCATCAGGCGCGCCGAGCGGAAGCTCGGCGACATCGACGAGTCGGACCTGACCGAGTCGCCGGACTGGCCCTTCATCGGGGGGCGCGGCGAGCTCGGCGAGGCGGAGGAGATCGCCGGCCAGGAGCGCGAGTACCTGACCCGCGCACGGCGCTTCCTGCGCGACTACAAGCGGCTGATCGACTACCTCGTGCACAGCGCGCGCGTCGTCAGGTCGACCGGCGTCACGATCGGCCTCGGTGCGGCGGACGTCCCGGACAGCCCGCAGACCCCCGGCGAGATCACGCGCCCGTGGAATCGGATCATTCGCAAGCTCGCGTCGCAGCGGCGGCGCGAAAGCCGGGTCAAGCCTCCCCCCGGCCTGGGCGCCATGCACCGCAACGCCCTCGCGCAGTTCGCCTTCACGATCGCCGAGCTCCGCCGGTACACGGCGGCGGTGAACCGCTACGACGTGACCACGGCCCTGCAGCTCGACCGGCGCCTGTCGCGTGGCTCGCGACGCTACGACCGGCGCACCCGCCGGGAGTTCGTGAAGCTGGTGGGGAGGTCCACCTACGTCCGCCAGATCAGCCGCCTGAAGCGGCACGAGCGCGAGATAGGGCGCGCGTACGTGGATCTGTGAGGACTCGGGCCGGGCCTAGACCGGTCCGAGGTAGCGCATCCAGACCTGGTCGGTGCCGCGCAGCGCCGTGATCGGCGCGTTCGCGTGGAACACGATGTAGTTCGCGTAGAAGCTCATGCTCGGCTTCTCGCCACCGCCGCGGACGGGCACGCCCTTCTCCCAGACCGACTGCGCCAGCGTGATCTTGCGGACATCGGTGTAGAGGTAGACGTCCAGCGCGTCGTTCTGGTCCCAGAGACGCTTGGTCGAGGTCGTGCCGAGGTTGTCGGCGTGCGACTCGAAGGTGATGTAGTAGCCGGAGTTCCCGATCACGGGGTTGTGCGAGTTGCCGTTGCCCGGCCGGCCGCCGAGCGCACTGGCCAGCACCTCCGAATTGCCCAGGTCCTTGTAGACGACCTGCGTGCGGCCGCCGGACGAGCGCTCGTAGGAGAGCGTCTGGCGCTTGATGTTGTTGAAGACGGGGTTGCGCGCGCCGGCGGCTACCAGGCTCGGCTTGTAGCGGCCCTGGCGCGCGAGGAAGACGCCCTCGGGCGCGTCGAAGACGACGTCGCTCGTGCGGCCCTCCGCGAACGCGGGGTTGGCGGCCGGCTTGGTGTGCTTGAGCTTCTGGGTCTTGCGCCCGCGGACGTAGAGGCGGTCGCCGGTCACGAACGCCGTCCGCGAGCAGTCGCCCGAGACGTCCACGGCGGTCGTGTTCTCGTTCGACTGCCGGTTGCGCGGCAGCGACACGCGCTTGGGTGCGCTGCCGACGCCGCGCACCACGAACGCGTCCACCTTGCCGTTGGTGTCGCCCTTCACGAGGTTCGACGCCGCCGACAGGAACGCCACGCAGTTGGCCTGGCCGTGGTCGAAGTCGCCGTCGACCGCCGCGCCCCACGAGGGGCCGTTGGCGGGCGCGCCACCGAGCCCGCGGGAGACCAGCTGGGTGCTGCCCTCGCGCCACTCCTCGCCGGCGTTGCTGTAGCGCCCGCCGCGCACGACCACGAAGACGTCCTTCTGGCCGTTCGTGTCGCCGCGGACGATGTCCGAAGCCTCGGACTCGAACGCGACCAGCCGCGACCAGCGCCGGTCGCCGGAGATCACGGCGTTCGTGGAGGGGCCGTTCGGCACCCCGCCGTCGACCGAATGCGAGACCAGCTCGGTGGTCTGGAGGTCCGCACGGTCCTGCGCGTGCGCCGGCACGGCGCTCGTGAGAGCGCACGCGCCGAGCGCGCAGGCGGCGGCGATCTGTCGGATGCGAGTCCTCATCGGGCGGTCCTTGCGTATATCGGCAGCGCGGCGTCGGTCTTTCGTTAAGACGTGCGAAGGCCCGGTTTGTCACGCGGAACCGGCGCCCGGCGCGCCGGCGCTGCTACAGCGCGACGTGCAGGCGGACCGCGGTCCCGTCCCGCAGCGAGCGGAGCTGAACCAGGTCGCAGAGCCGGTTCACGAGCCAGAGACCGCGGCCGCAGCCCGTGTCCGCGTGGCCCGGCAGGCCGCGCCCGGCGAGCGGATCCGCGATGCGGCCCGAGTCCCGCACCTCGAGCACGAAGCGCTCCGGCTCGCGCCAGGCTCGCACGACTCCGCTACCCCCGCCGTGGCGGATGCTGTTGGTCGCGAGCTCGCTGACCGCCAGCTCGAGGTCGGCCGCGCGGTCGTCGCCCACGCCGGCCACGCGCGCCCACGCGACAGTCATCGTGCGCACCTGCGCGAGATCGCCGGCCGCGAACGGCAGCTCGTCGCGCCGGGCGGGCGGCGGCTCGAGGTCGCCGCCGAGCGGGTCGATCCGCGGGTCGCGGTAGGCGGTGCTGCGGCGGGTCACGCCGTGCTCTCCGACGATCGGGTGGGTCCGCCGCGCCGCCTCGATCACGTCCGGGGCGAGCGCCGCGGTGTCGTACGGGCACACGAGCGTCCACGCGGGGCCGCCGTCGAAGGCGACGTTGAGCAACGCCTCGTGCTGGTGGCACTCGCCGATCTCGGCCTCGCTGCGCCCGGCCCAGACCGGCTCGCCCACGCCGCGCAGGCGCCGGCCGTCGCCGCCGTGCGCCGCGACGAACTCGCGCCAGGCCGGGATGATGCACCCGGGGTTGCGGCCGAGCCCGCGCATCTCCACGAACTCGACGCCGCCCGCGTCCACGCCGAGCGCCTCGCGGAGCATCGCGATCTTGGGCTCCTCGACGGCCACCAGGACGGGCTCGCCGGCCCGCACGCCGTTGCGCACGAACGGCAGCAGCGCGCGCACGAAGTCGGCGGTGCCGTCGTAGAACAGCGCCTTGTGGCGGAAGGCGTGCCGGATCGGCGCGGTCACAGCTCCACCTCGAGGAGGGAGGCCAGCCGGTCGAAGCTGCGCGGGGCGCCGAGGAACCTGACGGCGCGGCCGTCGCGCTGGAGCTCGCGGGCCACCTCGGCGATCGCCATCACCCCGTGGTGGTCGATGAAGCGCAGCTCGTCGAGCTCGAGCACGAGCTCGCCCTCGGCCGGCAGGGTGGCCGCGAGCAGGCGCCGCAGGTGCTCCGCGCTGAAGCTGTCGACCTCGCCGGCGAGGCTCAGGCCCTCGCGCCCCGCGAACAGGCGGAACGGCGCCATCGCCGGGGCCGCGTTGGACGAGCGGTGCACGCACGCGAGGTCGCGCAGGATCGCGTCGGGCAGCAGGCGCCGGTCGTAGCAGCAGAGCGCGGACATGGGGTGCTTCGCCATGTACCGGTCGGCGACGGCCTCCCAGTGCGTGTGCGCACGCCAGAGCTCCGGATCGAGCACGAGCGGAGTGACCTCCGCGAGCACCCGCAGGCCGGCGTAGCCGTCCACGAGCGCGGTCCTGGTCGCCGCCGAGTACATCGCGAGCTGGGCCATCGGGTCGACCCCCACGCCGACCTCGTAGAGCGCCTCGAGCGCCATGATCCGCAGCGCGCCGTCGCCGAGCAGCCGGTCGAGGCCGGGCAGGTCACCGAGGTCGCTGCGCAGCTTCTCGATCGTGCCCGCGCCCACGTAGAGCATGCGCTGGTCGAGCTCGGCCCCCTCGGCCAGGAAGTCGAGCGCCCCGGCACGGAACTCGGCCTCGTCGGAGTACAGCCAGCACCCGTGCCCGTGAAGACCCAGGCCGGCGGCACTGTCGACTCTTCCGTGCCGACGCATCGAGCAGCCCAGTATTGCAGCGGCTGCGCGCCATGGCGACCGCCTTCCGCGGCCGCGTGCCGCCCGCGCCGCTCAGTCGCGCCAGTCGGGCGCGAAGCTCGGATCGAAGTGGCGCTCGCGCCGCTCCGAGAGCTCGTCGATGCGGGCCGACTCCTCGGGCGTGAGGTCGAGCTCGAGCGCCGCGAGGTTCTCGCGGCGGCGGCCCGGGTCGGTCGAGCGCGGCAGCAGCACCACGCGCTCCTGGTGGGCGAGCCAGGCGAGCGCGACCTGGGCCGGCGTCGCGCCGTGCGCATCGGCGATCTCGCGCAGAAGCGGCTCCTCGATCATCGTCGAGGCGCTGCCGCCGAGCGGCGCGTAGGCCTCGATCAGCAGGTCGCGCTCGGCGGCGATCGCGAGCAGCTCGCGCTGGGAGAGCTTGGCGTGGTACTCGACCTGGTCGGCGAAGATCTCGGGTGCGATCCGGAGCGCTTCGCGCAGCAGGTAGCCGGGGAAGTTGCTCACGCCGAGCTCGCGGATCAGGCCCTCCGAGCGCAGCCGCTGGAGCTCCTCCAGCGCCGGGCCGTGCTGCGAGTGGTCGCGCGCGGGCCAGTGCAGCAGCAGCAGGTCGATCCGGTCGAGGCCGAGCCGGCGCAGGCTGCCCTCGGCGCTGCGGCGCAGCCGTTCGGGCGCGAAGTCGTCGATCCACACCTTGGTCGTGACCCAGACCTCGTCGCGGTCCACCCCCGAGCGCCGCAGCCCCTCGCCGACCTCCTCCTCGTTGCCGTAGGCGGTGGCCGTGTCCACGTGGCGGTAGCCGGCGGCGAGAGCGTCTGCCACGGCGCCGGCCGTCTCGCCGGGTTCGACCTCGAAGACGCCGAGCGCGACGGTGGGCACGTCGACGCCTCGCACGGTGGTGGTAGACGGAGCGGGCATCCGGAGACCACACGCTACATTCGCGCGCCGATGAAGCCCCTGACGGCACTCCTGGTAGCGCTCCTTGTGCTGGTCGCCGGCTGCGGGGGCGGCGGCGGTGGCGGTGGCGGTGGCGGCGACGAGGAGGCCGTGCGCGAGGCCGTGACCAAGTGGACCTTCGAGGGCAAGTGCGAGTACATGACCGACAGGTTCCTCGAGGACCAGCTCCTCGGCCTGGGCGACGCTCGCGCGGATCGCTGCAAGCTCTTCGAGAAGCAGCACCAGAAGCCGCAGTACAGCGAGGACGACCTCAAGATCGAGGACGTGAAGGTGACCGGCACGAAGGCCACGCTCATCGTCACCTCCGAGATCGCGCCGGACATCAAGTCCCAGTACAGCCTGGTCAAGACCGGCGACCAGTGGCAGATCGACGCCGCTGAGCTCCAGTAGGGCCGCACCGGGGACGTTCCCTCACTTTTTGCAGCGGTTTCGTGCCAGGGGGCTGCCGCCCGCCGCGGGCCGCCCTCATATGCTCATGGCGATGGCTCTCTGGAACGGCGGGGGCGGCCGCGACCTCGCGATCGACCTCGGCACGGCCAACACCCTCGTCTACGAGCGCGGTCGCGGCATCGCGCTCTCCGAGCCGTCGGTGGTGGCGATCGACACCGACACCGGCGCCGTGCAGGCGGTCGGCGACGACGCCAAGCGCATGATCGGCCGCACGCCCGCGAACATCGCGGCGATCCGGCCGCTGCGCCACGGCGTGATCGCCGACTTCGAGGTGACCGAGCGGATGCTCCACTACTTCATCCACCGCGTGCAGCGCAGCCGCTTCGGGCGCTCGCGCGTGATCATGTGCGTGCCGTCGTCGGTCACCGAGGTGGAGCAGCGGGCCGTCGAGGAGGCGTGCGCGGTCGCCGGCGCGCGGCAGGTCCACCTCATCGAGGAGCCCGTGGCCGCCGCGATCGGCGCCGAGCTGCCGATCGCCGAGCCGCGCGGCTCGATGATCGTCGACATCGGCGGCGGCACGTCCGAGGTGGCGGTGCTGTCGCTCGGCTCGATCGTGGTGAGCGAGTCCCTGCGAATCGGCGGCTACGACTTCGACGACGCGATCACGCTGCACATGAAGCGCGCGCACACGATGGCGATCGGGTCCACGACCGCCGAGGACCTCAAGCTCGAGATCGGCTCGGCCGTGCCGCTGGAGCCGGAGCTCGAGGCCAAGGTGCGCGGGCGCGACCTCTCGTCCGGACTGCCCAAGACCGTGACGCTCACCTCCGCCGAGCTGCGCGCCGCGTGCGCCGAGCCGCTCCAGGCGATCGTGGACACCGTGCAGTCGACCCTGGAGCAGACGCCGCCCGAGCTGGCCGCCGACGTGGCCGAGGAGGGGATCGTGCTGGCGGGCGGCGGGTCGCTCCTCAAGGGCCTCGACGTGCTGCTCGCGGACGAGACGCACCTGCCTGTGCGGCTGGCGGACTCGCCGCTGACGTGCGTCGCGATCGGCGCCGGGCGGTCGCTCGAGGAGTTCGAGACGCTCGAGCGGATGGGCTCCGGGCGCCGCCGCCGGAGCGTCGGGCGCTCGCGGGCGTCGTTCGCGCGCTAGACGGCCGGGCGCCCGCTAGGAGGGTTTGACGAAACTCCCGGCCGTTCCCGTCGTCGCATTGGCGAAACGCTTGCTGTCGCCCTGCTGCTGCCTAGCTTCGCTGCGTCCTAACAAGTTGGCCCCCGCGCTGCGTGAACAGCCGAGGGCCGTGGCACAGGAGGGTTATCTCCCATGCTCGACCAGCGTAGCCCCGGAGTGGGGCCATGAACATCGTGTGCGTCATAGGGACGCTCACGGGCGTGCCTCGGTACAGAGAGCACGGCACCGATACGGAATGCACGCTGAGCCTCGCGGTTCAACGGCGTCTGCCGGACGGCTCACCCGAGCCGGGAGTCGTCTACATCGAGGCGAAGACCTACGGCGCGGAAGCGCGCGAGGTCGCGCAGCTACACGAGGGCGACAAGATCGGCCTCTCCGGTCGGCTCGACTCGGACGATCCCTCACACGGACCACGCTGGTCCGGCGTCCTGATCGACCAGCTCGACTTCCTCTAAGCGGCGGCGAGCATCGCGGCGCGGCGTTCGGCCCGCGCCGCGACCACCGACCTCGCGCGGCCGAGCGTCGTGCCGAGTTGCGCGAGGATCGTCAGGTCCGCGTGCAGGCGCACGCGGTCGATGCCGCGCACGCGCAGCGGCAGCAAGGCGCACTCGTGCTTCAAGCGGCCGAACTCGCGCTCGACGGCCGAGCGGCCCGCGTAGAGGTCGCCCCACCGCTTCGACTCGCGCGGGATCAGCGGGTGCAGGCGGCTCGCCTTGACCCACACGCTCGCGGGCTTGCACTCGCCCGTGGGGCAGCGCCACTTGCTCGCGCCGCGCTTGAAGTCCGACCCGGCGAACGTCCACGTCCCGTGCTCGCACTCGGGCGGACGGTGCCAGCCGTTCTTGACCGCCGCGTCCTTGCGCAGCTTGACGATGGGGTGGCATCCGCGCGCCTCGAAGTCGTCGTGGACCGGCCCCGCTTTCTTCCCTCCTCGAATCGCCCGAGATTCAGGCCCTCGTGAGAGAGCTTGAGGAGACGCGCTGGACGGGTCGCCCCGGCTACCCGATCCGGGCGATGGTGGGGGTCGCGCTCGTCAAGAGCATGTACGCGATCCCAATGTGGAGCCGCACGGTGCGGCTGGTGGAGGAGCACGCGGGGCTGCGCGACGTACTCGGCGCGGCGCCTTCGCATTGGGCGTGCTATCGCTTCACCCGCAAGCTGCGCGAGCCCCCGGAAGCGGCGGTGGGGTAAGGCATCCCCGAATCATGAGGTACGGACGATTTTCCCGTCGCCGCGACCCCCGCTCCCGGAGCGGCCTGACGTGTTCGCCAACCTCCTAGTAGTAGGGGCCGCTCGATGTTGTCCGGTGGCGTACAATCGCGACAGGCGATGAGGCCTCTTCGGTCACGAGGACCGAAGGGTGTTCTGAGCCACCGGTACGGTGCAGAAGCAGCTTCGGCATCTCTTTGACATGGCGCTGGAAGAAAGCGCACGAAAATGGGGTCCGCACGTGCTTCTGGGCTTTCTGGTGGGCCTGCTCGTCCCGCTCGCTGTCTTGCCTCCACCGCTGAATCTGCTCTACGCGCTCGCGCTGGCACTTGGGATGGCGGCCCTGCTATCGCACGGTTTCCAAAAAAAAAAAAGAATGTCTTTGCACATATTTTTTCACCCATCCAGGGGGGTTCCAGGGCCTTGATCCTGCGGCTCCCTCGTTCGTTACGGTTAGAACAGCTTCGCTGGAGTCACGCGGATCGCGTGCCCTGCTCGCCAAATCATCAAACGCTGGACGGCCAGTAAGCGCCCTTGACGAAACCCGTGGGGTAAGCCTCCCGCGACCGGCGAGGTACGCCCCAACTTCCCCCTCCCGCAACCCCGCTCTAGGAGCGGCCTAGCGTGTTTCGCCAAACTCTCCTAGGCGGCGACCAGCCGGGTGATCCGGCGCACCTCGTCGGGCGCGAGGACCGGCTTGCGGCGGCGAAGGTGGCCCACGAGCATGCGGGCGGTGAGGATGCAGACGCCGCCGTGGTGGTTCACGCCGCGGCCGAGCAGGTACGCGTGCGAGTAGACGACGAGCGGCGAGACCGGCCGCTGGATCAGCTGCTCCACCCACTTGCGCTGCGCGTGCGCCTGGCGGAGCACGGACGGGTGGATCCGCCTCGCGCTCAGCTTGCCCTCGGTCGCCTTGACCTCGATCGTGAAGACGCCGCCGGGGCCCGCGAGGAAGGTGTCGATGTTGCCGCGGCCGGTGTCGACGCCGTGGATCGCGACCCAGCCCTCGGCGCGCAGCTCGTCCAGCAGCGCGCCGACGCGTTCCTCGCCCCGAGCGCCCATGACCCACCGGTCCACCTTCGGACCCGCGAGGCGCTCGATCGCGAAGATCGCGCCGACGGCTGCCAGCTCTATCGCTAGGACGGTCGCGAACGACCACCCGCTCGCCAGGACCACCGCGACGAGCACGGCGAGCACCATCCCGATCGCGGCGATCGACCACACCGTCAGCCGGCGGGCCTCTCTACGCGCGTGATGCCCGGCCGGGCGAGCGGACATGTCCTGTAGATCGCACGCTTCGGGCGGCGCTTGCTCCCCCGTCCGGGGGGTGGCCTCAGCCGCCGAGCGGCGGACCGAGGACCTGCATGCCGCTCTCGGCGCCCATGCGGCGGAACTCCTGCGGGTCGAACTCGGTCACGGTGGCCATGTGCTCGAAGAAGGCCTCCATCCCGGCCGGCGTGAACGTGACGAGCAGCCGCACGGGCCGGTCACCCGGGTTGCGGAAGGCGTGCGGCAGGCCGCGCGGGATGAAGACGTACGAGCCGGCGGGCGAGTCGGTCAGCTCGTCGCCGAGCTTGAAGCGCAGGTCGCCGTCGATCAGGTAGATCGACTCGTCCACGTCCTCGTGGAGGTGGACGGGCGGGCCCTGGCCGGGCGGGATGACGCTCTCGAGGGCGGTCAGCGAGCCGCCGGTCTGGGCGCCGCGGGCGATGAAGGTGAAGTCGCCGCCGATGGGGTTGCGCCGCGCCTCGCCCTCTCCGGGGCGCACGGCGAGGCCGGGGAGCTGGTCGCCGGGCATGGCCCGGAGTCGTACCAGACCCGACGCCGAGTCCGACGCGCCGCTTGACGGCGGTCCACCCGCCGGTCAGTCTCCGGCTCGGCGATGGAGACACAGGACGCCATTCCGATCACGGCGCGGCCGTACTCCGAGCGCCAGCACATCGTGGTCGTTCCCGACGGTCCGGCCGGCGCCGCGGAGCGCGATGCCGACAAGCCGGAGTGGGCCCCGATGCTGGAGAAGGTGGCGCGGGCCGTGGCCATGACCACGTCGCCGATCGGCTACGCGCTCGTGAAGCTCATGGACCGCAGCTTGGATGCGGCGCGCGACCAGGGCATCACGATCCTCCCGATCGGTAGCGACGAAGCCGCGACGCTCACGTTCCCGCCCGGCCATCCGAAGCCGGGACGCGTGCTCTACGTCGGCCACCCCACGCTCCCGAGCGTGTACTACCCGGCCGCGAGCTTCCACCGGCTGACCTTCGAGCACAAGCTGTCGGAGGCCGTCAGGCTGCTGCTGGGTCTCGGTGCGACCCACATCGAGGTCGAGCGCGAGTACGGCTGGTCCAAGGAGTTCGCCGCACGACTGAACGTGCCGCTCGGCGTGCCGGGCGAGTCCGTGGGCATCGGCGGCGGCACGACCCGCGCCAGCGAGGGACAGGTCCTCTTCACCGCCCGGCTTCGGAACAAGGTGACGCCCGCGGTGCCGAGCGGACTTGTCTGGTACCCCCACGAGGAGACCTGGAAGACCGTCGCCGACGCACGGCTGCAGTACGGCCTCCAGGAGTTCTCGCTGACGGTCAACTACGAAGACGACTTCGGCGTCGATGCCTCGCTCGAGGCGAGCCTGGCTGGGACGCGAATCGGCCTCGGTGGCAAGTTCGTGAGCCACGAGGCGACGAGCTGGCGCATGGTCGGCACCTTCGACGAGGCAGACGCGAGCTCGAGCTAGCCGTCCGCGAGGTCGGAGAAGCGGCTCGCGGCGAGATTCGCGCGGAGCGCCGCCTGCGACTTCGGGAAGCGGCGGAGCCGGAACGGGCCGGCCGGGTTCTGGCCCTGGTTGTAGAGCATCATCCGCACCCGCCCGTGCGAGCGGGCCCATCCGAACAGGCGGGTCACGAAGCCGGGGGTGTCGGCGCCCCACATCGCCCACTCCGCGAGCGCGAAGGGCTTCTTGTGGCGGTCCGCGAAGGCGCGGTAGTAGGGCTCGAGGTAGTGGAAGTTCGGGAACTTGGAGTAGAAGCTCGTGCCGACCCAGTCCACGTAGCCGGCACCCGGCCAGAAGACGCCGGGGCGCAGGGCGGCGATCATCGGCGAGCCGCCGGTCATCGGGGCCCACATGAAGGCGACCTGCGGGCGGTCGAGCTCGTCGGCGCCCGTGCGGAGCGGCGGCATCCTCAGGCGCTCGAGGCGGGCGTCGATCGCTGCCGTCGGGCCGCCCTTCACGACGATGTAGGCGCGCCGCCAGGCCCGCTTGAACGCCTGCGGCGAGTAGTCGGCGCCGCGGCGGCGGCCGTTGCAGCCGTGCGAGGAGTAGGCGGAGTGGCAGTTGTTCATCTCGGCCATCAGTCGCAGGTAGACGGGGGCGCCGTGGTCGGCCAGCGCGCGGTTCAGGTCGAGGAGGAAGGCATCGCCCGCGCCCCGGGCGATCGCGCCGGGGGCGATCCGGCCGGGCTGGTCCTGCTGGGCGGCGGTGCTCACGTGGAGCATCGCTCGGGTGCCGGCCGCCTCCGAGCGGTCGAGGGCGCCGCGGAGCGAGCCGTCCCACTGGACCCAGTGCTGCCAGACGGCCGGGTGCTGTCCGGTGCGCGCCTCGAAGTCGCCGATCTCGCCGCCGCCGGTGACGCCGCCGAAGAGCTTGCCGGACGGCGGGAGGTACGGGTCGGCGTGCGCCGCCGCCGGCAGCGCGAGGGCGGCGAGCACGAGCATGGCGATGAGGCGGCGCATCGCTCCCTTCATCGGCTGGATTCCCGCCGCGCCATACCCTCCGGGCGTGGCCGACTACCACCTGGTCGAGCTGGCGACCGGCTCCGCCTGGGACCACGCGCGCGGGCGGCGCGAGCAGAGCGGCTGGGACGCGCACGCGGAGTTCATGGACGCGCTGGTGGACGACGGCTTCGTGGTGCTCGGCGGGCCGACCGGTGAGGACGAGGCGGGGAACGCCGTGCTCGTCGTCGATGCGGCCGACGAGCCGGAGGTCCACCGCCGGCTGGGCGCGGATCCCTGGGTCGCGGACGGGCACCTGCGGATCGAGAGCGTGCGGGCCTGGTCGGTCTGGCTACGCGGCGAATAGGATCGCCGCCGTGCGCGCCGGCCCTCGCGTCCTCGTCCTCTGCCTCGCCCTGCTCGTCCTAGGCGGGTGCTCCACCGACGGCGAGACCAAGGAGTCGGGCTCGGTCGGCGACACGCTCGAGGCCAAGCGCGTGGAGGTGACGGTCGAGCGGATCGACCTGAGGACGCCGGTGCCGCGCAAGGACGTCACCGGCCTGTCGCTGCCGGCCGACGGCTACAAGCTCGTCGGGGTGCTCGTTGAACGTGTGCAGCGGCTACGGCGCGGCGATCGGGCAGTACGACTTCGCGCTGGAGACGAGCGCCGGCGCCGCTCGCCCGAAGTTCCCGGCGAAGAACTACGACCGCTCGTTCGGCACGATCCGCGACGAGTGCGGCCGCGGCTGGATCGTCTACGAGATCCCGACCGACAGCAGGCCGACCAAGGTCAAGTTCGCCTTCGACGAGTCGGGGAGCAACCGCAGCACGCGCGACAACCTGAGCGCGCGGTTCGAGTGGGACGCGGGATAGGCGGCGCGCCAGGTGCGAGCCGATGAAGCCCGCGCCCCGGTTATGAGCACGTTTCCTCTCATTCTCAAGCCCTAACCTACGGGCATGATCGACGGCTCGGCGGTGCTCCGCCGCACGGACGACCACGTGAGCGCACCGCTCGAGGAATGGCTCGTGATGATGGACGTCGACGCCGGCAAGTACTACCTGCTCGACGACATCGCCTCCTTCGTCTGGACGCGGCTCGCGGCGCCGACGCCCGTCGCGGACCTCGTGGCCGAGCTCTGCTCCCGCTACGACGTCACCCCCGCGCGCTGCGAGGCCGACGTCCTGCCCTTCCTGACCGAGCTGCATGAGAAGGGGCTGGTCCAGCAGGGCTAGGCGGCTCGCCTCGCGCGACGGCGTGCGGGCCGTCGAGGCCCTGGCGTACCTGGCACTCGCGCGGGTCGCGGTGATCGCCCTCCCGTTCCGCATGATCGCCCCGCGACTCGGGGTGCGCCATGCCGAGACGGCGGCGATCGCGCCCCCCGGTCCCGCCTCGCTGGGCGTCGCCCGGGCGATGGCCGCCGCGGCACGGCGGGCGCCGTGGCGGACGGAGTGCCTCGAGCAGGCGATCGCGGCGAAGGCGATGCTGCGCCGGCGCGGGATAGCGAGCACGCTCTACCTGGGCATGGGGCGCGACCCGGTCGCGGCGCATGCGTGGCTGCGCGTAGGCGACCTGAACGTGACCGGGGGGCGGGACGTCGCCCGCTACGCGGTGGTGGCTTCGTTCGCCGACGTCGGCCGCCGATGAGCGCGATCTTCGGGCTCGTGCGCCTCGACGGCCGCCCCGTCGAGGCCGGCGAGCTGGATGCGATGCGCCGGCCGATGGCGTACTGGGGCCCCGACGGCGGCGGAACCTGGCGCGAGGGCGGGGCCGGCCTCGGGCAGCTCGTCGCGTTCCGCACCCCGGAGGACGAGCACGAGGACGGCCCGCTGCGGCTCGCGAGCGGGACCGTGGTAACCCCGGCCGGACGGCTCGACAACCGCGAGGAGCTCTTCCGGCGGCTCGGGGAGCGGGCGGAGGACCTGGCGCGGACCTCCGACGGCCGCCTGATCGCCCTGGCCTACGAGCGCTGGGGCGAGGACGCCTTCCCGCAGCTCCTGGGCGACTGGGCGCTCGCGGCCTGGCACCCGCGCGAACGGCGGCTGGTGCTGGCGCGCGACCACTACGGCCAGACCGCGCTGTACTACCACCGGCGCGGCGAGTCGCTCGCCTTCGCGTCGAGCCTGAAGGGCCTGCTCGCGCTGCCGCAGGTGCCGCGCCGCCTCGACGAGCTCCAGCTCGCCCGGTCGCTCGTGCTGGACGTGGCCGACGGCGCGGCGACGATGTACGAGGGCGTGCGGAGGGTGCCGACCGCTCACAGCGTGAGCATCGACCCGAGCGGCCTGCGCACGCGCGAGTACTGGAGCCTGCTGGACGCTCCGGACGTGCGGCTCGCGAGCGACGGCGAGTACGTGGAGCGCCTGCTCGACCTGCTCGCGGGCGCGGTGCGAACGCGGTTGCGCGCGAGCGGCCCGGTGGCGGCGACGCTCAGCGCGGGACTCGACTCGGGCGCGGTCACCGCGCTGGCCGCCCGCGAGCTCGGAGGCGAGCGCCTCGTCGCGTACACGGCGCGGCCCGCCTACCCGGAGGTGGCCGCGGAGATGCCGGACGCCCTGGTCGACGAGTGGCCGGGCGCGCGGCTCGTCGCGGCTCGCTACGACAACATCGAGCACGTGCCGGTCGACGGACGCGGCGTGACACCGCTGCAGGCGATCGAGCACTCGCTCGCTGTGCACGACGAGCCCGAGCACGCGCTGCCGAACCTGCCCTGGGTCCGTGCGCTGCTCGACGCCGCGCGGGAGGGCGACTCGCGCGTGCTGCTGACCGGCCAGTACGGCAACGGCGGCGTCTCGTGGCCGGGCGACCCCCGGCGCGTGGTCGCCGCGCTGGCGGCGGGCGACCCGCGAGCCGCGGCGCAGCGCCTCAGGCACCTCAGCCGCGCGAGCCGCTACGGCTGGGGCGGCGCGATCTGGCACGGGCTGATCGCGCCGGTACGGAGTCGCCTCGCCGCCGAGCGGATGCGGCTCGATCCGAGCCGGCGGCCCGGGTGGCGTGACTCGCCGATAGCGCCCCACTTCGCCGCGCGGGTCGGGCTGCGCGACGCGATGCGGGAGAACGGCTTCGACCCGGAGTTCACGCGCACCGGCTCGCGCGAGCGCCGCCTGGCCTACCTGCTCCCCGGCAAGCTGCCGACCGGCGCGTGGTGGCATCAGCGGAGCGCGGCCCAGGGAGTCGAGATGCGCGATCCGACCGCGGACGTGCGCGTGCTGGAGTTCTGCGTCGGCGCGCCGGACGAGCAGTTCGCCCGCGACGGGCACGACCGCTGGCTCGCCCGGCGAGCGGTCGCACGGCTCGCGCCGCCCGAGGTGGCCTGGAGCACCCGCCGCGGTGCGCAGGGCGCCGACATCGCCCACCGGCTGCGGGCGGACGCCGGCGCCGTGGCGGCGGTCGTGGAGCGGCTCGTCGCGTCCGACGCCGTGCGCGAGTACCTGGACGTCGAGCCGATCCGGCGCTCGTGGGCCGCGGTCTCCGCGGGCGGCTCGGACGGCGTTCTCAAGCTTCTACGCGCCGTGTCGTTCGGGCTCTACCTGACCGCCGTCGCCGACGACCGGGGCCTGTGATTGACTGTGGGCATGAGCGAGCAGCCCCAACCCAAGGCGCCGTGGCACCCGCCCAAGCTGGAAGAGGTCGACTACTCGGCCACGGAAGCAGCCGGCGTCGGCGCTGTGTACGACCTCACGGTCTACACCGGCAGCGTCTAGCCGTACCGCGGCCACCTCAGCACGGCAGGTGAGCACGCTCCTCCGCTCGGAGGGCGCCTTCGTGCGTCGCCGCGACGGCGAGTCGTTCCTGGTCCGGCCGTCCGCGCGGTCGGAGTCGCGGCTGAACGCGGTGGCCGCCGAGATAGTCGAGGGCCTCGCCGTGCCGACCACCGCCGATGCGCTGCGCGAGCGCGTGTCGGCACGCTTCGACGTGGATCCCGAGGAGTGCGCCCGGACGGTCGACGAGTTCGTGGCCGAGCTGGCGGCGCTCGGCGTCGTGGAGGCCCGGCCGGCGGCGGAGGCCCCGCCCCCGCTGCGGCGGCGCTACCTCGATCTGCTGAAGCGGACGCTCGTGAACCTCGTGTACGCGGAGGACGCGCTGAGGCTCGACGTGGTGCTGTCCGGCGGGCTCGCCGCGGATCAGGTGGACCGGCAGCGGTTGCTGCGCGACGTGCGCTACGAGCGTGCGGCCGCGTATGCCGAGCTCGTGACGACCAAGCGCGAGGGCCGCGTCGCCGGGTTCTGGGCCACCCGCCTCTCCCACACGATGATCGGCCTCGACGGGCTCGACAACATCGAACGCTGCGCCCACAGGGTCTTCGCCGACGGCGTTCCGGGCGACTTCCTGGAGGCGGGCGTCTGCCACGGTGGGGCGTCGATCTTCATGCGCGGCCTCCAGGTCGCGCACGGGGAGGGCGAGCGCGCGACCTGGCTCGCGGACTCGTTCGAGGGAGTCCCGCCGCCGACCCACCCGGTCGACCGCGAGCACGAGCTCGACCTGAGCGAGGAGCGCGTCCCGTGGATGGCGGCGAGCGTGCAGGCCGTGCGCGACAACTTCGAGACCTACGACATGCTCGACGACGGCGTCCGCTTCCTGCCGGGCCTGTTCGCCGACACGCTGCCGAACGCGCCCGTCGAGCGGCTGGCGATCCTCCGCATCGACGGCGACCTCTACTCCTCGACGCGCGACACGCTCGACGCCCTCTACGACCGAGTCTCGGATGGCGGCTACGTGATCGTGGACGACTACGGCTGCCTCGAGCCGTGCCGGATCGCCGTCGACGAGTTCCTGGCGGAGCGCGGGCTGGACGTCGAGCCCGATCAGGTCGACTGGACGCGCGTCTGCTGGCGCAAGACGGGGTGAGCGCGCCGGACGCCCCGCGGCTCGTCGTCGCGCACCCGCGCGACCTCGTCGGCGAGAACGCCGGCCTCTACGGCCTGCACGTGACGTCGCTCGTGGAGCTGCTGGGCCCGCTCGGCTGGCGGGTCGAGCCCCTCACCGTCCTGGATCCCCGCTTCCCGGCGGCCGCACTGAGCGCCGACGTCACGATCCTTCAGATGCTCGGCGAGCCCGAGGCCGAGGCGGTGATCCTGCGCCGTCGCGACATGGGGCTGCCGACCGTCTACGAGGTGACCGACAACGTGCTCGGCGTCGGCGACTGGCTGCCTGGGACTCATCCCATTCGCAGCCCGCTCGCCCGGCAGGGCCTCCTCTACCACGCGTACCTGGCGGACTCGACCCAGATGCTCGTGCCGGCCCTCGCGGAGCTGTTCTCCACCGTGAACCCGCGGCAGATCCTGCTCAGTCCCCGCACCCCGTTCCCCGACGAGCTGCCCCCGAAGCCGGACGGCTTCGTGTTCGGCTGGTCGGGCAGCCGCTCCCACTCGGCCAGCCTCGCCGCCGCGGCTCCCGCCGTGGTCGAGCTCTGCCGCCGCCACTCCGGGGCGACGTTCGCGTTCATGGGCGACCGCAGCGTCTTCGACGAGCACTTCGGGGCGATCGCTCCGGAGCAGCGGCAGCTTCATCCCTTCGGCGAGTGGGAGGAGCAGCTGCGCTTCGTCGGCGGCCTGCACGTCGGCATCGCGCCGATGGTGCCGAGTCCGTTCAACGCCACGCGCTCCGACACGCGCGTCGGCCTCTACGCCGGCCACGGGGTGGCGGCGGTGCTGCAGGACGCCCCGCCGCACCGGTCGCACCGCGGTCATGCCCGGATCTACCGGACGGCCGCGGAGCTGCTGGACGTGCTCGAGGAGCTCTTTCAGGACCGCGGGCAGGTCGAGGCGCTGGCGCGCGCCGGGCGCGACTGGATGGAGCGCGAGCGAAGCGCGGCCGCGCTGGGCGCCGAGCGCGACCGGGCGTACCGCGAGCTGCTGGCGCAGTCGCCTAACGGGCGGCCCGCGCGTCGCCCCGCCGGACCGGTCCCAGCGGAAGTGCCAGCGGCGCAAGCGGCGGACCTGTCCGCACGCCTCCACGACGCGCATCGCCAGGAGCCCGAGGACGCGCTGGCGGTATGCCGTGAGCTCGTCGCTCGGCACCCGGCCTACGACCAGGCGCACCTGCTGGCTCTCAGCTGCCTCGAACGCCTCAGGCGGCACGAGGAGCTGCTCGCGTACGCCGGGGGCGTGGAGCCGTCGCCGATCTACTCCGACCTGTTCGCGGAGGCGTCGGCGCGAGCCGCCGCGCGTGTCCGGCCGGCGGACCGTGCGCGCCACGTCGAGGCGTTGCGGTCGCCGTTCAGGCGGGCGCGGCTCGGCGAGTACGCCGCAGCGGCCGAGCAGAGCCGCGCCGTGCTCGAGCACAACCCCTACGACCACTTCGCGCTCGCGAGCACGATCAGGCGCATCGAGCGCGAGCACGAGGACGCGCCGGAGCTCGCCGAGCTGTACGAGCGCCTCTGCATGGTCGCCGCCGAGACGGTGCCCCCCGGCCGGCGGCCGGACCGGCTCGCGCCGTTTCTTCCGGCGTGATCCATCGCTACGAGGCATACGGGCTCGCGATCGGCTCGAACCGCCCATTGCCGGGCCTGCGCCCGAGCGAGACGAGCCCGGTCGACGTCCGAGTCGAGTTCGACGAGGCGGGCGCGCCGCACGTGGACGACCGCGCGGCGGACACCACGACGTCGACCGGGTGGGGAGCTGTGCGCGGCTGCGAGGACGGCGGCCGGCTGCTGCTGTACGCGTCGCACGGCGGCGAGAGCGCGTGGAGCATGCGCGTGAGCGGCGACGGCGGCTCGATCGAGGTTCGCTGGCGCGGCCCGGTCGCGGTCGCCGACATCGCCGCGTTCGTGGAGACCGGGGGGCTTCCGACCGCGCTCGCGCTGCGCGGCGTCCCGCTGCTCCACGCCTGCGCCGTGGACATCGGGAGCGCCGCGTTCCTCGTGCTCGGTGCGGGCGGTGCCGGCAAGTCGAGCGTGGCCGCCGCGGCCGTCGCCCGGGGCCACGCGCTGCTCACCGACGACATCGCGGCGCTCGACGCGGCGGACGCCGGGATCCGCGTGCACCCCGGGAGCAGCCAGCTGCGGATGAACGAGGACAGCGCGGCGGCGCTCGGGTGGGACCCGGCCGAGCTCCGGCGCCTGTTCGTGACCCCCACGCTGCCCCCCAAGCTGTTCGCGCGGCTGTCGACGGAGGACGGGAGCCTCTGCGCCGGCGCGCGGCGCGTCGCGGCGATCTTCGTGCTCGGCGAGCGCGGCCCGGGGCCGGTGGAGATCGAGCGGCTCGCACCGGCGGCGGCACTTCGGGCCGTCCTTCACAACACCTTCGGCGAGCGGGCCGTCGACAGCCGGGTGCGTGCACGCCTGGTGCCGTTCTGGACGCGGCTGGCGCGCGAGGTGCCGTCCCACGCGGTGACCCCGCCCGACGGTCTCGCCGAGGTCCCGGCGCTGGTCGGTGCGCTCACCGCCGCCGCAGCCGCCTACTGAGGCGGTGGCCGCCCGCCTACCGAGGCGGGCGGCCGGAGACGCGCGACGCTCGGACCGCGCGGACGGCCGCGGGCAGCTGGAGGGTCCGCCGCCCGGCGCGCGCGAGGTATGCCAGTGCCAGGCCCGCCGGGCCGCGCGCGGCCAGCGGCGACGAAGCGCGCATGTAGGCGCGCGAGGGCAGCACGGCGTAGCGCAGAGCCCGCAGGCGCTCGCGCACGGTCGCCCGCTCGATGATCCTCAGCAGCCCGAGCGACCCGGCGGGCTGACCTGCGGCCAGCAGGATGCGCTGTCGCGACCGTACCTCCGGCAGCCCCAGCTCGGCCGCCAGCCGCTCGCCGGCGGGCGTGAGCCGCACGCCCGCCGCGAAGGCCTGGGTCGCGTCCAGCTCAGCGGCGAGTCGCCCGGCGGCGGCCCAGGCGTCACGGTCGACGCGCTCGAGGGCGCGCTCGAGGTCGCGGAGCGACTTGGCATGCGCGCGACCGTGGTAGCCGGCGTGGAGGGCGGCCATCAGGGCGATGCCCTCGGCGCGAAGCGACTCGGCGGGCTCGCGGCCCACGAGCATCGGCTCGGTGTGCGCGGCGAGGACGTCCCACGCGTGCTCCGACGTTGCCTCGACGCCGGGGATCCGCCAGTGCAGGTCCACCACCCGGGGCCCGCCGGGGCGTCCCCATTCCTGCGCGTGCGGCTCCGGCGCGCCCGGATGGTCGCCGTGGTCGAGCCCCATCTCGAAGCCGAGCGAGGCGAGCGTCACCCCGGCCCGCGCGAGGTCGGCCGGGGCCACGAGCAGGTCGACGTCGCCGTAGCCCCGCGCCGCGTCGTCGCCGTACAGGTGGCGCCTGAAGGTGAGGCCCTTGAGGAGGATCGCACGGCAACCCGCCGCGCGGAGCGCGCGCAGGACCTCGACCGTGAGCGCGTCGATCCCGAGGGCGCGCGCCGCGGTGGCGAGCGCCGGCGGGGACGGGCGAGGCTGCGAATCGCTGTCGCGGCTCACGCCTCGCTCACTCCTGCCGCGAACCCTCAGCCGGCTTCGCGGCGAAACCAGTGCCAGTAGGTCTCGCTACCTCTTCCGAGATGGTCCGAGTAGGCGGAAGCGGACGAGGTGGTCAGCTCCCATCCGCGGCTCCCGAGGTCGTTGAACGCAAGGAACGTCTGGCTGACCTCCACCTCGCGTGAACTCTGGCCGGGCTCGAGGATGACCATGGTTCCCGACGAAGCGCTCGGACCAGATATGAAGGCATATTCCCAGTTAGGCATGCGGCGACCTTACTCAGCCGCCAGCCCAGCTCGAGGTGAGGTAACCATGACTGCGTGCAATCGGGGCGCCCGGATTTGAACCGGGGACCTCACCGACCCGAACGGTGCGCGCTACCAGGCTGCGCCACGCCCCGAAGGGGGCTGAGTCTAGCCGCGCCACGGCGGCGCAGTCTCAAGGCACGGGCACCGGCAGCTTCCGCGACACCGGCTCGCCCCGGCTCGACGCCCAGACCGACTTCACGCGCGCCCGCCGCCGGCGCGCCCTGAGCGTCGATGGATCAGGACACGATGGTGCGCGAGCTGCGGCGCGGGCTCTAGCGCAGGAAGCGGCGGCGGCCGCGGGCGGGCGGCGGCCGCTGGGCGACCGGACGGGTGGCGATGCCCTCGCGCAGCTCCCCCACCCGCTGCTCGAGCTGGGCGAGCCGCTCGGTGCCGCGATCGGCCTCCTCGATCGCGCGCTCGACGGCCTCGACCTGCTGGGGCGAGGCCACGAGGGCGGGGCCGTGGCCGTTCGTGGACGTCACGCCGGTGGCCGCGTCGCGCAGGCGGAGCAGCCGCTCCTCCAGCTCGGCGAGGCGGTCGCCCCCCGCCTCGACGACCGCGCGCGCGTTGCCGAGCAGCTCCTCCTGGCGCTCGAGCCGCCGCTCCAGCTCCGCGATCCGCTCGCGGGCATCGGCCAGCTGTCGCTGGGCGCGCGCCGAGCCCTCGACCTCGCGCCGCACACGGCCCAGCTCCTCCTCCACCGGAGCGAGTCGCGTGACGGCCTCGTCGCGCTCGAGCTCGGCCGTGTCCTTCAGGCGGTGGGTCTCCTTGTGCAGCAGCCGCTCCCAGCTCAGCTCCTTCTCGAGCTCCGCGCGCCGCAGCTCGTAGCCCTCGAGCCGGCCCATGAAGTCGGCGGTCTCGGTGACCATCACCTGGAGCTGCGCACGAAGGCTCGCCTCCGTCCGCTCGTGGCGCTCGCGCTCGGTCTGGAGCGCGCGCTCGGCGGCGGCGAGGGC
>DASVVS010000143.1:0-9778 GCA_036386455.1 Thermoleophilaceae bacterium
GGCCGCCTCACCCTCGACGACCACCCGTGGCTGCGCGACCACGCCGTGCTCGACACGGTCCTGCTGCCGGCGACGGCGCTCCTCGAGATGGTCCTCGCCACGGGCGCCGAGGCGATCGAGGAGCTGACGCTGGAGGCGCCGATCGCGCTGCCCGCCGAGGTGCAGATCGCGGTCGGCGGCGACCGGTCCGTGACGGTTCACTCGCGGACGGGCGAGGAGTGGGTGCGCAGCGCGTCCGGAGTGCTCGGGCACGCGGGCGGCGACCCGCGCACGCTCGCCGCGTGGCCGCCCGAGGGCGCCGAGCCGGTCGACGTGGACCACCTCTACGACCGCCTCGCCGAGCTGGGCCTGGCCTACGGCCCGGCGTTCCAGGGCCTGAACGCCGCGTGGCGCCAGGGCGAGGAGCTGTTCGTGGAGGCCGCCCTGGCCGAGGAGCAGGGGGGCCGCTTCGCCGTGCACCCCGCGCTGCTCGACTCGGCGCTGCACGGGATCTTCGTCGGGCACGAGGACGAGGGCGTGAAGCTGCCGTTCGCGTTCAGCGGCGTGCGCGTGCGCCGGGAGGGTGCGCGATCGCTGCGCGCACGCATCGCCCCGGCCGGCGACGGCGTGAGCGTGACCGCGTTCGACGAGCAGGGCGCCGAGGTGCTGGCGATCGAGTCGCTCGCCGTGCGGCCGGTCGACGCAGGCGCGCTCGGCGCTGCCCGCGCGCGGCACGAGTCGCTCTTCAGGGTGGAGTGGACGGAGCTGCCGCTGCCGTCCGCGGAGGGGGGCGACTTCACGATCGCGGAGCCCACCGGCGACGACCCGCGCGCCGCCACCGCCGCGGCGCTCGAGCAGCTCCAGTCCTGGCTCGCCGACGAGCGCGAGGGCCGGCTGGTGATCGTCACGCACGGCGCGGTCGCGGTGGGCGACGGCGAGCTGCCGGACCTAACGGCGGCGCCGGTCTGGGGCCTCGTCCGCAGCGCCCAGTCGGAGAACCCCGGCCGCTTCGTGATCGCCGACCTCGACGACACGGACGCCTCGCGCCGGGCGCTCGCCGCCGCGCTGAGCACGGGCGAGCCGCAGCTCGCCATCCGCGCCGGGTCGGTCTCGGTGCCGCGCCTGGCGCGCGTGACGGGCGAGGCCGAGCCGGTCGACCTCGACGGCACGGTCCTGATCACGGGCGGCACGGGCGGGCTGGGCGCACTGATCGCGCGGCACCTCGTGAACGAGCACGGCGCCAGGCGGCTGCTGCTCCTGAGCCGCCGCGGCGCGGAGGCCGAGGGCGCGGCCGCGCTGGTCGAGGAGCTCGACGCCGAGGTGACCATCGCCGCCTGCGACGTGGCCGACCGCGATTCGCTCGCCGCCGTCGTCGAGGGGCACGAGATCGCCACGGCGATCCACGCGGCGGGCGTGCTCGACGACGGCGTGATCGAGTCGCTCACGCCCGAGCGGCTGGACCGCGTGATGCGGCCGAAGGTGGACGCCGCGCTCAACCTGCACGAGGTCGTGCCGGACGCGGACCTGATCCTCTTCTCGTCCGCGGCGGCCACGTTCGGCACCCCCGGCCAGGGCAACTACGCCGCGGCGAACGCGTTCGTGGACGCGCTGGCACAGCGCCGGCGGGCCGAGGGGCTCCCCGCGCGCGCGCTCGCGTGGGGGCTCTGGGAGCAGTCGAGCGGCATGACCGGCGCGCTGACCGACACCGACCGCGCGCGGATGGCCCGCCTCGGGATCGCGCCGATCGGCGACGAGGAGGGTCTCGCGCTGTTCGACGCCGCGCGGACCGCCGCCGAGGCCGTGCTCCTGCCGGTCCGGCTCGACACCGCCGCGCTGCGCGCGCAGGCGCGGTCGGGCGAGCTACCCGCGCTGCTGCGCGGCCTCGTCCGCGCCCCCGCCCGGCGCGCACGCGAGGCCGCCGGCTCGCTCGGCCAGCGGCTCGCCGACCTGCCCGAGGCGGAGTGGGACGCGACGATCCTCGAGCTCGTGCGCGGCCACGTGGCGTCGGTGCTCGGCCACGCGTCGCCCGAGGCGGTCGACCCCTCCCGGGCGTTCAAGGAGCTGGGCTTCGACTCGCTCGGCGCCGTCGAGCTGCGCAACCGGCTCGCGCAGGTGAGCGGGCTGCGACTCCCCTCCACGCTGGTCTTCGACCACCCGACGCCGGCGGCGGTGGCGAAGCTGCTCCGCGAGCGCGTGGAGGGCACCGATCGCCCCGCCGCGGGCCCCGCGCGCGCCCGCGCGCACACGGACGAGCCGATCGCGATCGTCGCGATGGCCTGCCGCTACCCCGGCGGCGTGCACACGCCCGAGGAGCTGTGGAAGCTGGTCGAGAGCGGCGGCGACGCGATCGGCGACTTCCCGGCCGACCGCGGCTGGAACCTCGAGCGCCTCTTCGACCCCGACCCCGACCACCCCGGCACGACCTACTCGCGCCGCGGCGGCTTCCTCTATGACGCCGGCGAGTTCGACGCCCAGTTCTTCGGCATCTCGCCGCGCGAGGCGCTGGCGATGGACCCCCAGCAGCGGCTGCTGCTGGAGACCGCGTGGGAGGCGCTGGAGCGGGCGGGGATCGACCCGGCCTCGCTGCGCGGGACCGAGACGGGCGTGTTCAGCGGCGTGATGTACCAGGACTACGGAAGCGGCGGCGACGTGCCCGCCGACGTGGAGGGCTACATCGGGACCGGCGCGGCGGCCAGCGTGGTGTCGGGTCGCGTGGCGTACGCGCTCGGGCTCGAGGGGCCGGCGGTCACGATCGACACGGCGTGCTCGTCGTCGCTCGTGGCGATCCATCTCGCCTGCCAGGCGCTGCGCAGCGGCGAGTGCACGATGGCGCTGGCCGGCGGCGTGACGGTGCTCTCGACCCCGCGCGTGTTCATCGACTTCAGCCGGCAGCGCGGGCTGGCGCCGGACGGGCGCTGCAAGTCGTTCGGCGCGGGCGCCGACGGCACCGGCTTCGGCGACGGCGTCGGGCTCCTGCTCGTGGAGCGGCTCTCGGATGCCCGCCGGCTCGGCCACCCGGTGCTGGCGACGATCCGCGGCAGCGCCACCAACCAGGACGGCGCGAGCAACGGGCTCACCGCGCCGAACGGGCCGTCGCAGGAGCGCGTGATCCGCGCGGCGCTCGCCTCGGCCGGGCTGTCGCCGGGCGACGTGCACGCGGTCGAGGCGCACGGCACCGGCACCACGCTCGGCGACCCGATCGAGGCCCAGGCGCTGATCGCGACCTACGGTCGCGAGCGCAACGGCTCCGGGCCCCTCCGCCTCGGCTCGATCAAGTCGAACATCGGCCACACCCAGGCGGCGGCCGGGGTGGCGGGCGTGATCAAGATGGTCGAGGCGATGCGCCACGGCGTGCTGCCGCGCACGCTGCACGCCGAGGAGGCGTCGCCGCACGTGGAGTGGGAGAACGTCGAGCTGCTCGTGGAGCCCCAGAGCTGGGCGAGCCCGCGCCGGGCGGGCGTGTCCTCGTTCGGGGTGAGCGGGACGAACGCGCATCTCGTGCTGGAGGAGGCGCCCGCGGCCGAGCGGCCCCCGCGCCCCGAGCCCGCCGCGGTGCCGTGGGTCCTCTCGGCACGGTCGCCGGAGGCGCTGCGCGATCAGGCCGAGCGGCTGCTCGACGTCGAGGCCGATCCGCTCGACGTCGGCTACACGCTCGCCACCGGGCGGGCACGGCTGGAGCATCGCGCCGTCGTCGTGGACCGCGAGGGCCTCGCGGCGATCGTGCGCGGCGAGCCCGCGGTGCAGGGCGTGGCGCGCGAGGGCGGCCGCGTGGCGTTCATGTTCCCGGGCCAGGGCTCGCAGTGGCTCGGGATGGCGCGCGAGCTGAGCGAGGCCAGCCCTGCCTTCGCCGAGTCGATGGCCGAGTGCCGCGCGGCGCTCGCGCCCTACGTCGAGCTGACCGACGACTACGAGCGCGTGGACGTGGTCCAGCCCGCCCTGTTCGCCGTGATGGTCTCGCTGGCCAAGCTGTGGCGCTCGTTCGGCGTCGAGCCCGACGTGGTGGTCGGCCACTCGCAGGGCGAGATCGCCGCGGCGCACGTCGCGGGCGCGCTGTCGCTCGACGACGCCGCGCGGGTGGTCGCGCTGCGCAGCCAGGCGGTCCGCGACGAGCTGGCCGGGCGCGGCGGGATGGTCTCGATCGCGCTGCCGCTCGACGAGGTGGAGCAGCGCTTCGGCAGCCGCGTGTCGATCGCCGCCCACAACGGCCCGCGCGCGACGGTCGTGTCGGGCACGCCGGACGCGCTCGACGCCGTGATGGCCGAGTGCGAGGAGGCCAAGCGGATCCCCGTGGACTACGCCTCGCACTCCGAGCAGGTCGAGGCGATCGAGGAGCGGCTGCTGCGCGACCTGGCGGACGTCGAGCCGCGCGCGCCCGAGATCCCGATGTTCTCCACCGCGCTGGGCGAGCCCGCGCCGAAGCTCGACGCCGAGTACTGGTACCGCAGCCTGCGCCAGCGCGTGCGCTTCCACGAGGCGACCGAGGCCCTGGCCGCCGACGGCGTGACGACCTTCATCGAGGTCAGCCCCCACCCCGTTCTCACCTTCGCGCTCGACGACGCGATCGGCACGCTGCGCCGCGACGACGGTGGGCTAGACCGCTTCCTGCTCTCGCTCGGCGAGGCGCACGTGCGCGGCGTGGAGGTGGACTGGGCACCCGCCGTGGCGGGCGGCCGCCCCGTCGAGCTGCCGACCTACCCGTTCCAGCGCCGCCACTACTGGCTCAAGCCGGCACGCGTGGCGGACGCGCTGCATCCGCTGGTCGATTCGTCCGTGCCGGTCGCGGGCGAGGCCGAATGGGTCCTGACCGGGCGGATCTCGCTCGAGGAGCAGCCGTGGCTGCGCGAACACGCCGTCCTCGACCGGGTGCTGCTGCCCGCGACCGCGTTCGTGGAGCTGCTGCTGGCCGCCGGGGTCGATGCCGTCGAGGAGCTGACGCTGGAGGCGCCGCTCGTGCTGCCGGAAGACGGCGCGGCGGAGGTGCAGGTGGCGGTCGGGGCGCCGGACGACGCCGGACGGCGTGACGTGACGGTGCACTCGCGGCCGTGGCCCGGGCCGGGCGCGGGCGACATGCCGTTCCCCACGCACGAATGGGTGCAGAACGCGGCCGGAAGCCTCGCGCCGGAGGAGGGCGGAGCCGACGCGGGCGGGGCCGGAGCCGCCGGGCTCGGGCACGGACCCGATGCCGGGCTGCACGACTGGCCCCCCGAGGGCGAGCGGATCGACGTCGACGGCCTCTACGACCGCCTCGCTGACGTTGGTCTCGCCTACGGGCCGGCGTTCCAGGGGCTCTCCGCCGCGTGGCGCCAGGGCGACGAGGTCCTCGCCGAGGTGGTGCTGGCCGAGGAGCAGGCCGCCGACGCGGTGCGGTTCGGGGTCCATCCCGCGCTGCTCGACTCGGCGCTGCACGCGATCTTCGCCGCGAGCGACGCCGGCGGGATCAGGCTGCCGTTCGCGATCTCCGGCGTTCGGCTCTTCCAGCGCGGTGCGTCCGCCCTGCGCGTCCGGGTCGCACCCGCGGGCAAGGACGGTTTCACGATCGTCGCCGCGGACGAGAGCGGCGAGCCGGTCGTCGCGATCGAGACGCTCGTCGCGCGCCCGCTCGACCCGGAGCAGCTCGGCGGCTCGCGCGCGGCCGGGCCGGACTCGCTCTTCCGGGTGGAGTGGACCGAGGTGGAGCGCGGCGACGGCGACGCCGGGGGCTCCGAGCTGCTGGTGGCCGAGACGGTCGAGCCTGCCCTGGAGGCGGTGCAGGCCTGGCTGCGCGAGGAACGCCCGCCCGAGGCGCGGCTCGTCGTGGTCACGCGCGGCGGGGTGGCGGTCGAGCCCGGCGAGGCACCCGATCCCGCCACGGCCGCGGTCTGGGGCCTGGTCCGCAGCGCGCAGTCCGAGCACCCGGACCGCTTCGTGCTGGTGGACACCGACGGCGATCCCGCCGGCGCGCTCGCCCCCGCCCTCGGCACCGGCGAGCCGCAGCTCGCCATCCGCGGCGAGACCCTCCGCGCGCCGCGTCTCGCGCGAGCCGACGGCGCCGGTACGTTCGCCCCGCCGCCCGGCGACCGCGCCTGGCGCCTCGGCGTCGAGCAGAAGGGGACGCTCGAGAGCATCGCCGTCCTCCCCTCCGGCGCCGAGCGGGCGCTCGAGCCCGGCGAGGTGCGCGTGGCCGTGCGCGCGGCCGGGCTGAACTTCCGCGACGTGCTGATCGCGCTCGGCCTGTATCCCGGCGAGGCGCCGATCGGCAGCGAGGGCGCGGGCGTGGTGCTCGAGACCGGCCCGGAGGTCGAGGGCATCGAGCCCGGCGACCGCGTGTTCGGCCTGATGCCGGACGCCTTCGGCCCGCTGGCGATCGCCGACTCGCGCACCGTCGCGCGCATCCCCGGCGAGTGGTCGTTCGAGCAGGCCGCGGCCGTCCCGATCACGTACCTGACCGCCCTGTACGGGCTCGTCGACCTCGCCGGCCTGAAGAGGGGCGAGCGACTGCTGCTGCACGCGGCGACCGGCGGCGTGGGCATGGCCGCGCTCCAGCTCGCCCGCCACCTGGGCGCCGAGGTGTTCGCCACGGCGAGCGAGCCGAAGCACGACGTGCTGCGCGGGCTCGGGCTCGACGACGATCACATCGCTTCCTCGCGCGACCTCGGCTTCCGCGAGCGTTTCGGCGGAGTCGACGTCGTGCTCAACGCGCTCGCGCGCGAGTTCGTGGACGCGTCGCTCGACCTCCTGGGCGAGGGCGGCCGCTTCGTGGACATGGGCAAGACGGACGTTCGCGACCCGGACGAGGTCGCGGCCGCGCACCCGGGCGTGCGCTACCGCGCGTTCGACATGGTCGAGGCCGGGCCCGAGCGGATCGGCGAGATGCTCGGCGAGATCCTGGACCTGTTCGAACGGGGCGTGCTGACGCACCCGCCGATCACGACCCACGACGTGCGCCGCGGCCTCGACGCGTTCCGCGACCTGCGCGAGGCGCGCCACGTGGGCAAGCTCGTGCTGACCGTCCCGCGCGCGCTCGACCCCGAGGGCACGGTGCTGATCACGGGCGGGACCGGCGGGCTCGGGGCGCTGGTGGCGCGGCACATGGTGGAGCAGCACGGCGCGGAGCGGCTCCTCCTCCTGAGCCGGCGCGGACCGGAGGCCGAGGGCGCCGAGGAGCTGCGCGCCGAGCTCGCGGACGCGGGCGCCGAGGTGACGATCGAGGCCTGCGACGTCGCCGACCGCGACGCCCTCGCCGCCGCCATCGAGGGTCACCGCCTCACCGCCGTCGTACACGCGGCCGGCGTGCTCGACGACGCCACGATCGAGGCGCTTGCGCCGGAGCAGGTCGAGCGGGTGATGCGCCCGAAGGCCGGCGCCGCGCTGCACCTCCACGAGCTCACCCGCGACCACGACCTCGCCGCCTTCGTGCTGTTCTCGTCCGTTGCGGCGACCGTCGGCAACGCGGGCCAGGGCAACTACGCCGCGGCGAACGCCGCGATGGAGGCGATCGCGCAGCGCCGCCGCGCGGAGGGGCTTCCCGCCACCGCCCTCGCATGGGGCCTCTGGGAGCAGGCGAGCGGCATGACCGGCGGCCTGGACGAGGCCGACCGCGCGCGCATGGCCCGGATGGGCATCGAGGCGCTCCCCGCGAACGAGGGGCTCGCGCTGTTCGCCGCCGCCATCGCGCGCGCCGAGCCCGTGCTCGTGCCGGTCCGGCTCGACACCGCCGCGCTTCGCGCGCAGGCCCGGAGCGGCACCACGCCGCCGATGCTCCGCGGCCTGGTGCGCGCGCCGGCGCGCCGCGCCCGCCCGCTTGCCCAAGGGCTCGAGGCCGAGTCGGAATCCGCGCTGCTCGACCTGGTCCGCACGCACGCCGCGTCGGTGCTGGGGCATCCCTCGGGCGAGACGATCGAGCCGGACCGCAGCTTCAACGAGCTCGGCTTCGACTCGCTCGCGGCGGTCGAGCTGCGCAACCGGCTCAACCAGGCGAGCGGGCTGCGCCTCCCGTCCACGCTCGTGTACGACCACCCGACCCCGGCGGCGGTGGCGAAGCTGCTGTTCGAGCAGGCGCGCGGGACCGGCCGGCCGGCGCGTGCCCGCCCGGCGGCGGCGAAGCGCACAGACGAGCCGATCGCGATCGTCGGCATGGCCTGCCGCTACCCCGGCGGGGTGCGCTCGCCGGAGGACCTGTGGCGGCTGGTCGAGTCCGGCACCGATGCGATCGCCGGGTTCCCCGAGGACCGCGGCTGGGACCTCGACCACCTCTACGACCCGGACCCCGACCATCCCGGCACCGTGACCGCCCGCGAGGGCGGCTTCCTCTACGACGCGGGCGAGTTCGACGCCGGCTTCTTCGGCATCGCCCCGCGCGAGGCGCTGGCCATGGACCCGCAGCAGCGGCTGCTGCTCGAGGCGGCCTGGGAGGCGTTCGAGCACGCGGGGATCGACCCCGTGTCACTGTCCGGCTCGGCCACCGGGGTGTTCGCGGGGATCAGCTCGCAGGACTACGCGTCGCTGCGCGCGGCGGGCGCCGACGAGCTCGAGGGCTTCCGGCTCACCGGCGGCTCGACGAGCGTGGTCTCCGGCCGGATCGCCTACACGTTCGGGCTGGAGGGGCCGGCGGTGACCGTGGACACGGCTTGCTCGTCGTCGCTGGTCGCGCTGCACCTCGCGGGGCAGGCGCTGCGCAGCGGCGAGTGCGACCTGGCGCTCGCCGGTGGCGTGACCGTGATGGCCACGCCCGTGCAGTTCGTCGAGTTCAGCCGCCAGCGCGGGCTCGCCCCGGACGGGCGCTGCAAGTCGTTCGCCGCCGCCGCCGACGGCACGGGCTTCGCCGACGGCGCGGGCCTCCTGATCGTGGAGCGACTCTCCGACGCGCGGCGGCTCGGCCACCGCGTGCTCGCCGTGGTGCGCGGGACCGCGACGAACCAGGACGGCGCGTCCAACGGGCTGACCGCGCCGAACGGGCCGTCGCAGGAGCGCGTGATCCGCGCCGCGCTCGCCGCCGCAGGGCTCGAGCCGGGCGACGTGACCGCGGTCGAGGCGCACGGCACCGGGACCACGCTCGGCGACCCGATCGAGGCGCAGGCGCTGATCGAGACGTACGGGCGCGAGCGCAACGGCTCCGGGCCGCTCAGGATCGGGTCGATCAAGTCGAACATCGGGCACGCCTCGGCAGCGGCCGGCGTGGCGGGCGTGATCAAGATGGTCGAGGCCATGCGCCACGGCGTGCTGCCGAAGACGCTGCACGTGGACGAGCCCACGCCGCACGTCGAGTGGGAGGGCGTGGAGCTGCTGGTCGAGTCGCAGCCCTGGGAGGGGCCGCGCCGCGCGGGCGTGTCGTCGTTCGGCGTGAGCGGCACGAACGCGCACGTGATCCTGGAGGAAGGCGAGCCGCAGCCGGAGGCGGAGGCCGAGCCGCCGGCGGTCGCCCCGCTCGTCTTCTCCGCCAAGACGGAGGCGGCGCTCGATGCGCAGCTCGAATGGGACCTGGGTCCGGAGGCCGCTTACACGCTGTCGAAGCGCGCGCAGCTGGAGCATCGCGCGGTTCGTATCGGCGGCGACGTGATCCGCGGCCGCGCCGAGGACCGCAAGACCGTCTTCCTGTTCACCGGCCAGGGTGCGCAGCGGGCGGGCATGGGGAGCGACCTCCACGAGACCTCCCCGGTGTTCGCGAAGGCGTTCGACGAGGCGCTGGAGGCGCTCGGCCTCGATCGGAAGGTCTTCGACGACGAGGAGCTGCTCCAGCAGACCCAGTACACGCAGACCTCGCTCTTCGCGGTGGAGGTCGCCCTGTTCCGCCTCGCCGAGTGGCACGGTCTGAAGGCCGACC
>DASVVS010000144.1:0-2554 GCA_036386455.1 Thermoleophilaceae bacterium
CGGGGGCTCGCGGAGCTGCCGGAGGTCATGCGCGAGGGCGACCGCCGCGCGCGGGTGGTCGAACGCGCCGTCGTGGACGCCGTGGAGGCGACCCTCCTCAGCGGGCGCGAGGGCGAGACATTCGAGGCGGTGGTGATCGACGAGGGGGTCGTGCAGCTCGGCGACCCGGCCGTGCGCGGCCGCGTGGAGGGCGACTGTCCCGAGCCCGGGACGGAGGTCCGCGTGCGCCTCGAGCGCGCCGACCCCGCGGAGCGGACGGTCGCGTTCGCGGTCACGGAGCCCGGCGAGCGGGGCGCCGGCCCGGCCGGAGGGCGGAGCGGCTCCGAGTAGCATCGCCCGCCGATGGCCACGACCGCTCCGGAGAGGGAGGGCGACCGCTCCGGCGTGGGCCGGCGGCCGCCGATGTGGCTGCTGGTCTTCGCCGTGGGAGCCGGGTCGCTCGGCAGCGAGATCGCCGGCGCGCGGCTGCTGGCGCCCTACTTCGGCGCCTCCACGGTCATCTGGGCGAACACGATCGCCACGGTCCTCACGGCGCTGTCGATCGGCTACTGGCTGGGCGGGCGGCTGGCGGACCGGCGGCCCGACATCGGCGTCATGTGCCGCATCGTGCAGTGCGCGGCGCTCGCCACCGCGCTCGTGCCGCTGCTCGGCCGCCCGTTCCTCGGCGGCGCGGTCGACGCCCTCGACGACATCGCCGCCGGCGCCTTCCTCGGCTCGCTCCTGGCCGTCACCGTCCTGCTCGCGGTCCCGATCCTGCTGATGGGCACGATCGCCCCGTTCGCGATCCGCCTGTCGGTCGCCACGATCGAGGAGAGCGGCCAGATCGCGGGCCGCCTCTACGCGATCTCCACGATCGGCTCGCTCGCGGGCGTGTTCCTGTCGGCGCTCGTGCTGATCCCGCTGGTGGGCACCCAGCGCACGTTCCTGCTGTTCGCGCTGGCGATGGCGGTCGTGGCGGCCACGGCGCTGCCGCCGCGCTGGTGGCTCGTGCCGCTGGCGCTGGCCGCGGCGCTCGCGATCCCCACCGGCGGCATCAAGGACGAGAGCGATGACGGCGCGGTGATCCACGAGACCGACACCGAGTACCAGTACGCCCGCGTGATCGAGCGGCCCGACGGCGAGCGCTGGCTCGAGCTGAACGAGGGCGTGGCGATCCACTCGGTCTACCGCCCCGACAGCTACCTGACCGACAACGTCTGGGACGACTACGTGGTGCTCCCGCTGGCCGTGCTCGACCGTCCGCCGCGGCGCATGGCGATCCTCGGCAACGCTGCCGGCACGACCGCCCGCGCGTACGGCCACTACTTCCCGCAGACCGCGATCGACGGCGTGGAGATCGACGGCGAGCTGACCGAGATCGGCCGCAGGTACTTCGACATGCGCAACCCGCGCCTGCGCACGCACACCGACGACGCCCGGCCGTTCCTGCGCCGCAGCGCGGGCGGCTACGACACGATCATGGTCGACGCCTACCGCCAGCCCTACATCCCCTTCTACCTGATCACCGAGGAGTTCTTCGAGCTCTGCCGCGACCGCATGACCGAGGGGGGCGCGCTGATCGTGAACATCGGGCACCCCGAGGGCGACCAGGAGCTCGAGAAGGTCGCGACCGCGACGCTGCGCAAGGTCTTCCCGCACGTGCTGCGCAACGAGACCGAGGACACCAACACGCTGCTGATCGCCTCCGAGCGCGAGCCGTCCGCCGGGCGGCTGTCGCGCGCGACGCAGCGGATGCCGCCCGAGCTGGGGCAGGTGGGCGCGGAGGTGGCCGCGCAGCTGGCCGCGCCGCTCGGGGGAGGCGAGGCCTACACCGACGACAAGGCGCCCGTCGAGTGGCTGATCGACCGCTCGATCGTGGAGTACGCCGCGAGCGAGCGGTGAGCCGGCGGGCGCTCGTGACCGGGGCGGCGCGCGGCATCGGCGCCGCGATCGCCGAGCGGCTGCGCGCCGACGGCCTCGAGGTGGTCACGCTCGACCGCGACGCGCCCGCCGACATCCGTCTCGACCTCGCGAGCGACCCGCTGCCCGAGGACGAGCTCGGCACGATCGACGTCTGCGTCTCGAACGCCGCGATCACCGACACGATCGCGCCCGGCCACCGGATGACCGACGAGCAGTGGCGGCGCGACGTGGAGGTGAACCTCACGGGTGCGTTCCGCGTCGTGCGGGCGTGCCTGCCCGGAATGCGCGAGCGCCGGCACGGCCGCATCGTGGCGATCTCGAGCGGCGCCGCGACGATGGGCCTGCCCGGCCAGGTCGCGTACTCCGCCTCGAAGGCGGGCCTGCTCGGGATGGTCAAGACGATCGCCGCCGAGAACGTCGCGCGCGGGATAACCGCCAACGCGGTGCTGCCCGGGCTGGTCGCCACCGAGAACGTCCTGGCGATGCCGCCGGCCGTCCTCGAGCGGGTGACGGCGGCGCTTCCGGCCGGCCGCATGGCGAAGCCGGCCGAGGTCGCCGCCCTGGTGGCCTATCTGGCGAGCGACGAGGCCGGCTACGTGACCGGCCAGCAGGTCGGCATCGACGGCGGCAGCGGCCTCAACACGATGACGCT
>DASVVS010000145.1:0-3626 GCA_036386455.1 Thermoleophilaceae bacterium
CTGGCGCGCGAGCTCCTGAGGAACTTCCCGAAGGGCAGGCGCCGGCGCGGCGGGCGGCGGCGCAAACGCAGCGGGGGCGGCGGCGAGGAGGGCGCCGAGGGCTCGAACGGCGTGGCCGAGGGCGCGGTGGTCGAGAACGGCGTCAACGAGGAAGTGGAGGAGGACGGCGTGGAGCCGGACTCCGACGATGGCGTGGAGCCGGACTCCGACGACGGCACGGAGGGCCCGGAGGACGGCCCGGACGCCGACTCCTCGCCCGACGACGGCGACTCCCCCGACGCCGACTCCTCGCCCGAGCCCGGCGAGGGCTCCGAGCAAGCCGCCGCCTAGCGCGGACGGACGGCCGGGACGAAGCGCCCGCGGCTCGAGAGCCGGCGAGCGCTCCGCCCGGCAAGCGGACTGCCGGTCAGGCCGCTACGAATCGAGCTCGACCGTCACGAACGGCGGGATCGGACCGCTCAGCAGCGTGAACCGGGTCGAGTTCACGCAGACCGACGGCGGCGACTGCCCGACCGGCGTCATCTTGATCGACGTCGGCGGGTTCGAGACCGTCACCACGTCGACCGTGCAGGGCGACGTGTCCGCCGACTGCTGGATGTCGACTATCTGGCTCGGCGCGGCCTTCACGCCCACGTGGACGCCCCCGGACTGCGGTCCGGAGAGACGCGCGCACACGTGTGCCTCGTTGTCCGCCGGCTTCGCCGTGTACAGGAACAGGTCGCGGCCGCCCAGGTGCGCGTTGACGACCTCGCGTGGCGTGCCGTACGCACTGTCCGCGCACTTCGTCGACGCCTTGCCGGCGGGCGGGGGCGTCGTGTCCGTGATCGGCGGCGGTGCCGAATCGTTGTTGTGGACGACGTCCGGCTCGTTGGTGTCGCCGACGTCCACGGCCACGCGTTGCTTGACCGGGCCCACCTCCACGCAGAGCCACGCCCTGGCGTTCGTCAACGTCGGGGTCAGCGGCGCCGCCGCGTACGCGTCGACGTAGAACGGCGTGTCGAGCACCTCGCCCTGCTCGATGGGATGCGTGAGCGCCCACAGTCCGTTGCCCGGCGTCGTCTCGCACAGGCGCGAGTCGAGGTCGTTGGTCACGTCCACCTTCGGCGTCGAGGTCGTCGCGTTGACGTCGATCCGGCCCGCCGTCTCGGGCTGGTTCGGGGTCTTGATGCGGTAGCAGACCCAGGTCGTCCGCGGGTTGGCCGGGTCGGTCTGGGTGCTGACCCGGAAGAAGACGCCGTGATCCGCGAAGAAGCCGTCGTTCATCGTCGTCGGCTGGGTGCACGTGGCCGAGACCCCTGGCACGGTCTTCAGCTCCACGCAGCCGGCAACGCCGATCGCCGCACCGAGCACCACCACCCCCGTCGCGAGCCGGAGGCCGGGCCTCCGGGTGGTGCCGGCAGGCGCTTTGCGTCGCAACATGATCTTCCCCCCAACTTCGAACGATCGCCCGGGTCCGGGCAGCCGGAGCGTTGCCCGCTCGCGAGTGTGCAAACGCCGGCTTCCGCAACCTCCCCCGCTCGGGGCCCCCGATTCAGACGATGCGGCGCAGGTGGACCTCGCCGGCCCCGAGCGCGAGCCGGCCGGCGTCGGTGTCCACCAGCAGCGAGCCCGAGTCGTCGATCCCGGCGGCCACGCCCTCGCCGTCCCCCCACCTGATCGTCCGGCCGTGCAGCGCGTCGCGCTCGCGCCAGGCGCCGAGGATCTCCGCCGCCGGCGCGTCGAGCCAGCGGTCGAGGCCGGCCACCAGCGCATCCAGCGCCTCGCCCACGCCGGCGTCGCCGCCGGCCGCGGCCAGCGACGTCGCCGTCTCACGCAGCTCGGGCGGGAACTCGTCCTCGCGCGTGAGCACGTTCAGGCCGATCCCCACCACCGCCCAGCCCGCCGCGGGCCGCCCCTCCACGAGGATCCCGCTGAGCTTGCGGCCCTCGATCCACACGTCGTTCGGCCACTTGATCGCGCAGCGCACCGGGGCACAGGCCTCGGCGGCGTCGCACACCGCCAGCGCGGCCCCGAGCGGGAGCATCGACATCGAGTCGAGGTCGCGCATCACCGCCGACATCAGCACCGCCGCTCCCGGCGGCGCCACCCACGAGCGCCCCTGCCGCCCCCGGCCCGCCGTCTGCTCGCCGGCGGTCACGACCGTGCCGTGCGGCGCGCCCCGGTCCGCCAGCTCCTTGGCCCGCTGGTTCGTGGAGTCGGTCAGCCGGTGGTGGACCCGCGGCGAGCCGATCACGTCAGCGGCGCGATGCGCAGCTCGTCGTCCGGCGTGAGCCGCAGCTGCATCGCGGCGTCGCCGCGGTTGACGCCGATCGCGACGGCCCCCCAGGCGTCCTCGTAGACGAGGAACTCGCCGGCGGGCACGTCGGCGAAGGTCTGGACGACCGTGGCGTCGCGCCGGCCGCCGCGCCCGTCCACACGCACGCGCGAGCCGATGACCAGCCCGAGCTCCAGCAGGTGGTCGTGGCGCAGATCGAGCGCGACGTTGCCGAAGCCGTCGACGACGAGCGCGTGGGCGACGGCCACCCCGTCCTCGATGCGCGCCTCGGGCAGCGACAGCGTCTCGAGCACGCCCGGGTCGAGCGGCTCGCCCGCATCCGCGAGCTCGTCGCCGATCGCGAGATGAGCCGCCACCGGAGCGAAGACGTCGCGCCCGTGGAAGGTGGCCGACACGGGCTCGAGCCGGTGCGGCGAGCGGCTCACGTCCACCGCCTCCTCGACTCCGCCCGAGCGCTCCCACGCGAGGCTGAGCACGCCGTTGTCCGGACCCACGAGCACGCGCCCGTCGGCGCAGCGCACGGCCACCGCGCGCCGCTCGGTCCCGACCTGCGGATCGACCACCGCCACGTGCACGCCCACCGGCATGTACGGCAGCGACGCCGCGAGCACGAGCGCGCCGTGGCGGATGCCGTGCCGCTCGATGCCGTGCGTCACGTCCACGATCGGCACGTCCGGCGCGATCCGTCTGATCACGCCGTGGCAGACGCCCACGAACTCGTCGTCGCGGCCGTAGTCGGTGAGCAGCGTTACGACGATCGGGCGTCCTCCAGCAGTGCGTCGATCAGACCGTCCACGTCGTGGCGCTTCGCCTCCACGTGCACCTCGAGCCCCAGCTCGCGGGCGGTGGCGGTCGTGGCCGGGCCGATCGAGACGATCCGCGCCGTGCGCGGGAAGGCGTCGCCGATCGCCTCGACGAAGTAGCGCACGGTGGAGCTGGACGTGAAGGTGACGTAGTCGGCGCGGGCGGCGGCCTCGATGCTTGCCCGCGACGGCGGCAGCGGGACGGTCCTGTAGAGCGCGACCACGTCGACCTCCGCGCCGCGCTCGCGCAGCGCGTCCGGCACCACGTCGCGGCCCTCCGCGGCGCGGGCCACCAGCACGCGGCGCCCCTCGACCGCCTCCCCCGCCAGCGCCTCGGCCATTCCCTCGGCCACCTGCCGCTCGGGCACGACGTCGGCGTCGATGCCGCGGGCCGCGAGCGCCTCCTGCGTGGCGCGCCCGATGACGGCGACGCGGGGCAGGGCGCGGGCGTCGGCGCCCTGGCGGCGCAGCGCCGCGAACAGCGGGTCGATCGCGGTCTGGCTCGTGACGCACACGAGGTCGTAGTCGCCGATCGGGCGCAGGCTCGC
>DASVVS010000146.1:0-10244 GCA_036386455.1 Thermoleophilaceae bacterium
GACTGCCCGCCGCCGGACCGCGACTGCCCACCGGACTGCCCGCCGCCGGACCGCGACTGCCCACCGAACTGCCCGCCGCCGGACCGCGACTGCCCACCGGACTGCCCGCCGCCGGACCGCGACTGCCCACCGAACTGCCCGCCGCCGGACCGCGACTGCCCACCGAACTGCCCGCCGCCGGAGGAGCTCGTCGCCGTCTGCCTGAACGGACCGCCTGGCCCACCGCGCTACTTCCCGCCACCCCCGCGGCCGGGCTTTCGCCGCTGCGCGGGCGGGCGCGGCCTGGTCCTGCTTCCGATCGACGCGCTCGGTGCCACGCAGGCAGCGACCAGCGAGGGCGGAGCGGAGGCCGAGCGCCCGCGGCGGTCGTCCGCTCGCCGCCGCTCCGCTGAGCGCCGCTCCGCCGAGCGTCGCGCCGCTCACCGCGAGCGGCGTGCCCACGCCGGCACGGGCCGCGCCCGCACGGCGCGGGCCGCACAGGCACCCGCTCCCGCGTGGCGGCGGCCTCGTGCCGGGGTCGCCCGTGCCGCCGTGCAGACCGCTCCCGGCCCCCGCCGCGGGCGGCCCGCGCGTCCTCGCCCCGCTCCCCGGCAGTCGCACCGCGCCCGCCGACGCGGCCGCCCGCCGAGCGCGCCGCCCGGCCGTGCGAACGGGCACCGCCGGGGCGCGCCGCCCGGTCGCGGTCGCGGTCACGGCCCCGGCGCGCCGCCCGGTCGCGGCCGCGGGCACCACTGAACGCGCGGCCGGTACAGTCCCGCGCCGTGATCTACGACAACGACGCAGACCTCTCCAAGCTCGACGGCAAGACCGTCGCGATCCTCGGCTACGGCTCCCAGGGCCACGCCCACGCGCTCAACCTGAAGGAGTCCGGGGTGAGCGTGGTGGTGGGCCTGCGCGAGGACTCGAGCTCCGTCGAGAAGGCGCGCGGCGACGGGCTCGAGGTGCTCCCGATCGCCGAGGCGGCCAGCCGCGGCGACGTCGTGATGATCCTGCTGCCGGACGAGAAGCAGGGCGAGATCTGGGAGTCGGACGTCGCGGACGGGATCGCTCCCGGCAACCTGCTGATGTTCGCCCACGGGTTCTCGATCACCTACGACCAGATCGACCCGGGGCCGGAGGTCGACATCGGCATGGTCGCCCCCAAGAGCCCGGGCCACCTCGTGCGGCGCCAGTACCAGGACGGCAACGGCGTGCCCGGGCTGATCGCGGTGGAGCGCGACGCCAGCGGCAACGCCCGCGACATGGTCCTCGCGTACGCGAAGGGGATCGGCTGCACGCGCGCCGGCGTGATCGAGACGAGCTTCCGCGAGGAGACCGAGACCGACCTGTTCGGCGAGCAGTCCGTGCTCTGCGGCGGTGTCAGCGAGCTGGTGCGGGCCGGCTACGAGACGCTCGTCGAGGCCGGCTACGACCCGCGCCTCGCCTACTTCGAGTGCCTCCACGAGCTCAAGCTGATCGTCGACCTGATGTACGAGAAGGGCATCACCGGCATGCGGTACTCGGTGTCGAACACCGCCGAGTACGGCGACCTGACCCGCGGCAGGCGGGTGATCGGCGAGCCCACGCGCCAGGCGATGAAGGAGATCCTGTCCGAGATCCAGTCGGGCGAGTTCGCCCGCGAGTGGATCGCGGAGAACCGCGCGGGCCAGGAGAACTTCCAGCGCATGCGCGAAGAGGGCAAGAACCACCAGATCGAGCGCGAGGGCCGCGAGCTGCGCTCGATGATGGACTGGATCGAGACCGAGTTCTGAGCTAGCGCTCCGCCGGACCGTGGGCTAGGGTCCGGGCAATGAAGCTTCTCATCACGGCCGGACCGAATTCAGGGCAGGAGCTCGAGGCCGAGGGCTCCAGCGTGGTCGGGCGCGACCCCGCAGGCGCCACCCTGGTGATCGACGACCCCGAGGCGTCGCGGCGTCACGCGTCGCTCACGCCCAGCGCGACGGGCGTCACGGTCGAGGATCTCGGGTCCACCAACGGCACCTACCTGAACGGGGAGCGGATCGAGGGGGCGCGCGAGGCCGGCGCCGGCGACGAGATCCGGATCGGCAACACCGTCCTCGAGGTACAGGCCGGCGCCGAGGTCACGCGCATGAGCGAGATCCCGGAACCGGATCCGGCACCGGATCCGGACGTGACGGCGATGGGCGAGGCGCCCGCGATGCCGGATCCGCCGGCGGCGCCCGAGCCGGCGGCGGCTTTCGAGCCGCCCGCCCCGGAGCCGCCCGCAGCCCCGCCGGCTTTCGAGCCGCCGTCCGCGCCCGAGCCGCCCGCGGCCTCGGAGCCGCCGGCTTTCGAGCCGCCGTCCGCGCCCGAGCCGCCCGCGGCCCCACCGCCGCCTCCGAGTCCGCCCTCCGGCGGCCCGCCCCCGGGGCCTCCACCGGGCCCGCCCCCCGGCCCACCGCCGGGGCCGCCGCCCCCACCCGGGCCCGGGCAGGGCTACGGCCCCCCGCCGCAGCAGGCCTACCAGCCGGCGCCCCCGCCGCTGGGGCAGCCCGGCGGGCCGATGGCCGGCTACGGCGGCGGCCCCGTCAACTCGCGCGAGTCCGTCGTCGAGTGGCTGCTGTGCCTCTTCGTCCCGTTCTACAACGTCTACTGGGTCCACCGGGCGAGCAAGGAGCTGGAGGCCTACTCGAGCGGCCGGATCGGCTACAACGCGGGCGCGACGATCACCGCGCTCACGCTCGGCTCGCTCGTCCTGATCCCCGTCATCGTGGCGCTGGTCAGCTTCGGCGGTCGCCTCCGGCGGGCGCAGGAGCTCGCCGGCGTGCAGCCGCGCGCGAGCGGCGGCGGGATGTTCGGCCGCGTGCTCCTGTTCGGCTACGGCTACAAGTGGGCGCAGGACCAGATCAACGAGCTCTCGATGAGACCGCCGCAGGCCTGAACGTGCTGCGCGAGAAGTGTGTGACAGGCAATAGTCCCGACACTCTGGAGGCAATTAGATGAGCACCGAAAACCCAGGCAATCCGCCTGCGGGCGGGCCGCCCCCGCCGCCGCCCCCTCCGCCCGCACCGGCGCAGGCACCGGGCCAGGCTCCCCCGATGGGTCAGCCGGGCGGGCCGATGGCCAGCTACGGAGGCGGTGGCATCGGCCAGCGCGAGTCCGTGGTCGAGTGGCTGCTGTGCCTCTTCATCCCGTTCTACAACGTGTACTGGTTCCACCGGGCCAGCAAGGAGATGCAGGAGTGGTCCGGCGGCCGCATCGACTACAACGCCGGCGCCACGATCGCCGCTCTCACGATCGGCGCGTTCGTGCTGATTCCGCCGTTCGTGGCGATCTTCAGCTTCGGCGGCCGCGTGCGGCGCGCCCAGGAGCTGGCCGGGGTCGAGCCCCGTGCGAGCGGCATCGGCTTCTTCGGCCGGCTGTTCCTGCTGGGCTACGGCTACAAGTGGATCCAGGACCAGCTGAACGAGCTCGCCGGCCGGCCCGCGCAGGGCTAGCACCAGCACCGTAGGAGGGACCGAGATCGAGTCGGAAGGCGGACCGCCCCAGCACCACGAGGGCGGTCCGCCGCCTCCGCCCCCGGCGGGTAGCGGCAGCCCGCCGCCACCTCCGCCGCCGCCGCCCGGTGGAGCGGGTCCGCAATCGCCGCCGCCCGGCCCCCAGTGGGGCGCGCCGGGCCAGCAGCCGCCCCCTGGCTACGGGCAACCGCCCTACGGCCAGCCCGGCTACCCGCAGCCGGGATACACGCCTTCGGGCTACCAGCAGCCGGGATACACGCCTCCCGGCTACCCACAGGCGGGGTACACGCCTTCGGGATACGCGCCTCCGGGCTACCCGCAGCCCGGGTACGCGCCGGGTTACCCGGTGGCCTACGCCTCGTCGGTGCCACAGGCGCTCCAGGGTCGCGAGACCGCGAGCTACGGCGCCCGCGCCGGCGCCTATCTGATCGATTCGCTCATCTTCATCCTGCTGCTGTTCACCGTGGTCGGCTGGATCTTCGTCCCCGCGCTGGTCATGGCCCGCAAGGGCGAGCACAACGGCCAGACGTGGGGCAAGCAGGCGGTCGGCATCACGGTCATCAAGGAGAACGGCGGCGACTGGTCCTTCGGCGACGCGTTCGTTCGCGAATGGGTCGTCAAGTGGCTGCTGTTCGGGTTCGTCGGCGGGTTCTTCTTCTTCACGCCGTTCGTGGACCTGCTCTGGCCGCTCTGGGACGAGCGCGACCAGGCGCTCCACGACAAGCTCGTCAGCTCGTACGTGGTCAAGGTCTGAGTTGGCTCCCGGCCGCGCGCGGGAGTAGGCTCGCGACATGGCGGACGGCTCTCAGGACCCACCCGATCCCGGCTGGCTCCCGCCGAGCGCGCCGTCCGGCCCGCCGGCCGGAGCGGGCGCCCCCGGGCAGCCGCCTCCACAGAGCCAGCCGCCTCCACAGAGCCAGCCGCCTCCGCACGGCCAGCCGCCTCCGCACGGCCAGCCCCCGCCGCACGGCCAGCCCCCGCCGCAGGGCCAGCCGGCTCCGTACGCGCAGCCCCCGTACGCGCAGCAGCCGCCCCCGTCGCCGTACGGTCCGCCGCAGCAGCCCTACGGCCAGCAGCCCTACGGCTATCAGCAGCAGCAGCAGCCCTACGGCTACCAGCAGCCGGGACCGTGGGCCGCCACCCAGTGGCACCAGGCCGAGCCCGACAACACGCCCGCGATGGCCGGCTTCATCATGTCGCTGGCCTCGATCGGCACGCTCGTCATGTTCTTCGGCTTCCTCTCGCCGCTGAACCTCTGCCTCTCGATCGCGGCGAGCATCGCCTCGCGCAACGGCCTCAAGAAGGTCGAGCGGGGCGAGACCACCAAGAACGAGGACATCGCCAAGTGGGGCTTCTGGCTGGGGATCGCCGGAGCCGTGCTCTCGCTCCTCGTGATCCTCGCCTTCGTCGCGCTCATCTCGGCGGGCCCGGAATGGCTCGACGACCTGGACGAGACCGAGCCGCGCTAAGCCCGCCCGCGAAACGGCGCTCGGTATTCTCGCCGCTCCGATGGCCAACCCGTACATCAAGCGCTATGTGATGACCGCCGGCCCGACGCCGATCCCGCCCGAGGTGTCGAACGCCATGGCGGAGCCGATCCTCTACCACCGCGCACCCGCGTTCGTGGAGGTCTACGCCCGCGTGCTCGAGCGGCTCAAGATGGTCTTCCAGACCGAGAACGACGTGCTCACCTTCGCCGCGTCCGGCTCGGGCGCGATGGAGTCGGCCGTGGCCAACCTCGTGAAGCCCGGCGAGCCCGCCCTGGTCGCCTCGGCCGGCAAGTTCGGCGAGCGCTGGGCCGACCTGTGCGACGACTTCGGCGCGCAGACCATCCATTGGGAGGCCGGCTGGGGCAACAAGATCGACCCCTCCGAGCTCGAGCGCAAGCTGGCCGAGAACGACGGCGTCGAGGTGGTCTTCACGACCCTCTCGGAGACCTCCACCGGCGTGGTCCACGACATCCAGGCGCTGACCGAGGTCGCGCACGCCGCCGGCGCGCTGATCGTGGTCGACGCGGTCTCCGGCCTCGGCGCGGTGCCGATCCCGCAGGACGAGTGGGGCGTGGACGTGGTCGTCGCCGGCTCGCAGAAGGCGCTGATGTGCCCGCCCGGCCTGGCGTTCGCCAGCGCCAACGAGGGCGCGCTGGAGCGCGCCGCCTCGATCCCCGGCCGCCGCCACTACTTCGACTGGCAGAAGACGGCCAAGGGCCAGCGCAAGGACCCGCCGGACAGCCCGTTCACCCCGGCCGTCACGCTGTTCGTGGCGCTCGACGTCGCGCTGAGGATGATCGAGGAGGAGGGCCTCGACCAGGTCTTCGAGCGCCACCGCCTGCTCGGCGACGCCACGCGCGCCGCCGCCAAGGCGCTCGACCTCGAGCTCTACGGCCCCGAGGACGAGAACTCGAACGTCGTCACCGCCATCCAGCTTCCGGACACGATCGACGGCGGCAAGGTCCCCAAGACCATGCGCGACAAGTACGGCATCACGATCGCCGGCGGGCAGGGCAAGCTCAAGGGCAAGATCGCCCGCGTCGCGCACTGCGGCTACTTCGGCGCCTTCGACATGATCACCACGCTCTCGGCGTTCGAGATGACGCTGCGGGAGCTTGGGCACGACCTCGAGCTCGGCACAGGCGTCGGAGCGGCGCAGGCCGTCTTCCTCGAGGCCGGCGTGCCCGTCGCCGCGTGACTGACGCCGCCCGCGTACTCGTCAAGGAGAAGATCGGCGAGTCCGGCATCGAGCTGCTGCGCCAGGCCGGCTTCGACGTCGACCTCGGCGTGGACTGGGCCGACGGCGAGCTCGAGCAGCGGATCGGCGAGTACGACGGCCTGCTGATCCGCTCGGCCACCAAGCTCACCGCCGACCTGATCGCGAAGGCCGACCGGCTGCGCGCGGTGGGCCGCGCGGGGGTGGGGGTGGACAACGTCGACGTGGACGCGGCCACCAAGCGCGGCATCGTGGTCGCCAACGCGCCGCAGTCGAACGTCATCACCGCCGCGGAGCACACGATGGCGCTGCTGCTCGCGCTCGCGCGCAACGTGCCGCAGGCGCACGCGTCGCTCACGGGCGGCAAGTGGGAGCGCTCCAAGTTCAGCGGGGTCGAGCTGTACGAGAAGACGCTCGGCATCCTCGGCTTCGGGCGCATCGGCCAGCTCGTCGCGCAGCGCGCGCAGGGCTTCGGCATGCGGGTCGTGGCCTTCGACCTGTTCGTCTCCGAGGAGCGCTTCCGCGACCTGGGCGTGGAGCGCGCCGAGACCTCTGACGAGGTCTACGCCGCCGCCGACTTCATCACGATCCACCTGCCCAAGACGCCCGAGACCGAGGGCTGGCTCAACGCCGAGGCGTTCGCGAAGATGAAAGACGGCGTGCGCGTGCTGAACGTGGCGCGCGGTCCGCTGCTCGTGGACGACGACCTCAAGGACGCGCTCGACTCCGGCAAGGTCGCCGGCGCCGGGCTCGACGTCTTCCAGCAGGAGCCGATCACCGAGCACCCGCTGTTCGGCTACCCGAACGTGGTCGTCACCCCGCACCTGGGCGCCTCCACGACCGAGGCGACCGACCGCGCCGGCTACCAGGCCGCGGAGCAGGTCGTGGCCGCGCTCACGGGCGGCCTCGTGACCAGCGCGGTGAACATGCCGGCCGTGCGCGCCGAGGACCTCGAGGACCTCGGGCCCTTCCTGCCGCTCTGCGCGAACCTCGGCACGATCGCGGCCGGCCTCGCGGACGGCTCGATCGACGCCATCGAGGCGGAGTACCTCGGCGGCATCGCCCAGCGCGACACCCGCCTGCTCACCGTGCAGGTGCTGAAGGGCGTGCTCGGAGGGAAGACCGAGGAGCCGGTCAACGACGTGAACGCGCCGGCGCTCGCCGAGGAGCGCGGGATCGTGATCGCCGAGACCAAGCAGCCCGCGGCGCGCGACTTCACCGACCTCGTGCGGATCACCGTCGTCAGCGGCGGCAAGCGCACGCGGGTCGTGGGCACCACGCTCGGCCGTCGCCATCGCGGCCACCTGCTCGAGGCCTGGGGCTCCCGCTTCAACGTGCAGCTCGAGGACCACCTCGCTGTCTTCCGCTACCGCGACCTGCCGGGGATGATCGGGCGCGTCGGCTCGGCGCTCGGCGGGGCGGACGTGAACATCGTGTCGGCCGCCGTGGGCCGCGAGCCCGACGACGAGGGCGAGAGCGGCGACGACGCCGTCATGGTCCTGACGACCGACCGGCCGGTGCCGGACGAGCTGCTGCGCGCGATCGTGGGGGCCGAGGGCTTCCACGACGGCCGCGCCGTGAGCCTCTAGCCAGGCCTCACAGGCCGAGCGTGTAGGCGGCGTCCGGCTCCAGGATGTCCGGCGGCCGGCCGCGCGGGCACCTGCTCGGATCGCTCGTCAGGCGCAGGGTCGCGGGCGCGAGGCCCCGGCGGGCCTGTACCGCCCGCCCGCGGGCCGAGAGCGGTAGCCGCACGCGCGTCGTCTCGCCGATGTCGGGCAGGCGGAAGTTGACCTTCCCCAGCGAGCCGTCGCGGTCGCCGAGCCTGATCAGGGCGCAGTCCGCGGCCTCCTCGTAGTACTGCCCGACCTCGAGGATCAGCGAGCCGGGCCCGCGGCCGACCACGGTCACCGGCGACGCGCCGAGGATCACGCGCTCGCAGTCCGGCGGGACGTAGTCCGAGGCCTGCGGGTCGTCGACGCGGTCGCGGCCGCGCCCGCACCTGACCCGGTCGGTCGTGTGGACGGAGTCGGAGGTGAACGAGATCGTGTCGCCGCCGTCGCCGCCGTCCACGCTGTCGTACCCGGACTCGGCCCGGAGCGTGTCGTTGCCGGTCGCGCCGTACGCGCGGTCGTCGCCGGAGCCCCCGTCGAGCTCGTCCGCGCCTCCGCGGCCACGCAGCACGTCGTCGCCACGGCCTCCGTCGATCGAGTTGCGCCCGCCGTCGCCGCGCAGCAAGTCGTCGCTCCGTCCGCCGCGGACGTTCTCGACGTCGGTCAGCTCGTCGCCCTCGCCCGCCGCGCCGTCCGGTGCGGGATCGGCGAGATCGACCGCGACCGGCACGCTGTGCGTGCTCCAGCTGACGGTGTCCTTGCCGGCTCCGCCGTCGATCGTGTCGGACGCAGGCACCGAGTCGTCGCCGCGCAGGGCATCGGCGTCCGGACCTCCGACCAGGCGGTCGCGACCGTCTCCGCCGAGGAGCTCGGTAGGGCCGGTGCCGGCCACGAGCACGTCGTCGCCCGGCCCGCCCGCGAGGTGCGCCGCGCCGGAGATGACGTCGTCGCCGGGACCGCCGTGGATCGCGCCGTTCGACGTCGCCGAGTCGTCACCGTCGCCGAGCTCGATGCGCTGGCCGGCGGAGTACCCGGGCCTGGCGATAGGGCAGCGCGCGGCGTGCGAGTCGATCCGTTCGCATCCCGGCCCGGGTGTGACCTCCGCGCCGGAGTCGCGGAACACGAACGCGTCCTGCGCGGACGCCCCCGTCACGACGTTCGCCTCACCCGGCGCGGCGGCGTAGGTCGCGGTGGTGAACGTCTCGGCCCCGCCTCTGGTCTGGAGGTCGTAGGTGCGCGCGCTCGCGGTGCCGGCCGCGGCCTGCGTGGGCAACGCGAGGAGGCACGCCGCGCACGTCAGCGGGACCACGGCGAATCGCATCGTCCGCTGGAAACCATCCCGAGCGCCGATGTTGCGCGACCCGTTACAGTGGAAGACGCATGTCGAACCTGCTCTCGCTTCGACTTCTCCTGCTCCCCCCTCGGGGGGAATAACGCGTGGCGGCCGCGTAGCCGCAAACCCACAGGAGAACGAAGAGGAGCACTGAAAGGAAACGACATGGAGAGCGACGTACCGAACAGGAGTGACGAGGGCCGGGTCCGGATCTTCGACACGACGCTGCGCGACGGCGAGCAGTCGCCCGGCATCTCGCTGAACAGGCAGGAGAAGCTGGAGATCGCGCACCAGCTCGCGCGACTGGGCGTGGACGTGATCGAGGCCGGCTTCCCGATCACCTCGCCCGGCGACTTCGAGGCGGTCCAGGCGATCGCGCGCGAGGTCGAGGGACCTGTGATCTGCGGACTCGCCCGCACGGGCTTCCAGGACATCGACGCCGCCTGGAACGCCGTCAAGGACTCCGAGCGCCCGCGGATCCACACCTTCATCGCGACCAGCGACATCCACATCGAGCGCAAGCTGCAGACCACGCGCGAGGACGTGAAGGGCCAGGCCCGAGCCGCCGTCGCGCACGCGCGCCAGTACACCGACGACGTGGAGTTCTCGCCCGAGGACGGCTCGCGCTCGGACGTGGAGTTCATGGCCGAGGTGATCCAGATCGCGATCGACGAGGGCGCCACCACGATCAACGTGCCGGACACCGTCGGCTACACCATGCCGCACGAGTACGCCGCGATGTTCGAGGAGCTCTACCGGCTCGTGCCCGACCTGCACGGCGTGACGCTCTCGGTCCACTGCCACAACGACCTCGGGCTGGCCGTGGCCAACTCGTTCGCGGGGCTGACCGCCGGCTGCCGCCAGGTGGAGTGCGCCGTCAACGGGATCGGCGAGCGCGCCGGCAACGCCTCGCTCGAGGAGATCGTGATGCTGCTCGAGACGCGCAAGCCCGACGTCGGGCTGGATACGGGCATCGTCACCCAGGAGATCGCGCGCACGAGCCGGCTCGTGTCCCGCCTCACCGGCTACGCCGTGCAGCCCAACAAGGCGATCGTCGGCCGCAACGCCTTCGCCCACGAGTCGGGCATCCACCAGGAAGGCGTGCTCAAGGAGCGCTCGACCTACGAGATCATGGAC
>DASVVS010000147.1:0-1833 GCA_036386455.1 Thermoleophilaceae bacterium
CCACGTCTCCGAGCTCCTCGAGGTGATCGACCGCGACGGCGAGACCGGCGAGCGCCGCGAGCAGCTCCGCTTTCTCGCGATCGTGCACGACGCGTTCAAGTACAAGCAGCGCGACTGGCTGCCGCCGCAGGGGCGCAACCACCACGCGACGCGCGCCCGCCGTTTCGCCGAGCGCTACACCGGCGACGAGCGCCTGCTCGCGACGATCGAGCTGCACGATCGTCCGTACCACCTGTGGAAGAAGATGCGCAAGAAGGGCGAGCTTGACACCGGCCGCTTCGAGGACATGCTCCGCCGAGTGCCCGACCACGACCTCTTCCAGCGGTTCATCGAGGTGGACGGAGCGAGCGAGGCGAAGAACCCTGAGCCGATCCGCTGGCTGCGCGAGGAGCTCGAGAAGCGCGGCCTGCTGAGCGACGGCGCCTGAGGGCGCCTCTGCCCCAGCGCCTCGTCCAACGGCAGCACGCAGCGGCGCCGCGCCGTAGCCGCGCCGGGAGCCCTCGGCCGCCGCCCGGATGGGTTCGCCGCGCGGTGGGACCGGTCCACCACGAGGTGGGCTGTCTTATTCCCGCATAGCGGTACTTAGAGGGCCCACCTCGTCGAGCCGCTCACATTCGAGCGGCCTCCTGATCTACCCGCGTGAGAGCGCGGCCTCCTCAGCGACGCCGCCTGAAGCGGCGGCAGCAGGCGCCGCGGACTCTGCAAGGGTGCAACTGCTAGCGCCGCGGGCTCTCGCAGGGCTGCGCCGGCGCGGGTGCCATTCCGCCGCGTACGCGCATGACCGGCGTGGCCACGACGCCGTGGTGCTCCTGAGCGAGCTGCTTGATGGCGGCGTCGTCGCTCACCGGGACCGGACGCAGCCGGGCGGCGCCCGCGGCGCTCGCCGGCACGACCAGCCGGGCTATCGCAGGAGCACTCCCGCGGGGAGGAGCACTCCCGCGGGCAGGAGCGGAGCCCCGGGCAGGAGCGATCCCCCAGCCGGGGAGGACCGTCCCGCGCGAAACCGCCGTGCCCCCCCGCGCGGCCGGCCGGCCCGGAGCACCCTCCCGGCGCTCCATCGGCTCGGCTCGGCGGCGTGCTCCGCGCGCCGGGGCACCCGGGGCGACCGGGTCCGCCAGGCGGTACTCGCCCAGCGTGGCGAACTCGATTGCGACGTCGAGGGCGCGGGCGGCGCGGTTGCGGAGCAGGGGGAACATGTGTTCGGCAAGCTACGGCTGAGGTCGGACGGAAGGGGCCCCCGGCTGCAAGATGTCTTGCACGGATAGCCTGCGCCCGATGGCCGACACGTTCCGCCACACGATCCGCGTCCGCTACGGCGAGTGCGACCCGCAGGGCGTCGTCTTCAACGCCAACTGGCTCGGCTACTTCGACGTGGTCATGACCGAGCTCTTCCGCGAGCGGGCCGGCGACTACAACGCGATGCTCGAGGCCGGCACGGACATGGTCGTCGCCGAGGCGACCGTTCGCTTCCTGGGCCCGGCGGGCTTCGACGACGAGATCGACTTCGACGTCTCGATCACGCGCCTGGGCAACACCGCCATGAGCACCCGCATCGAGGCGTCCGTGAACGGGCAGCCGGTGGCCTCTGGCGACATGCGCCACGTCTTCGTGGACCCGCGCACGAAGGGCAAGAAGCCCATGCCCGACGAGGTCCGCGGCGGCCTCGCTCCGCTGCTGGCGGAGCCCGTCGCGGGCTAGCTGTAAGACCCGAGGAGGTTGTTCCCGCCTAAGCGGGTGACGGGCGGTTGGCGACCGAGCGCGCCGTGTGGTCGGCGGCGATTGTAAAAGTCGAGCCATGGGTCGAGCGCCTGCCTGCGTTCCCGGCTCGAGCCG
>DASVVS010000148.1:0-5920 GCA_036386455.1 Thermoleophilaceae bacterium
ACGCCGCGGCTCTCGGCAAGCCGCTCGTCACCCTGCACCCGCCGGAGCACGACCACGCGCTGAAGGAGGTCGACCGCGCCGCCCTGGCGGTCGCCCGCGAGCCCGAGCAGGTGGTCGAGATCCTCCGCTACGCGCTGGCGGACGCCGCGGCGTAGCTCCCCGAGCCGCCGGGTCGCGCGGCCGTTTGACAGGGCGCCCTGGCGCACTTACGTTGGTATTCGGACGGACTCGCTGCAGTACTCAGGTCTTCTCATGCCTCAAGGCCGAGGCGGGAGGAACGTCGCCCGCGCTGCCTCGTGGCAGCGGAGCTCAGAGGGAGAGGACCATGCGCGCCGTTCGCATTGCTTTGGTTTCCGCTGTCGCCGCAGGCGCTTTCGCCGTCGCGCCTGGAGCCGCGGCCGGCCAGGGTCACCCCGGAACGCCTGCCGGGACCGCTCGAGCGACGGCCGAGCTCGAGGCCGCGCTCGACGCGGTCGGCGCCCGCGGCCGGTCGCCCGCCCGGCCGCTCGGCGCGGCGCCGAGCACGCGCGGGTTCGAGCAGGTGGACGCTCTCGGGACCGCCCGGCGCCTGCCGAGCGGGTCGTATCTGCTCCGTGCGCGCACCGGCGAGCTGTCGATCACACACGGCCCCGATCCGGTCGACATGCAGGGCGCCCACCACCAGCTGCCGGGAGGCGTCGGCGATACTCCGCACTGCATCTCCGACGGTTCCGACGTGAACAGCATCGTCGTCCTGTACGGCCGGCACGCGTCGAGCCCGGACCGGCGCGACGAGTTCTACCCCATGATCAACAATGCCGTGTGGCGGATGAACGCCGCGATCAGGGCGGCGGCGCTCAATAGCGGCGGGCCGGCGGCCCAGATCAGGACACCGTGCTACTCCGACGGGGTGAGCGTGCGCGTGGCCTCGTTCGTCAACAACGGACCGAACACCTTCGCCGCGGTCAAGCAGGCGGCCATCGACGCCGGCTTCTGCACCGGCCAGTCGCACTGCTTTGGCAGCGGCCCGCGCAAGTACTTCATCTTCTACGACCACGGCGAGTACCCCCAGTCCGGCTCGGGCCAGGCCGCCGGCCTCGGCGAGTGCTACTGCATGGACGCGATGGGCGCGTGGACCCGCAGTGCGAACAACTGGAACAACACGACCTCGCTGTACTCGGTCACGTGGCGCGGCCGCACAGACGCGCAGCCGGGCACCTGGCACACGTACATACCGATGCACGAGCTCTTCCATACGCTCGGCGCGGTCAACGAAACCGCCCCACAGGCGACGCAGAACGGCCACTGCGCCGATGGCATCGATGTCATGTGCTACGACGACGGCGGGATGTACCCGGGGCAGTCCTACACCGAGGGAACGTGCCCGAGCGCGAACCCGGTGGCGATCGACTGCGGCCAGGACACGTACTTCGACACGAGCCCCGCACCTAACAGTTGGCTCAGCTCGCACTGGCAGCTCGGCTGGTCCGGGAACAACTTCTTCGAATTCGACGACATCGAGCCGCCGGACACCACGATCACGTCCGGCCCGACCGGCACCACGACGGCTACGACGGCGTCGTTCGGCTTCTCCAGCGAGCCCGGCGCGACGTTCGAGTGCCGTCTCGACGCCGGGGCGTGGGCTGCCTGCAGCTCGCCCAAGGGATACGGCAACCTGGCCACGGGCACCCACACCTTCGAAGTCCGAGCCCGCGACGGCGCCGCCAACGTCGACCCCACCCCCGCCGTCCGAACATGGACCATCGCCGGGCTCGAACCTCAGAAGTCGCGCACCGCCCACTGGCGCCTCAACGAGACCTCCGGCACGCTCGCCCACGACTCGAAGGGCTCCAACGACGGCACCTACGCCGGCGCCTTCACGCTCGGCCAGGCGGGCGCCACCGGCGACGGCGACAAGTCGGTCGGCCTCGACGGCTCGAGCGGCCGGATCACGACCTCCTACAACCCGTTCCAGAACGGCCAGACGCGCAGCTTCGAGGGCTGGGCCTACCGCGACGACACGAGCGGCTGGCACACGCTCGTCGGCGGCAGCGCGACCACGCGCGCGCCGATCCTCTACCTGCCGAACGCCAGCACCGACGTCGTCTGGTACTCGGACACCGGGGTCGCCACGCAGGTGCGCTGGACCGCCAACGCCCCGACCGGCCAGTGGTTTCACTGGGCGTTCGTCTTCGACGAGGCCGCCGACCGCGCCGAGCTGTTCGTCAACGGCGCGAGCCTCGGCTCGAAGCCGGCCACCGTCGCCTACAACGCCGCGCCCGGCAACCTCACGATCGGCGCCTATGCCGGCTCCGCCAACGCCTTCAAGGGCCGCCTCGACGACGTCGCGGTCTACGGCCGCGGGCTGAGCGCGAGCGACGTGGCGCGCCTCTACAGCCCCGGCACCTGAGGATCGCCACTGGGCGCCTCAGCGAGAGCGCCGGCCCACCGCGAACGACTCCCGGTGGCACTTAGCTGCTGCGCGGTGGTTCGAACCTCCGCGAAACACCTTCCCCGGAATGGGCGCGGCTGGTTTCGAACCAGCGACCTCTCGCGTGTGAAGCGAGTCGGCTTTCGAGCGAGCTTCGGCGGCGATCCCGCGTGTCGAGCGGGCTCGCGAACGACTGCGCGGCGTCCGAGCCGCGGGAGATGCGCGCGGATTCCCGTCGATAACGCCGGATTCAGGCACTAAACATGCGTTAGTGCCTCATCCGCGCGCGACCCGTGCGGAGCGAGGAATCAGCCAACGCTCTCGGCGAGGAGGCGATCGATCGCACCGCCGACGAGGCTAGGATGCCCCGCAATGGCAATGACCGGCCGGGGGCTGCTCCCGACGTTGAGCGTCGCCTTCGCTTCGTTCCTCGACCGCGTCAACGACGGCGCGTCGGGCAATGATCCGCTCGACGCGCGCAACGCGGTACTCGACGAGCGAGTTACGGCCGCGCGCGCTGCTGACTACGCGGCGAGTGGCGCGGCGGAGGACCATCGTGATTCCGCTGCGTGGCGCGATGCGCACAACCGTTACCTGACCAGGCACGTAGCGCTGCCGTGGGCGAACTCACTGCCGCCGATGTCGCCGCGGCACGACGCCGAGGTCGCGGCGACGTTCCGACCGGGCGCCGGCGACGACGCCGGACCCAGCAATGACCTGCTGCTCCTTCGAATGGTGCGGTTTCCGCGCAGCGTGGACGTTCCTGTGAACTACTCAGGGTTCGCCGCTGCCCTGCGTCGCGTTGCGGGCGCGCCGTCACCGGTCCGAGCTGACATCGACACGGTCAACGCGGGCCTTCACCTTTGGGACTCGGGACGCGCGAGTACGCTGGCGCCGCGCTGGGCGGGATTATGGATGGAGGCCCGCGAGCTGTTCGGCGACGACCCAGGCCAAGACGACCCGCAGTGGGCAAATCGGCTGAGAAGTCGTCTCGGGCTAAGCCACCGTCCAGTTCCTGTGCCGGTCGAAGTCGTGCTCTTCAGGTACTACGTGCGCGATCTTCCGTCGGCCGCTTGGTCGGGCAACCGCCGACTAGTGACTGCGCCGTCGCTCCTCGATGGTTGGCTCTATCCGTACTTTTGCCCTGCGCCGCCAGAGCTGGACACCGGCCGAGCGGTGAACCTCGAAGCGTTGGGCGACGCTCCGAACCGCGAGTACCTCCACGCGCCGATCCAGCACACGGCGGCAAACGTATTTCGAGTCGGAACGATCGATGCTGATCCTCCCGCGGAGCTGAGCGACGCCCGGCGAGTTCACCTGGATCGCGTACGCGCCGTCTCCCGTCGCTCGGACTACGGTCGCGGTACGGATTCATGAACACGCAGCTGGACATTTGGCGGCGTGTGCTCGACCGCGGTCGTCTGCCGGACTGGCTCGTCGCCTTCGCGGACAATCCCGATCGAGTGTTGGATGATGTGCTCTCCGGTCGTGAGCTCATCGCTGCCTCGACGCCTGACGAAGCCGTCGATTTGCTCGCCGACTGGCTGTGGCGCCTTCGAGATGCCGGGGGATTTGGCCCGAGTCTCGACTCCAGCTTGGCACAGCACATCTGCCGCAACTGGGAGCGGGCGGCCGACGATATCGAGCACGCAATTACTCTTGCGCGTGCGTTCGATCTAGCCGGACAGGTGGAGACGCTTGAACGTGCGGGCGGCGTACTGCGACAGCTCGTGGCGCGCCGGTCGCTGTTGCAGAGCGCACCGGCGGGCGTCGACCTGTCAGGCCGCTATCTCAATGCGCTCGCGCGTCACCAGGTCGACCGCAGATTGATGCCGCTCTGGCGAAGCGTCTCGAGCCTCCCTGCCGGCATACCGTGGCACGATGCTAGATACGCGGTCGTTGGCGTCGAGTTCGCGCCCGCGCTTGCGCACGAGGACGGCGGTTTTCGCGCCGAGGTGGCTCGTGCCGCCGTCGAAGCGGTCCGCTCGATCACGCGGAAAGTGGTGGAGAAGGAGATCGAGCCGGACCTCGCACTGCGTGAACAGGAGGCGATCGCGCATCTCTCATTCCGCGCCTATCCATCCGAGGACGGTTGGTGCCGCGTGGTGAGTGACTCGCTCCTCACCGACGCGCCGAATGAGCCAACGCTGAGAAGCGTCTTCGCGTTTCTGCCGTTGCCCGGCGCGCCAGCGCTTCGGTCGCAGAGTACACTGCCCGATCCGCGCGGGTGGGCGGAGAAGGCGAACGCAGTCGCACGGCGGCTTGCCGCTGATGAAGGTTCGTCGCGCGACGACGCAGAGCATCTACTCGGCTTGCAGCGCACATATGCGGCGCGGACGGGAGATCCGCACTTCGTGGTCATGTCGCTCAGCAATTTCGCCGGCGCGATACGCCATCGCGATGTAACGCGTGCGGAAAGCTGGGCCCGCGAGGCGATCTGGTGGCAGCCGTCCGAAGCATCGGGATGGACCGCGCTGGCTGTCGCCATCACGTTGCAGGATGCAATTGCCGGCGTTGCGCTCGCGTGGACGGCGGTGGCCCGGTTCCCCGACAACGGGAACGTCCTGGCCGTGCTCGTTCGCGCGCTTGAGATAGCGGAGCTCCGTGATACGGCCGCGCTCATTGCGGGCTACCACTCGCGCCGTTTTGGCGGCCAATGGGCCCACGTCAAGGGAGGCAGCGACGCCACGTCGGCGCGCGAGCGCTTAGTCGAGACGAGTCCCGAGGCGCTGGTGGGCGAGGCACGCATCCGACGCCGTGAGGCTCGGTTGGCTGGCGACGATGGGCTTCTGGACTCGGCACGACGGCTAATCGAGCAAGCCGCAGAGCGCTGGCCGGCGCATGCCTCACTTCAAAACGAGGCGCCGCTGGTCGGACTCAAGCTCGAGCGCGAAAACGCCGCCGCCGAGCACTATCTAGCCGCCTGGCGTGATCGCGAGCGGAAGCGCGGCCGGCGTATGCGAAGCGACCACGACATCGAAGAACTCCTTGCGCCCTGGCGCCGCCTGCGTGAGGGGGACCAGACTGCTCGGCCGGCTGCCCTGCTGGGGCAGGGGCGCGCATGCCTCGCAGCCGTCGACGGAACCGGGCTCGTCGATGAGGCGCGCTACGCCCTCACTCAGCTGTCGGCTTGGGGGGACGGCCACCGCCGTACGTACGTGTCGAATACCTTCGAGGCGAACTGGCTCGGGCGCATCGAATCGATCATCGATCTACCGCGCGTTGGCCAGACGGACGTTGGACTACTCCGCGCAATCGAGTCCGTCAACGCACCGATCCTGGATGAGCTCGAGGAGGACGTGGCGGTGCCGCTGGATAGATCGGCCGGATTCGATCCAGAAGCGGCGCTAGCGCCGATACCCTTGTCCGACTAGCCGACGGTGCTGCGGTGAGGACATGGGCGCGGCTGGTTTCGAACCAGCGACCTCTCGCGTGTGAAGCGAGCGCTCTCCCACTGAGCTACGCGCCCTGCGGCACCGCAGTCTAGGGCCGCCAGGCGCGAGCCACGCC